>JADZAF010000291.1 GCA_020852755.1 Bryobacterales bacterium
CGCCTTATTTATGTAAGTGGAGTTACGGTGAGTTGATTCTCCAGGTCCGCGATCCAACTCCCACCCGCCCCGCGCCGCTCCCGCGCCTGCCGGATCAGCCGCAGGTTTCTGGCTGTGGTCTCCGGCTCCCATTTTTCACGGACCGCCGCCAGCGCATCGCCCAGGGCCTCCTCCGCGGCTCGCCGGTCTCCGGCGAGTACGCTTAACTCCAGCAGCGTCGCATGGTCCCAGTAATCGGGCGTCTTCGACTCCAGACGCCGCCTGGCGGCATACCGCACCACCGGCAGCAACTCCGCCTGTCGCGGGTCCACCGGCTCCTCCATCTCCATCAATGTGACCGCGTTGATTCCCGGATAGGCGTCGCGCCAGTCCGCTTCGAAGCCGGCCAGGTACGCTTGAATCGCCTTCCGTAGAAATCCGCGCGCGGCGGCCTTCTGACCTGCCCGCTCCGCCTCTTCCCAGCGGTCTTTGTACACCCGCCCCAGAAGCCCGTTGGTCTCACTGCTCGCTCCGCGCTCAGCGATGACTTCTTGCAGCACCCTTTCAGCCTCCTCGCGCCGGCCCAGCCGGTTCAGCGCGAAGCCCAGCTGCTCCCGGATCATGACGGTGCGCGTCAGCACCGGCGACATCTTCGGAACCAGATCCACCATCGCCTGCCAGGCCTCGACCGCCCGGTAGGACAGGAACAGGTCGGCGACGATCGCCGGGTCCGCCTCCTTTACGTTCAGTTCCCGCTCGACCGCCGCCACGGCGTTGGCCCCCGCTTTTCTCGCCGTCCGGAGCTTCTCCTTGACCTCCTGGGAGTATTCCACCGCCTCACGGAACCGGTCGGTCCTCAGGCGCGCAAGGTCCGGCCTCGGCCAGTCGGTCACGAGTTGAAACAGGGGGCTGTCCTCCACCGGCTGTCGGCACGCGATCAGCCGGCCGGCCAGGGCCTTCGCGTCGGCCTCCGCGGTCTCCGGCGCACCCGCCGGGCCCAGGTTGTACGGCAATCCGCGCAGCGGCGCTACGTCAAATGGAAGCCGCATCCCCTGGGCGAAGACGAGCACCGTGCTGTAGGGCCGGATGCCGTGCCGGATTCCGAGTTCATAGAAGACGTTGGCGTTGGCCGTGGTGAGGTCGGCCACGGCATAGTCGCACAGCATCAGGCGCTCGAACATGGGCTTGTGGATGATGCCGCCGAAGGTCTCCTGATCGGCCCGGATCGGCTCCAGCTCGGCCCCCTGAATCCCAGGCTTGAGCACCTCGTTGTACACCCGGTCGAAGTCGATAGCCCGCCCGCTCTCGTCGGTCTTCGTCCCGAAAGGCATCAGCACAAAGCAGAGAGGTTTCATTTGGCCCAGCATAGTCCAAGCCTCTTCAAAAGAGTAGCGTTCCTGAGCTGCAGGCGAGGGTCGGAGAACTACCCCGCGCCGGGCGCCAGGTGCCTCGCCACGCCCAGTGCCTGCGGGCCGAGCTGCAACAGCACCCGCGGCGCCGCCATCAGCAGCGGAGCCGCGTACCACGGCGGGCCGCCCTGCAAGGCCCGCAGCGCCGGCAGCATAAGCAGCGGCGTCAGTGTGCGCGGGAAGCCGTACATGTCCTGCCAGGCATCCGCGCGCGCCAGGAGAATGCCGGCCAGCGCGAGCAGCGCGGTGGCCAGCCCCTGGCGGGAAAAGTCTCGCTTCCAGACCAGAACCAGCCCGAGCAGAAACGCCGCCAGCACTCCGGCCAGGGCCAGGTAGTCGAGGCCGGTCACCGCCGCCGCTCCCAGCGGGGGCAGGCTGTAACCGACCGGCTCCAGCATGCGCCGGACAATCCCGGCGAAGGGCGCTCCCAGCCAATCCGCGCTGTACGGCCGCGTATTCCAGTTCACGTACCCATACCACCCCGCTGCCGGAACGGCCGTTGCGGCAAACCACGCCGCACGCCGGAAACGCTTCGCTCGAAGCTCCGCGAGGCAGCAGGCCGCCACCAGCACCAGCCCCGTTTCCCGCGCCAGCGCCGCCGCGGCCAGTGTCACGCCCAGCGCTGCCGGCCGCGACTCCCGCTGATACAGCACGAACGCCACCGCCAGCGCCGCCAGCGCGATATCCACCGTCATCCGGTCAACCGAAATCACCACTGAGGGGATCAGCGTAAACGCCAGCCCCCAGGCCGGCGAGCGACCGCAGCCCGCCGCCAGGCGGCTGAGCCAGAACGCGCCCAGGAAAGCGAATGCCAGGATCACCGTGAAGTAGGCTTCGTCCACCCAACGCCGCCGCCCGCCCGCCGCCAGCCAGGCCAGCCCGGGCACGAGGATGCGCCGGTACCGCAGCCGCGGCGCGTCCACATACGCGTCCAGCCCTTCCCGCAGCAGGGGATCGTGCGCGATGTAGTGGTAGAACTGGCCGTCGTACCCGTAGCTGTCCGCGAAACGGTGGATGTTCTCACCGGCCAGTACGGGCGGCTGCTTCAGCCGGCTCCCGGTGCAGAATAGCGCGCTCCAGTTGCCGCCGTAATTGAAGGCCACGGTCAGGAATTGCCAGGTGAACAGAATCGCCGCCGCGGTCGCGCCGGTCAGCAGGGCAGCCGCCCGCGCCTCGCGCATCAGCGGTCCCCGCGCGCGGCGCCCATCAGTAGCCAAGGTCCCGCAGCTTGTCCATGGTCAGCCGCGATGCGGGCCGCATCTTCTCCAGCAGCCGCTCCACGTGCTTGGCCAGGATGTCGCACTCGACATTCACCCGCCCGCCCGGCTGGTAAGCGCCCAGCGTGGTCGTGCGGTAGGTGTGCGGGATGATGGTGGCCGCCACTTCATCGCCGTCCACCGCCGCGATCGTGAGGCTGACCCCGTCGATGGCGATCGAGCCCTTCTCCACCACGTAGCGCGTCAACTCCTCGGGAAGCCGCACCCGCAGCCACCAGTTGTCTTCTCCCAGCGGCTCCAGCGCCACGAATTCTCCGGTCCCGTCGATATGACCCTGCACGATGTGGCCGCCCAGCCGGCCCGCCGGGGAGACCGGCCGTTCCAGGTTCACCAGCCCGCCCTGCCGCAGCGCGCCCAGGTTCGACCGGCTCAGCGTCTCCGGTGAGACGTCCGCCGCGAAGCTGTCCGCCCGGTTCTCCACCGCTGTCAGGCACACGCCGTTCACGGCGATGGAAGCACCCTCCGAGATGTCTTCCAGAACCTTCCGGCAGCGGATGCGCAGGCGCGCGCCCACCGGGCGCATCTCCACGGACTCCACTGTTCCGGGCTCTTCAATGATGCCGGTAAACATGGCCGCTCCTCCCCGCCGGCTCGGAAGTCAGGTCTCCCGGATGATGTAACCTTCCACCGCGAACTCGTCGGCCGAGATGCGGTGCAGGGTGATGTTGTGGGCGCGGATGGCGTCCACCCGCCGCAGGCGGCCGGCTCCGCCCACGATTGGCAGCGACTGCATGCCGCCCAGGATTTTGGGAGCGTAATAGAAGAAAATCCTGTCCACCACGCCCTGTTCGAGCGCCGCCCAGTTGACCTTGCTGCCCGCTTCGATGATCAGCGACAGCCGCTTCTCCTGGCCCAGCCAGTTCACCAGGCGGCGCAGGTCGGTACGGCCCCCCGGCCCGTCGAAGATCAGCACCCGGACGCCGCACTCCTCCAGGCTGCGCCGGCGCTCCGCCGAGGCCGCCGATGTGCCTACCGCGATCACGTCGTCTTTCGCGCTGCGCACCATCCGGGAATGAACCGGCAGGCGCAACTGGGAGTCCAGCACGATGCGCAGCAGCGGCCGGCTGCGCGGCAATCCGGTGCGGTCGGTGAGCAGGCAATCGTCGCCCAGCACCGTGCCGATCCCCGTCACGATGGCGTCGGCTTCGTGCCGCAGCTGCTGTACGTGCGCCCGCGCGACCTCGCTGGTGATCCATCCCTGGTTGTCCTCCGGCGCGGCGATCTTGCCGTCCAGCGTCACGGCCGACTTCATTGTCACCAGCGGCCGGCCGGTGCGCATGAAGTGGACAAAAGCCTCGTTCAGCTTCTCGGCCTCGGCGGTGAACTCCCCGGCGATCTCCACTTCCACGCCGGCTTGCCGCAATCTCTTGAAGCCCTCTCCGGAAACCAGCGGATTGGGGTCCGCCATCGCGGCCACTACGCGCCGGACACCCGCGGCGATCAGGGCGTCCGCGCAGGGTCCCGTGCGGCCCTGGTGCGAGCAGGGCTCCAGGTTGATGTACAGGTCCGCGCCGCGGGCCCGTTCCCCGGCTTCCTCCAGCGCCCGGATTTCGGCGTGCTTGACCCCCGCGTAGGTGTGAAAGCCCCGCCCGGCCACCTCGCCGTTTCTCACCAGCACCGCGCCTACCAGGGGGTTCGGGCTGGCTTGCGCCCGGCCGCGGCGCGCCAGTTCGAAAGCCTCCGTGAGATATTGCGGTGTCATTGCGCAAACAGGGATTCGATGAACTTCTCCGGGTCGAACGGCAGCAGGTCGTCGATCTTCTCCCCCACTCCCACGTAGCGGATGGGCAGGCTGAGCTCGCGCGCGATGGCGATCACCACCCCGCCCTTAGCCGTCCCGTCCAGCTTGGTGAGAACGATCCCGGTAACTCCGGAAGTCTCCGTGAAGCGCCGCGCCTGCTCTAATCCGTTCTGCCCGGTGGTGGCGTCCATCACCAGCAGAACCTCGTGCGGGGCGGAAGGGACCACCCGGGCCGCGGTGCGCGACATCTTCTCCAGCTCCGCCATCAGGTTGGCCTTGGTCTGCAGGCGGCCGGCCGTGTCCACGATCACGTAGTCGATGCGCCGCGAGCGAGCCGCTTGCAGCGCGTCGAACAGAACCGCGCTGGGGTCGGCTCCCGGCTTCTGCCGGATCACTTCCGTTCCCGTCCGCTCTCCCCAGATCTGCAGCTGCTCGATGGCGGCCGCGCGGAAAGTGTCGGCCGCGCACAGCAGCACGCTGCGATTGTCCGCCCGGTAGCGGTGCGCCAGCTTGCCGATGGTGGTGGTCTTGCCCGAACCGTTCACCCCCACCGCCAGCACCACCGCGGGCGGCTCCTCCACCCGCGCCGGCATGCGCTCGGCGGCTTGCAGAATCTCCAGCAGATGCTCCCGGATCAGGCCGCGCAGCTCGCTGGCGTCGTCCACAAGCTTGCGGTCCACGCGTTCCCGGATGCGGTCCAGGATCTCGGCCGTGGTCTTGACGCCGATGTCCGCCCCGATCAGGGTGAACTCCAGCTCCTCCAGCAGTTCGGGGTCGATCTGCTTGCGTCCGGTGAGGGTTTCTTCCAGGCGTCCGACCAGTCCGGCCCGGGTCTTCTGCACTCCCGCCTTCAGCCGTTCGAGGAGACCCGGCTCCTGCTCCACGGAGCCAAACAGGGTTTGAATCATTCGCAATTCATTGTAGCAACCGCCGTTCGCCGGCCGCCGCGCGCCATCCGGGGTCCGGCCATTCCTGCGAGGGCAACCGCTCCCACTGCCAAAAAGATCTCGCTCGATTCGCTGGAAACGGTTTCCGGCGGCACCCTATAATCGGCATATACCGGGAGAAGCGCTTGCGATTTCACCTGATACCACGCGAAGAGAGCTTCTTCGACCTGTTCGAGAAGGCCTCGGAGAACCTCAACCGGGCGGGCAAGCTGCTTCTCGACACGCTGAGAAACCCCGCGGACCTGGACGGGAGCGCGAAGCAGATCAAGGCCCTCGAAGAGGATGGCGACCGGGTCGTCCACGAGGTCAAGGCCAAGCTGCACCGCTCCTTCATCACGCCGTTCGACCGCGAAGACATTCACGGCCTCATCTCCGCGCTGGACGACGTGCTGGATTTCATCGAGGCCGCCTCCGACAGGTTTGCCCTCTACCACCCGCGCGTTGTATCCTCCCAGGCGGTCGAACTGGCCGAGATCATCCGCCGCCAGACGGAGGAGATCCACTTCGTCGTTCCCTCCCTGCGGCATGTGGTGCGGGAAACCGTTCTGCCGCACTGCGTCGAAATCAACCGCCTGGAGAACCTTGCCGATGCCAAGCTGCGAAACGCGCTGGAAGACCTGTTCGCCGCGCCCACCGATCTCCTGCACGTGATTCAGTGGAGGGAGCTCTATGAGCTGCTCGAGGCCGCCACGGACAAGGCCGAGGACGTCGCGGACCTTATAGAGGGCATCGTGCTCCAGAACGCCTGACCGGCTATGGACCTGGCTCCCGGAACCGTCATTGTCCTTGCGCTCATTCTTGCGGCCGAGTTCGTGAACGGCTGGACGGATGCCCCCAACGCCATCGCCACGGTCGTTTCCACGCGCGTGCTCTCCCCCTCGCGCGCCCTGCTCATGGCCAGCTTTTTCAACCTGCTGGGGACCATGTCGGGGACCGCCGTGGCGGCCACTATCGGAACGGGCATCGTGCGGCCGGACGTGATCAGCATCTATACCGTCGGAGCGGCGATGGTAGGCATCGTGATCTGGAGCACGCTGGCCTGGTATTACGGCCTGCCCACCAGTGAGTCGCACGCCCTGGTGGCCGGCCTGACCGGCGCCGCCCTGGCGACCGCCGGTCCCCAGGCCGTGCTCTGGTCCGGCTGGCAGAAAGTGCTGCTGGGCATCGTGTTCTCCAGTTTCCTGGGATTCCTCTCGGCCCTGTTCCTGATGTCGGGTATTTACCGCCTGTTTCAGCGGCAAACGGCTTCGTCCGTGCGGTCGGTCTTCGGCAGGCTGCAGGTGCTCTCGGCGGCCTTCATGGCTTTCAGCCACGGGTCGAACGACGGGCAGAAGTTCATCGGCGCCTTCACCCTGGTTCTGGTGCTCGGCGGGGCCCTGCCGCGGTTTGCGGTCCCGCTCTGGGTGATCCTGCTGTGCGGCCTGGTGATGGCCATGGGCACGGCGGTGGGCGGCTGGCGCATTGTCAGGACCATGGGGCTGCGGCTGACCAAGCTGGAGCCCGTTCAGGGTTTCGCGGCGGAGACCGCCGCGGCCGCCACCATTGAACTCGCCACCCGCCTCGGCGTGCCGCTCAGCACCACGCACACCATCAGCACCGCCATCATGGGCGTCGGCGCCACACGCCGGCTCTCGGCGGTTCGCTGGGGGGTGACCCGCGATATCGTCGTCGCCTGGGTGCTCACCTTTCCGGTGTGCGGCCTCGTCGCCTGGACGGTGGCGCACCTGGCGAAAGCCGTGTTCTGAGCGACGGTCCGGCTCTCGAACTGGTCGGAACTCCACAAACAGGCCGGAAGGCGGTCGATCGGACCCCGTCCCGTTCGACTTACATTGAGAGGAGATATGACGATGGAGACAAAACCGACGCAGGATCAGGCGCAGCTCCACCTGCAGGTCTACGATCTGCGCCGCGAGGCGCGGCTGCGGCAGGCCCGCGACTGGTTCTTCCGGAATTACTTCGTGAACAGCCTGGACGATTCCATGCGAATCGCCGCACCGGGCACGGAGGGGGGCGCCTTCACCATGATGGTGCTGAGCTACTGGGAACAGGCCTGCGCCCTGCTCAACTACGGACTGCTGCACGAGGACCTGTTCTTCGAAACCAGCGGAGAGTTCTTCGGAGTGTGGGAGCGCGTCAAGCCCATCCTCCAGGAACTCAGGGAACGCTGGGCGAACCGGCAGTTCCTCGCCCACCTGGAACAGGCCGCCAGGCGCTTTGAGGTCTGGATGGAAAACCGCTCCCCGGGCCACATCGCCACCATGCGGCAGATGATGGCCCAGATGCGGCCTCAGACGGCAAAATCCGCATAACGGCGCTGCGCCGGTCAGGCGGCGCCCGCTTCCCTGCCACGGCGGCTCCGCGCATGCGCGGAGTCGCCAGATTCCGCTGACAGTGTCTTCCGCCGCTGGCGCGCGCCCGCCCCGCGCGGAGTAGTATCGCACGGCGTTTCAACTACTTCGGGCCCGGCATGGAGTGGCCCCGCAAGTGTCTTCGGAAGTGCGGAGGTCAAAGATGAAAGCGCTCCTTCCGGCCGCGATGGTGGTTGCCTTCCCGTTTCTTCTGGCGGCTCAGGAACCGGAGAAGCCCTTCCGGTACAACGGCAATGGGCATGTTTACTTCACCGCGGGCAGCTGCCGGCACGGCTACGCCCTGGCAGGTGCGGGCGGCGGCGGCGAAGGGCTTCTGTGGCGCGGCCTGGCGCTGGGCGGCGACATCACCTATCAATCCTTCGTGGGCGACTTCGGTTTCGGCACCGCCGGGCTGAACGTCGGCTATCACTTCGTCAACCGCGACAAGCCCGGGAAGTTCGACCCCTTTGTGAAGATCATACCGCTGGGGGTCGCGGTGACTTCGGGAGGGATGGGCGGTTGGGGCGGAATGGGCGGCGGGTTGAACTACTGGTTCAAACGCAGCATGGCCCTGCGGACCGAAGTCCATGTCCAGTACGTGGCGGACGACGAGACCATGATCGTCTTCCGGATCGGGCTGGCCTTCCGGTAGGGCCGGCCGCGCGTTACGGAGGGCGAGCGGCGAAGTGATACCATGGTCGCACTCACGGCCATGAGTACAACGGCGACAACCAGGCGGAGTTTCCTCGGCGCGGCGGCGCCGGCGCTGGCGGGCCGCGCGCCGGCCTACCAGAGACCGGCGCGTCCCAACGTGGTCCTCATCATGAGCGACGAACAGCGCTGGGACACGATCGGCGCGGACGGCTGTCCGTGGATGATCACTCCCAACCTGGACCGGCTGGGGCGGCAGGGAGTGATCTTCAGCAACGCCTACTGCGCCTCCCCGGTGTGCGTCGGCAGCCGGGCGGCTTTCCAGTACGGCCTGTATCCGCCGGGCACCGGCGTCTACCACAACGGCAACCGCTGGGACGGGTCCCGGGACTGGATGTGGAGCCTGCGGGAGGCGGGCTACCACTGTTGCGCCATCGGCAAGAACCACTACGTGCCGTTCGAAACGAAGGCCAGCGCGTGGCACGAGCGGGTCATCGTCGAGAACAAGAACGGCGCGGCCCCGTTCCAGGATGACTGGGACCGCTTCCTGAAGCCGCACGGCATCCCGCGCCCGCCGCTGCGCTACGAGCGCATCGGGAGGAAGGCGTTCCGGGAGCGCTTCGGGGCGCACACCTGGGAATGGGCGCCGGAGACGCACAGCGATTTCTTCACGGGCGACCGGGCGGTGGACTGGATCCGCCGCTACAACCGCCGCGAGCCGTTTCTGCTCTGGGTGGGATTTCCCGGGCCGCACACCCCGATCGATCCGGTGAAGCAGTACGCCGACAGGTACGCCGGGCGGCGGCTTCCGGCGGTGGTCGGGAGCCGCAAGGAACTGGACGGCAAGCCCTGGGAGCAGCGCAAGCAGTTCGAGTACTGGCACCTGGACGACAACGACGACGGGATCTGGCTGAGCGATTCGACGCCGGAGAAGAACCAGCGGCTGCGGGCGCACTATTACGGCAACATCAGCATGATCGACGAGAAGGTGGGCGAGATCCTGGGCGTGCTGGAACGGAAGGGCGTGCTGGACAACACGCTGGTGGTTTTCACCTCCGATCACGGCAACATGCTGGTGGACCACGCCCTGTTCGTGAAATGGTCGGGTTATGAAGCCTCCATACGGGTGCCCCTGCTGGTCTGGTATCCGAAGCGCTTCCCCGGAGGGAGAAGGACGCCGCGGCTGACGCAGATCTTCGACGTGGCGCCGGCGCTGCTGGAGGAAGCCGGCGCGGCCGTGCCGGAGGGCCGGCACTGGCAAAGCTGCGCGCGGTTTCTCCGGCGCCAGGAGCCGGAGCCGGAACGCAAGTACGTGTACGCGGCGGTCGGTAAGTCGCGGCAATGTCCCAGCATGTTCTCGGTGGTGCGCTCCAGGGATCACAAGTACGTGTACTATCACGACTCGGAGAGCCGCGAACTGTACGATCTGAGACGCGACCCGAACGAACTGAAGAACCTGGTCTTCGACCCGGAATACCGGGCGGCGGCGGAAGAGTACGAAAAGGTGCGCCGGCGCTGGATGGACAGGCGCGGCGCGGCCTAGGCCCGGCTGCTTATCACCGCCCGCTTTGTTCGCGGCTCGGAAAAGGTGAGAGCCGCGACGGCAGGGAGCGTTCCACTACGGTTTCACGCTGATGAGGTCGGTGCGGGTGCGGCCCTGCTCGGTGACGCGGGAGAGGGCGTAGACCGTGCCGTCCTTTCCCACGGCAATGGAGTTGACGTAGTAGGGGCGGTCGCCGTTCGGGAAGAAGATGGGCCCGTAGTCGGTGTAGCGGTTCTCCGGGATGTTGTAAGTGACCAGGTGCAGGTTCTCGCGGCCTTTGGCTTCTCCCTTGGCGGTGGAAGTCTTGCCGCTGACGCGCTTGCCGCCTTCGTAGATGGGGCCGCCGGTCAGGTAATAGAGGGTCCGGCCGTCGGGACCGAGGGTGAAGCCGAGATAGCCGTAGCTGAACTGGTCGAACATGCCGCTGCGGCGGGAGGGCTCGGAGGTGATCCGCTCGATCAGGTCGATGCGCGGCGTGCGGGGATCGAAGCGGAACAGATACCCGGAGTTGCCGTGCACGCCGTAAATGAGGTTTTCGCTGGGATACCAGACGGTCTGGCGCCAGTTATAGCCCATGTGACCGGCGGAAGAAGGATCGTACTGCCCGAAGTAATCCTTGCGCAGGTCTTCGCCCTGCACGGTCTCGATCGCATCCTTGTCGTAGCGGTAGCGCAGGATGTCGCCGTCGCCGTTGCTGAAGTAGACCGAGCCGTCCAGGGGGCTGACGGCCAGCGAGCGGCAGAGGGTGCGGTACTTATCCCCCTTGCCGTTTTCACCTTCGCGAGAAACGGGCCCGAGATTCTTTAACTCGCGGCTGTTCATGTCGTAACGGAGGAAGTAGCCGGTGGGCCAGGTGATGCCGTAGATGCGGCCGCGCCGGGTATCCATGTTCATGGTGAGGATACCCTCCCGGTTGGGCGCCAGCGCCAGGTCCTCGAACTTCCCGGTCTTCAGGTCATAGCTCAGGAAGTGCCCGCCCGGGTAGGGCTCCCATCCCTCCGGGGGAATGCCGGGCTTCTCCATGCCGTCGATGATCGAGTAATAGCCGATGTGAGTGGCGAAGTAGAGCTTGCCGCCGGTTTCGACGAAGTTGACGTGGGACTTACCCTGACAGACGGCCTTCCTGCCCTTCTGGCCGCAAGCCTCGTTGAGATCGCCGAGAGGCCGGATCTGTTTCGCCGCGGGATCGAAGGAAAACATTTGGGCGGCGTTATCGAGCTGCTCGGAGGAAAGGACGTAGTAGATCTTTCCGTCGCTGGCGGCCGAGATCCCGTTGTACGTATCGTGGGCGAACTCGAAGCCGGAGTTGTATACCGTGGCCGTGAGCCTGCCCCGGGGCTTGGGTCCGGAGGAGGAACAGGCGGCAAGCGAAAGGACGAGCAGGCTAACGCCGGATGGGATCAGGTATCTCATAAAGCCTCCGGGGCGGGACAGGCCCGCCCCCCTTGCAGTCAGGCACGGGCAAGCTGGGCCGCGTGCTTCCGGATCTTCTCCACGGCTTCGGCGACCTGGTCCATGTCGCCGCGGGGGCCGAGGAGCATGTTCTGGGTGAGCCAGACCGCTTCATTGCAGAGGCGGTCGTTCACCGGGCACTGATTGCGCTCCTGCCACCGGGCCAGCCGCTGTTTGGAATAGACGGCCTGGTAGCCGCGCGAGGAGAGCGTGTTTTTGAGGAACGGTTCCTTGTTGAGCGGGGCGTAGCCGCCGGAAGCGGGGATGCCCTCCGCGGCCAGGGCCTTCAGGAACTTGGCGCGGGGCAGCTGCGCGAACTGCTCCTTGTCATACCGAAACATGTAAAGGTGATACGCATTGACGTTGCAGCCCGGGTACATGCGGGCGGGCTTGATGCCGGGGATCTCACTGAGCAGGCTGGTGAGGTAGGTAGCGTTCTGAGTGCGGGTGCGGGTCTGCTTCTCGACCCGGGTCATCTGGGCCAGCAGCAGGGCGGCCTGGAATTCCGTCATGCGCAGGTTCAGCCCGCTGGCCGAGTAATTGAAGTTGTAACCGGTGATCTTCCGGCCGCGGCTGTTGTTGTGGTAGGCGTAGCATTTCTCGATCAGGTCGTCGCTGCTGGTGAGGATGGCGCCGCCTTCGCCGGAGTTGAGGTTCTTGCTGGCCTGGAAGCTGAAGCAGCCGGTTTCGGTCCAGGCGCCGAGCTTGCGGTTCTTCCACTCGCCGAGGTGGGCCTGGCAGGCGTCCTCGACGACGGGAATCCTGCGCTTGCGGGCCAGGGCCAGGATGCTGTCGAGATCGGCCGCCGAGCCGCCGATGTGGACCGGCATGATGGCGGCGGTGCGCTCGGTGATGGCGTCATCGACCTTGCGGGGATCGATCTGGAAGGTTTCGAGGTCGGTATCCACGAAGACGGGCAGGGCGTGCAGGGCGAGAACGACGTTGACGGTGGCCACGAAGGTGTAGGGCGGCAGGATGACCTCGTCGCCGGGTCCCACGCCGAGCGCCGCCAGGGAGACGAGCAGTGCGCTGGTGCCGTTGGCGGTGGCCAGACAGTGCCTGGCTCCGGTGAGGCGGGCGTAGGCCTCCTCGAAGCGGTTCACTTCCTGCCCGCCGCCGCGGTACCACTTGCGGCTTTGCAGCACTCCCTGCAGAGCCTTTTCCTCGGTCTTGTCAATGACCGGCCAGGAGGGGAACGGAGCTTTGCGAACCGGCGTTCCACCCAGCAGAGCCGGCTTCCCGTCCGCGGCCGGCAGGCGCACGGCGCCGAGGGCCGCGCCCGCCGCCGGGGCGGCGTTCAGAAAGTGCCGTCGAGTCAAAGCAGGTTTCATAGCGCGTTCCTTCTACCTTTCAATTACGACCACTTCATACTCATCCACGGTGGGAAGGTTCAGGCGGATGACGCCGCCGGGTCCCGGTTGGGCTTCGAGGTTCCGCGGGCGCACCAGGGTGAACGCCTTCCGCACCGGCCCGCCGCGCAGAACGAGACACAGATTACTGAGCGGCAGGGTTTTGCGGATGGGCCGTACCATCTCACCTGTGAAGTTTACCAGATGGACGATCTCGCGACGCTCGCCGGGCTGGGAGCGGTGCACGAGCTCGACCGAGGAGGGTGCGTTCTCCACCCAGAGCGAGGGCGGCGCCATGACGCGGGCGGCATTCTCCACCAGGGCGAGGAATTCGGGGAAGCGGAAGCTCTGGATGGCGGCGCCGAGGTCGCCGGCGCAGTAGAGAGCGTAGCCCTTGCCGAAGGTGTGGAGCGTGAGGGCCGGGTCGGGGGAGAGGGGCGGAATGCCGTCATAGGGCCCGGCCAGCGGCTCGGTGAAACGCAGCAGGGGACGGGCGCCGGCGGTTCTGACCCGGAGGTAGTAGGAGGGCGAAGGGATCAGCTCGCGCTCGAGGCCCTTGAGCAGCGGCGCGGGGGCCAGCGGCTTGAGGAAGTCCCAGCGGCGCGGGCCGGCGACTTTGTTCGCGCTGTTGACGCCGAAGACGCCGGCCAGGGCGAAGTCGCGGCGGCGCGCGCCGTTTCTGTCGTAGAGGGAAGTCTCGAAGGTGGCGAAGAGGTGGCCTCCGCCACGGACATAATCGGTGAGCCGCAGGGCGGCCCGGTCCCCGAGAACGGCAACGTTGGGAAGGAAGACGGCCGCGTAACGGTCCAGGCTCTCGCGCTCCAGGGTGACGTCGTCGATCACGTCGAAGGGCGCCTGGGCGCGGATGAGGGCCTCGGCCAGGCCCCAGAACTCGCCGCTCAGGTTTCCCACCTCGGAGCGCTGGGGAATGCGCTGGATATCGATCATCTGGGCGTCGGAGCCTTCATAGACGTTGGCGGTGGAGTCGGACCAGACCAGCGCGATGCGGGCCGCGGAACGGCTTCCGGTGTAATAACGGGCGTTGGCGGCCAGGCGGCGGTTCATCTCCGCCAGGGCGTCCATTTCGGGCTGGCGGAATTCGAAGGGTGTGAGGCCGAACCAGATACCGGCGCCATTGGCGATGGAACCGGCGTGGAGCAGGCGCAGCTCGGGCGCGGGGAGGAGGGAGAAGGTCCAGGGCTTGTGGGCGGCGGCGGCGAAGATGACGGTGGGCTTGCCGCCGGCCTGGGTTTCCAGGAGGCGGGCGGTGACCCCGGGCTTCCAGAGGGGGATGCGCGAGAGATCGCTGTAGATGAAACCGCCCTCGCTGCCCAGCAGGTCCTGGTGCGGGACCAGGACGCGGTTCAGGCGGGCGGTGGCCCAGTTGCCGCCCAGCACGCCGCCATTCATGTAGAGGGCGATCTCGCGGCCGGTGGACTTGAGGACCTGGCGGGAATCGGCCAGAAAACGAGCGAGGCTTTCGGCCTGGAAGCGGAGCAGTTGCTGGAAGGCCGGACCCTTGCGGACCTTCTTGGAGGGCATGTCGCGGTGGAACTGCTCCTGGAAGCGGCGGCGGCAGTGAGTGCAGTAACAGGTGTCCGGGCGAAAGATGGGGCCGTCGTAGAAGATGCCGTCGACGCCGTAGGCGGCGAGGTCGCGCAGGATCTGGAAGGCCCACTCGCGGAAGGGGCTGTTGACGCAGAAATCGGTGCCGGTCTGGTAGACGCCGTCCAGGGGGGAGCCGTCCTCACGGATCTGGAGCCAGCCGGCGTGACGGCGGCCGAATTCGGGCTTGTACCAGTGGACGTTGAAGTAGATGAAGACGCGCAGGCCGCGGGCGCGGGCGGCGGGCATGTATTCGCGCAGGTAGTCGCGGTTCCGGCGGGCGCCGGCTTTGGTCTGGAAGTAGAAGCCGCGGTCGTCGAGGCCGCCGGGCAGGTCCATGATTTCGAGGTGCTCGGCGTTGAAGAAGAGGGCGGCCTTGCGGGCGGCGAGGTTGGCGACGGGTTCGCGGCGGGCGTCTCCGAAGCTGGTGACCAGGTCGAGGATGCGGAGCGGCTCGCGGCGCCACCAGGGTTCGGGGGCGGGCTGGGCGGAGAGAGCGGCGGTGAGAAAGGCGAGGATGCCGAGCGGCTTCATGGCTGCTGACTGGACGATACACCGCGGGGCGCGGGGATTCAACCGGAGCGGGCGGAGTTGACAGGCCTTCCCATGCGATGGGACGAGTGTTCTCATTTGCGGGTGTTCGGAAACGGGACTGGTCGGGCCGCAGTTCATTGCCAAGCACTTCATGAACAGCGCGGTTGGCTACATCACGCCGAAGGATATGCGCGCCGGGTGTCAGGCTGAGATCCATGCCCAGAGAGACCGGAAGTTGGAGGAGGCCCGAAAACAGCGCCGGATTGGTCGCCAGAGGGCCGCGTGAGGAACGCCGGGCGCACGTTCAGATCACAGGTGAAGTGGGTGATTTCCGGATTGGCGACGATCCAATCGAAGGCGTCGCCAAAGACCGCGCCATCAGGGAGGATCGATCGTGCGGCGCGTGGCCGCAGGACCCCGGACGGCGTAAAGTTCCGGTTAGTGGTCCGATCAGCCCCCCCGTGAGCGCGGAGCGCATTTCACGCGCCTCTCGAGCTCCAAAGCATGACAAACCGCGTTTGCCCCGCCTGAATCCCATTGGTATACGATAGATTCGGCTCTGTTTTGACGAGGAGCACCATGTGCCCGAAAGTGGAAGAGCCGGAATCGCGCGTGCCTGAAGGCCCCTGGGAGTCTGAACCCGGCCCGGAATCCGCGACCCTGAATGCCGCGCTCGCCGCGTGGCGCCGCAAAGCCGCCGACATCCTGATGGTCGCGACGGTCGCTGTCCACCTGCCGGTGATCATCCTGGTGGTGCTCGGCTACGGACCGCCGATCGGCTCTCTGGTGAGAGCGATTTCGCTCACGGCGTACCTTGTGATGGCCGCGGCCGCCCTGCTTCGCCGCTTTCATTACCAGGTGCGGCTGTGGCTGTATTTCATCGCCGCATACTTGGTCGTTGCTCTCGGCAACCTTATGGACATCAACGGGCCTTACGCGCAGGTAGGTCTGGTCGCCAACCCGATTTTCATTTTGGTGCTCTTCGGCGGTTCGGCAGCGAGATTCGCGACCCTGGCCAGCGCCGTTATCCTGTTTTCGGCTCCCTTCCTGCGCATCGTGCCAGGCGCTGGCTGGTCGCTGGCGCTCGATCCAGCGCCGCTGCCGGGTGTGTACTGGTTCCGGACTGCCGGGCTGGCAGCCTTTCTGGCCGCGACGATGATTCTGCTGGACCGCTTTCACCGCTTGCTGCTGGAGACGTTCGCCGCCCAATGCCGCGCGATGCGCGAGCGGCAGAGGCTGGAGCACGAGATCGCCGCTGTGGGCGATGCCGAGCGCCGCCGTCTCGGCCAGGATTTGCACGACGGCGTCTGCCAGCAGGTCACGGCCGCACTGCTGCGCTGCCAGGGCATGGAGAGCCGCCTGCAGCGAGGCGGGACTGTCGCCTGCACGGATCTCGCGCCGCTCTCCTCGCTGCTGGCGGAGACCGTAGACGATGCGCACAACGTCGCGTGCGGTCTCTGCCCTCTGGAGCCGGATCCCGAAGCCTTGGCGGCGGCCCTGCGGGCGCTGGCGCGGCGCACTCAGGATATGGCGGGCGTGCCCTGCGAGTTCCTGGCGGCGGGCGATGTGCGCGTGCCCGACCCCGCCACGGCCCAGCACCTCTACCGCATCGCCCAGGAGGCGCTGAGCAATGCGTCGCGCCACGCGTGCGCCAACCGCATCGCGATAGAACTGCGCGGCGGCGATGGCGAGCTGACTTTTCAGGTGCAGGACGACGGAACGGGCGTGCCGGCCGAACTTCCAGCCAGGGGCATGGGACTGCGCACGATGGCGTGTCGGGCGCAGATCCTGGGAGGCGACTTCACGGTAGCGCCCGCGCCCGGCGGCGGCACCCGCGTCACTTGCCGCGTACCCCGTCCCGCCGGCGCGCCGGCCGCGGTTGATCCATCCGGAGAGCAGCGATGGATTCCAGCGACCTGATCGCTTCCCCGCCCATTCGCGTCCTGGTGGTGGACGATCATCCGGCCGTCCGCCAGGGGCTGGCTTATATGCTGGAGTCCGAAGGCCTCGAGGTATGTGCGGAGGCCGGCGGACGGGCGGACGCCCTGGCGGGCGTGGAGGTGAGCCGCCCCGACTTGGCGATTGTCGACTTGTCGCTGGAGGACGAGGACGGCCTGACACTGGTGGCCGATCTGCGCGCGCGCGACCTGCCGATTCTGGTCTACTCCATGCACAAGGACGCCACACATGTGGGCAGCGCGTTTGCCGCCGGAGCGCTCGGCTACGTCACCAAGCGCGAGGTGCAGGCGGTGCTCGTGCAGGCGGTTCGCGAGGTCGCCCGGGGCCGCCGGTTCGCCAGCCCTATTGCCGCCGCGGCACTGGCCGAGAGCGTGACCGCGTCCCCGGTCTGTGATGCTGTCCAGAAGCTGAGCGCGCACGAGCGAAAGGTCTACGAACTGCTCGGCCGGGGGGCCGACACCTTTGATATCGCCACCGCTCTCCACATCAGCAACCGTACGGTGGACTCTTACTACGCACGCATGCTGGTGAAGCTGAACGTGACTGGGATGCACGACCTGCGGCGCCACGCAATCGACTACTACCAGAAGCATGCCCGGTAATAGCTCTCCGCAAGCTGTGTAGGCGAATTCCCGTACAGGCGTGTACGCGGATTCTCCCACACGGCTGTACGCAAACTCCCCTGCATACAAACCGGCCGCGGTCGCCTTACGATTGACTCGAACCGATGGAATCCAAACCAATGTGGAAAGGAAACATCACATGAAACTGACCGTCTGCATCCTGTTCATCGGAATCGCATTTCTGAGTTTCGCTCAAGACACGACTCCCACAATCATCCAACCGGGCCCCCCGACCGTACTGCCTTACTACATCGGGCAGCCGGCGAAGGCGCATCCGCTTTCGCCGGCCGGGGTGCCGCAAAACCCGTTCCTGGCGGCAGGTGCGTTCAGCAACGTCCACAACGATGGATGGATGAGCGATGTCTATGACATCGCGGGCCCGCTGGGCAACTGGCCCGCGCTGCTCTCTTCAACACTCCAAGTGGCCCGACAAAACGAGGTTCCGTTCTTTGTCTGCGGAACGCTCACGTTCGACAGCCACGGCCGGATCGTTGCGATCTGCATGGGACCGAAGGAGTCGAGTCTTGTGCTGGTCGATCCTTACACGCTGGAGGTGTTAGCGCACAAGAAGTTCAATATAGCGCCCAACCCTGCGGCCGGATATGGCAACGCCTATATGTACCTCGACAATCGCGACCGTGCGGTGGTGACCCAGACCGACCATTTCCTGGTCCTTGAGCAGACCGGACCGGTAGACCAGCCTCAGTTCGAGGTGCTCCACGACTACGACCTGTCGCAGTGGGTGCTTCCTGGCGACAACATCCAATCGGTCATGCCGGATTGGCAGGGCCGGCTTTGGGTTGCCACCCGCCACTCGGGCTTCATCGGAGTGTTCGAGCAGGCGCCCGACTCGGCGCCCGGTCCGGTGACACCTACTCTCCTCGGGTCTCTGCCGCTTGACGAGGAGATCGGAAATTCATTCGCGATCTCCGAAGACTCCGCGTACGTGGTCACGACCAAGGCGATGTACCGGCTCACGGCCGGACCCGACGGTACACCGCGAGTAGTGTGGCGCTCACAGGAATACGAGAACATAAACGTCATTAAGCCTGGCCAGCTCACGCGCGGCTCGGGCACCAGCCCCACAATTCTCGGGGGCGGCAAATATGTCGCCATCAACGACAACGCCGCTCAGATGCACATTGTCGTATACCGGACAGCAGCTGATTTGGGTCCGAAGGAAGAACGCGTGGTCTGTGAGGTGCCGGTCTTTCAGGAGGGAACCGGGGCTACGGAGGACTCGATCATCGGATTAGATCGGTCGCTGATCATTGCGAACGAGTACGGTAACGTCTTGGATCCGCTGGAGCCGACCAGCTCTCCGAGCGTGCCGGGCATTGCCCGCGTCGATATCGAGCCTAATGGCAAGGGCTGCTCGCTTGCCTGGACAAACAACCAGGTCGCCGCGCCCCAAGTGGGACCGAAGATGTCTTCAAAGACTGGGCTGATCTATTTCTACACGCAGAAGTACGACCAGACGATCCCCGGTTACGTTTACTATTGGACTGCCGTCGACTTTCGCACAGGGGCGGTCGTGTGGGAGCAGCAGGTAGGCGCCGGGCCGCGATTCAACAGCTTTTTGCCTGGGCCGGCGATCGGGCCCACCGGCGCGCTGTACGTCGGTCTGCACGATGGGATTGTCTCGATCAGGGACACGCGCTGACGCCTTCCTGGCGGTATCCTTCGGAAAACTTGAAAATCAGGGTGTCGCTTTCCACGGATTTTCGGATCAGACAGCGTGGCGCGGCGAACATCGGGTGATCCTCAATGAGAGCACGTGAATCACGCCGTATCCTCCTGGTGGACGACCATGCCGCGCTCCGGCATGGACTGGCGTTGGTGCTGACCGAAGAGGGCGTTGGTGAGTGCCGTGAAGCCGGCGGGCGTGAGGAGGCGCTCGGCGCCGCCTCCTCCGAACGGCCCGACCTCGCGCTGGTGGACCTCTCGCCGGGAACGGACGACGCCCTCGAACTGGTCGCGGACCTCCGCGCGCGCAACATCCCGGTGCTGGTCTGCTCGATGCACGAGGATGCCGTCTACGTCCGGCGTGCGCTGGCGGCAGGCGCCCGCGGCTACATCACCAAGCGTGAGGCCCCGCGCGACCTGGCGCGCGCGGTCCGCGACGTGATGGAGGGCTGGATGCTGATCAGCCCGCGGGCGGCAGAGGGCTTGAGGTAATGCAAATTTCTCCTGGCAGTTGAGGTCCGTTGTCGACTTTCCCGGATCCTACTCGCATTGTCTCCGGTAACCTTGACTGTTCGCGCACTCACTCGCCGGTCGTCACCTTGCGTTACGCATTCGGAGCGAGTCATCAGTGGCGTCCAAATTAGCTATACTGCGCCCGCGTCCACGTTGAATCTAAACAACATGTTCCCGCCGTCGCCGCAGATCGCAAACCGGGTTGGGGGGTATTGAGGTCATGTCGTCGCCAGCGGGA
>JADZAF010000292.1 GCA_020852755.1 Bryobacterales bacterium
GCCGCTGCGCTCGAAGTTCTTCATGCCCTGGAATTGGGTGGTGAGAGTGTAATTGCCGGGGATCAGGTTGGGAATGGTGTAAAGACCCTCGGCGTTGCTTTGGGTGGTACGAACGACGTTGGTGTCGTTGTTTTTTGCAGAGATCGTGGCAGCCGGGATGATCGCACCGCTGGAATCGGTCACCTTGCCGCTGATCGTAGCGTTAGCCGTCTGCCCGTAAGCAGCGCCTACGAGGCACAGGAGCACGGCCAATACGAGACCAAACCTCTTCAACATGGGTTTCACCTAGGGGATATTCTAATCGCAAATTCCCCCTCAAGGGGGAAGACCCATTGTAAAGAGAACTTAACGGCGGTGGAGGGAAGAAAACGGCCGGAAAGTCAAAAAACGTCGGCCGTCTACCGGACGGCGGGCGCCGCCAGCGGAAGCGCGGTCTTGTATTTCACCTGTTTCAGCGCGAAACTCGATTGAATATTGCCCACGCCGGGAATGCGCGACAGGAACCCGACGACGAATTTCTGGTAGGCCTCCACGTCCGGCACAATCACCCGGAGCAGGTAATCCGAGGTCCCCGTCATCAGGTAGCACTCCATCACCTCGGGCCGGGCGGTCACTGCCTGCTCGAATACTTCCAGATTCGATCCGATCTCGCGTTCGAGCCGCACCCAAACGAATACGCTCACGCCCAATCCCAGCGCCGCCGCGTCGAGAAGGGCCACGTAGCGCTTGATCACCCCGGACTGCTCGAGGGTCCTGACCCTCGCCAGGCAGGGCGAGGGCGACAGGTTCACCTTCCCGGCCAGGTCCACGTTCCGGATCCTGGCCTGATCCTGCAGAACCTTCAGGATCTCCCAATCGATGCTGTCCGGCTGCCCCATCGGAACAATAAGCCGCAATCCGGCTCCTCCACAGCATAGCATTCCGGGGGAGGCGCTCCAGACGGCCAAAATCAACAGCGCATACCGGCCGGCGGGAGCTATCCTTGAGCCGGAATGAGCCGGACCACCGAGCGGCGCCCCGCTGACGATGCCGCTACCTACTCTTTGCATTGCGATCCCTCCGAAGCTGGCGAATGGATGGACGCCCTGGACGAACTCCTGGACCGGCGGGGCCCGGAGAGCTGCTGCGCCCTGCTCCGGCAGTTGCTGGAGCGCGCGGGCAGGCGCGGCGTGGGGCCGGTTGCGCCGCGCACCACGCCTTACCGGAACACGATCCCGCTGAGCGAGCAGCCGGACTACCCCGGGGACCTGGCCGTCGAGCGGCGCATCACCGCCATCGTTCGCTGGAACGCGATGGCCATGGTGATCCGGGCTAACCGCGCCCATCCCGAGTTGGGCGGCCACGTCTCCACCTACGCCTCGGCGGCGGACCTCTTCGAAGTAGCCTTCCATCATTTCCTGCGCGGGCACCCTCCGGAGAGCGCCGGGGGCGGGGCGGCCGACCTGGTCTTCTTCCAGCCTCACTCGGCGCCGGGCATCTACGCGCGCGCGTTTCTCGAGGGCCGGCTGAGCGAAGATCACCTGCTGAACTACCGGCGCGAGAACGGAGGCACCGGGCTTTGCTCTTACCCCCATCCGCGCGCCATGCCGGACTTCTGGGAGTTTCCCACCGGGTCCATGGGCCTCAACGCCCTCACCGCGATCTACCAGGCCCGCTTCATGCGCTATCTGGAGAACCGCGGGCTGGTGAGGACGGCGGGACGAAAGGTGTGGGCCTTCCTGGGCGACGGTGAAATGGACGAGCCGGAATCGACCGCCGGCCTCACTCTGGCCTCTCGCGAGTTACTCGACAACCTGATCTTCGTGGTGAACTGCAACCTGCAGCGGCTGGACGGACCGGTGCGCGGCAACGGGTCCATCATCCAGGAACTGGAGAGCCTCTTCGCCGGCGCGGGATGGAACGTCATCAAGGTGCTGTGGGGATCCGACTGGGACGACCTGTTCGCGCGCGACCGGCGCGGCGTCCTTCTCGAGCGGCTGCACGAAACGGTGGACGGCGAGCTGCAAACCTATGCCGCCAAGGACGGCCGCTTCAACCGCGAGCGCTTCTTCGGCAAGTATCCCGAACTGCAGGAACTGGTCTTGCACCTGACCGATTCGCAGATCGACAACCTGACTCGCGGCGGCCACGACCCGGTGAAGATCTACGCCGCCTATGATGCGGCGGTCCGGCATAAGGGCCGGCCGACGGTGGTGCTGGCGCAGACCAAGAAGGGTTACAGCCTGGGCCGGTGGGCGCAGGGCCGCATGTCCGCCCACCAGCAGAAGAAGCTGGACGAGGAGGCGCTGCGCTGGTTCCGCGACCGCTTCGATCTGCCGCTCTCGGATGAAGAGATCGCCGGGGTCCGCTTCTGCCGTCTGCCGGAGAGCAGTCCGGAGATGCGCTATCTGCGCGAATGCCGCCGGCGGCTGGGCGGGTACCTGCCCTGCCGGAAGCATTCGGCGCCCGCCTTGCCGGCGCCCGGCGCTGCGGTGTTCGCCCCCTTCGTCTTTGAGCCCGAAAGCCGCGAAATGTCCACCACGGTGGCCTTCGTCCGCATGTTGACCCGCCTGCTGAAGGAACCGCTCCTCGGACGGCGCGTAGTCCCCATCGTGGCCGACGAAGCCCGCACTTTCGGCATGGAAGCGCTGTTCCGCCGGGTCGGCATCTACTCGCACTGCGGCCAGTTGTACGAGCCCGAGGACCAGCAGAACCTGATGTACTACCGGGAATCGCGCGACGGCCAGATCCTTGAGGAAGGGATCAACGAGGCGGGCGCCATGGCCTCCTGGATCGCCGCCGGAACCGCCTACTCGCACCACGGGCTGGCCCTGCTGCCCTTCTACATCTTCTATTCGATGTTCGGCTTCCAGCGCGTGGGCGACCTGATCTGGGCGGCGGCGGATTCGCGCGCCCGCGGCTTCCTCATGGGCGCAACCGCGGGCCGCACCACCCTCTCGGGAGAGGGGCTCCAGCACGAAGACGGCGCCAGCCATCTGCTGGCCTCCACCATCCCCGCCTGCCGGGCTTACGATCCCTGCTACGCCTACGAGCTGGCGGTGATCCTGCAACACGGAATGAAGGCCCTTCTGGAGAGGCAGGAGGACGCCTTCTACTATGTGACGCTCATGAACGAGAACTACGCGCACGGCCCCATGCCCGCCGGCGCGGAGGCCGGCATCCTGCGGGGCCTGTACCGGCTGCGCGAGACCGCCTGCCCGCCGCCGCGGCCGCGGGTGCAACTGCTCGCCTCGGGTGTGATCCTGCGGGAAGCCCTGGCCGCCGCGGAACTGCTGGAGGCGGATTGGGAAACCGGCGCGGACGTCTGGAGCGTCACCAGCTTCACCGAATTGCGGCGCGGCGGCATGGCCGTCACGCGCTCCAACCGGCACGGCGGGAAGCGGGAACTCTCCTGGGTGGAACAATGCCTCGGATGCACTTCCGGACCGATGATCGCGGCCAGCGATTACGTCTCCGCGGTGCCCGACCTGATCCGGGCCTGGGTGCCCCGCCGCTACATCGTGCTCGGAACCGACGGCTTCGGGAGAAGCGACACCCGCGCCGCGCTGCGCACCTTCTTTGAAGTGGACCGGCACAGCATGGTGCTGGCAGCCCTGGCCGCTCTCGCGGACGAAGGGACGATTCCGCGCGCGCGGGTTGCGGAATGCATGCGCCGCTACGATTGCGTCCCGGCCGCCTGTCCCCCCTGGGAACGGTAGTCGCTATGGCTTCGCATCCCCCAGGCGGCCGCTGGGCGTGGTGTCCGCCTCCAGGTCTCCCAGCGCGAACTGGATTCCCGCCAGGAAGTGCTGGAGCAGCACCGGCGTCGAGAACATCTCCGGATTGTGTCCCAGCGAGCAGTAGAACACCCGGCCTTTCCCGTAACTGCGGATCCAGCTGATGGCGTAGTCGTTGTCTTCACGCACGCAGGCCTTGCAGTCCCTGCCCTGGTTCATGTCCGTCTTCGCCACGTCGATGCTCATCAGGATGCGGAGCTTCTCCCGGGAATACGGCGGGCCGGGGAAGCGGAAGAATTCGTCCGCGAAGACAAAGCCGCGGCCGTGGAACATGGCGGTGAGCGGGCTGCGGGGGTCGTCCAGCTTGACAACCACCTTCTCGTCGGCGTCGCGGTGCGGCCCGTTCCTGGCGCCGATCATCTCCGTGAACTCGGGCCAGTCCATGGAGCAGTGCGTGGAGCCGTGGTTGCCGATCAGCCCGCCGCCCTCGCGGATGAAACGCAGCAGGCTCTCCCTCACTTCCGGATCGGTGAACAGCGGCCCGACCGTGTTGTTGAGATACAGCGCGTCGAACTGCCGCAGCCGGTCCCATCTCAGGTTCGCCATGTCGTTGCTGAAGGTCGCCTGCCAGGCGCCCAGCTTCTGCCCCATCAGATCCACCGCCAGGTTGGCATGCGGGATCGACGGGTGGCCGGGATAGTTGACCTGCAGGTCCATGACCAGCAGTTTGCGCGGCCTGGCCGGCCTGGCGAAGGCTTTCGTCGGCAGGGCCTCCTCGACCTTGCGGCGCGCTTCCGGCGTCAGCCTCTCCGGACCGCGGATTTCGGTGATCAGGGGCCACTGCCGCCGGGGCGCCGCCAGCTTCGCGTGGCAGGACCGGCAGGTGGCTTCCAGATCCTCCACGGCCCGGCCGGCTTTCACGCTGTCCCCGGCGTGGGCGGCCGAGGCCAGCCGCACCGCGGCCGCTTTGCCCTGCTCGGACCATTTCGCCGCATCGGCGTTGCGCTGCCGCCAGTAGGCGATCATGTTCTCGAAGGCCCCTGCCATCCGCTCCGCGTTCCGCACCACTTCCTTTCCGGCCTTCACCTCCCGCACCCGAACCGTGAATTCGGCGTGTTCCTGCGCCAGCAGGGCCAGTCCCAATAGCGGCGCCAGCAGGGCGATTCTCATGGAACCCAGGTTACCATCCGCTGCGTTACGATGGAGATAGCATTTGAGACAGGAGTGTCCTGATAGTGACCGAGGTAGCGATTTCGCGCCGTCATTTCTTTGTCGGCTCGCTGCTGGCCGGCGCGGTGCCGGCGGGCGGCTTCGGCAGCGCCCCTTCCCTGAAGCGGCTGGGGTACAAGTCCCCTAACGAGAAGATGAATTTCGCCGCCATCGGCGCCGGCGGCAAAGGCTTCAGCGATATCATGGGCTGCCAGACGGAAAACCTGGCCGCCCTGGTCGACCCCGACGAAAAACGCGCCGCCAAGACCTTTTCGGCCTTCCCCAACGTGCCGAAGTACAAGGACTTCCGCCGCATGTTCGACCGCGAGGCGAAGAACATCGACGCCGTAACCGTCTCTGCCCCGGATCACATTCACGGGTCGGCTTCCATGTGGGCCATGGTTCGCGGCAAGCACGTTTACTGTCAGAAGCCGTTGACCCGCACCGTGTGGGAAGCCCGCGAGCTGACCCGCGCCGCTGTCAAGTACGGGGTGGCGACCCAGATGGGGAACCAGGGCTACTCCAACGAAGGCGCCCGGCAGTGCTGCGAGATGATCTGGAACGGCGACATCGGCGCCGTGAAAGAGGTGCACGCCTGGACCAACCGCCCGCTCAAGTACTGGCCTCAGGGACCCGACGTGGTGCCCAAAGAGGAACCGGTCCCCAACAACCTGGATTGGGAAGCCTGGTTAGGGGGCTCTCCTTTCCACCCTTACAGCCCGTCCTACGCCCCGCACAACTGGCGCGGCTTCCCGGATTTCGGCTGCGGCGCCATCGGCGATATGGCCTGCCACATCCTGGGGACGCCGAACATGGCTCTGCAACTCACGGCGCCCACCAGCGTGGAGTGCGTCAAGCAGGAAGGCAAGGGCCGGTACACCTTTCCCCGGGCCTCGCTGATCCGCTTCGATTTCCCGGCCCGCGGCTCCATGGCTCCGGTCGCCATCTACTGGCACGACGGTCTCGCCAAGCAGCCCGATACCGAAGGCGTGCCGGCCGGCGAACTGCTGGGCGACAGCGACGTCAACGGCAGCCTCTTCATCGGCGACAAGGGCATGATCACCACCGGCTGCTACGGCGAGCGCACCCGCCTGGTCCCGGCCGAGCTGATGAAGGACTACAAGCTGCCCGCTCCGCTGCTCACCCGCTCTCCCGGCCACTACCGCGACTGGATCCGGGCCTGCAAGGGCGGCGAGAAGTCCTGCTCCGACTTCCGCGTGGCCGGTCCCTTCGTGCAGTGGATGCTGCTGGGCGTCATCGCCATGCGGTTCGAGGGGAAGCTGTTGTGGGATGCCGGGAAGATGCGCTTCACCAATAATTCCGAGGCCAACCGGTTCCTGAAGCCGGTGTTCCGCAAAGGATGGAAGTTCGCGTAGTCTTACCGCTTGCCGCTGAACAACTCCTGCCAGGAGGAATCCAGCGCCGTCCAGCGGTCCGGCTCGCCGGTCTCCGCATCCGGAATGCAGAGCGAGCCGTGGCCGGCCTCGCACAACAGCTCGGTCGAAGGAGGCTCGAAGACGCTGCTCCACGAGCCCAGTGAAACCGGCAGGGTGAGACGCTGCAGGCAGACCGGGCAGCGGCGCCGCTGGTCCGCGAAGCTCCACCACAGCCCGAAGCCGCAGGCGAACATGAACAGCAGCGTGAAGAACAGGCGGCCCAACAGCCGCGGGAAGGTAACGCCGGGCAACAGGGCCCGCACGGCCGGCGAGAGTTCAATCCACAGCAGCAGCGGGATCAATACGGCCAGCAGCGTCTTGGCCGTGAAGAACGACCAGTAGCGCCACCCGCCTCCGCTCACCGGCTGGCGTTTCACCGCCAGCAGCAGAAGGGCCGCGCCGAAAGCGAAGACGCCCCCGAAAACGTAGGCCAGCGCCGCCCGCTCGGGAATCTGGGTGAAGGCCAGCACTTCCGGCGGGCGGGGCAAAACCTGGTTCGCCTCCGAGGCCACCCGAAACAGCTCCTGTCGCAGCGCCGGCCGCGAGCCGCCCGGTTTCATGCGCCCCAGGGCCCCGACCAGAACGGGCACGTCCGGCGCCGGCGCGGGCTCCAGCACCAGCGGCAGCCAGATATCGACCGCCGGTGAGATCGCCCAGAACCTCTCGGGAAGGACCCCAACCACCGTATACCGCCGCCCGGCCAGAGAGATCCTGCTGCCGATCACCTTCGGATCGCCGCCCAGCGCCCTCCGCCATGCCGCGCCGCTGAGCACGGCCACCCCGGACTCGCCCGGCTCGAAGGTCCGGCCCAACTGCGCCCGCGTGCCCAGCAGCGGGAAGAAATTGGCGGTGACCCAGGCCCGGTTCGAGCGCCGCGCGTACCGGAAAGCGGCCAGGTCTTCGAGCATCGCCGA
>JADZAF010000293.1 GCA_020852755.1 Bryobacterales bacterium
CAGCAGGCTGGCCACCGAGAGGTAGTAGTGCCAGGGTGGTTCGGCCTGCACCCGCCGCCGGTACAGTTCCGGATGCTTCTTGTAGAGCAGGGCGTTGAAGCGGTTCTTGCGCTGCTGCTTGAGACTGATGCCCCAGCCGGCGGGGCGCACCGGGTGGACCACCAGCGCGTCCGGAGCCCGGACCAGTTTCCCGTCGTGTTCCAGCAGGGAGAAGAAGAGGTCGCTGTCCTCCCTCCAGGCCTCGGTGAAGCGTTCATCGAAACCGCCGACCATTTCCAGCGCCGCCCGACGGTAGAAGCAGTTGGCGGTCACGAACTCCGAGCGTTCCAGACCGGCGGCGTCCCGTTCGTAGTCCGTGGGGCGGTCCGGCAGCGGTATCACCACGCGTCCGTAGGCCCCGGCGATGCCATCCCGGAAAGCGGCCAAACCGGCCTCCAGCCAGCAGGCATCGGGCACGCAGTCATCGTCGGTAAACGCGATGATGTCGCTTTCCGCCGCGCGCCAGCCGGCATTGCGGGCGGCGGCCGGCCCCGGCAGCCGTGAGGCGTCCAGATAGCGGACCCGCACGCGCACCCGCTCCGCCCACCTCTCCACGGTTCGCCGGGTTTCCTTGCATCCGGCATTGTCGGCGATGACGATCTCGTAACAGCCGGGCGGCAGCGTCTGCAGCACCAGCGCTCCCAGACACCGGTTCAACAACGGAAGGCGCTTGTAGGTCGCAATCACAACGGACGCGCGGGGGATCATGACGGCCGGTCCTTCTTCTCAACCAGAAACGATCCGATGGCCAGAGCGTCCAGGGGCGAGGTCCAGAAGCATTCCAGGGCATCGCGCGGCGTGCAAACGATCGGCCGGCCGCGGGTATTGAACGAGGTATTGACCAGCACCGGAACGCCGGTCAGCGACTGAAAGGCCTTCAGCAGAGCGTGTCCGTCCGGGTGATGCTCCCGGCTGACGGTCTGCACCCGGGCCGTGCCGTCCACGTGCCGCACGGCGGGAATGCGATCCGCCTGGTGGGGCAGCACTTTCGCGACGAACAGCATGAACGGCGAGACTCCCGCCCCTTCGAACCAGTTGTCCGCCTCTTCCTGGAGGACCATGGGCGCCACCGGGCGGAAATCCTCGCGGTCCTTGATCTCATTCAGCCGGGCCTGCATGGCACGGGGAATGGGCGAGGCCAGGATGGAGCGGCTGCCCAGCGCGCGAGGTCCGAATTCCATGCGGCCGCGAAAACAGCCCACAATCCTGTCCTGGGCGAGCAGGCATGCGACCTCTTCGGCGAAGTCGCGCAGGCGGTGGAAGGGGGTTTGCGACCAGCGCAGCAGTTGCTCGATTTCGTCATCCGGAAACCGCGGCCCGAGGAAGGCATGCTCCATGCGGTAGGCGCGCTCGCCGGAGCCGCGCACGCGGGCATCGATCCACAAGGCCGCGCCCAGCGCCGTTCCGGCATCGCCGGCGGCGGGCTGGACCCATACCTCTTCAAACGGCCCTTCATCCCGAAGGCGGGAGTTCATCACGCAGTTGAGCGCGGCGCCTCCGGCCAGGCAGAGACGCGTCTCGCCGCTGGCTGTCCTAAGCCAGGCGGACAGATGGAGCACGGCCTCCTCCAGGGCCTTTTGCAGGGAATGGGCCAGGTCGCAATGCTGCTGCTCGATGCGGGCGCCCCTCGGCCGGGGCGGTCCGAACCGCTCTGCCAGATGCAGGTGCCCCAGCCGGTAATCGCCGCCTTCTCCCAACTGCACGATCTCGCGAAACTCGGCTTCGTAGCGCCGCCGCCCGTAGGCAGCCAGGGCCATCACCTTATATTCGTCCGAGGAATGCAGAAAACCGAGATGCTCGGTCACTTTCTCATAAAGCATGCCCAGGGAGTGCGGCATGTGAACTTCACCCAACGGGTGAAGCCGGGTGCCCTCGCCGCGGCTGTACGTGGTGGTTGCCTTCTCTCCGCGCCCGTCCAGGGTCAGAACCGCCGCCCGCGGGAACGGAGAGGCGTGGAACGCGCTGGCGGCGTGAGCCAGGTGATGATTCACGAAATGCCAGCGGAACGGACCGTTCCAGCGGATGCCCTGGAACCGTTGCTGCAGGTGGTGCGGAAAGCCGCCCGCCAGGTGGCGCGGGGCGTTGACGATGGATGAGAGAAACAGCGGATCCCAGGGCGACTCCCACTCCCCGGCGGCCGGGTGGCGGCTGGGCTCCAGCGGCAGGGCGATAGCATCCCCGCCGCGCCCGTTGAGCAACAGATAGGGATCGTAGGAGTAGGCGATATGATCCACGTCGGCCAGACGAATGCCGGCCTCCCGCAAGCAGTAGTCCATCGCGTGGAATGGCAACTCCCAGGTCGAAAACGGAACGGGCCGCTTGCCGTGCTTGATGCCGGTGAAGCGCTCTTCTTCGGCGGCCGCGATCACCCGCCCGTCCTGGACCAGGCAGGCGGCAGGATCGTGGTAAGCCGCATTGATACCCAGTGTAAACATCACTTCTCCTCGCCGGAGCGCGCGATCATCGCCTCCAGGCCCAGAACCCGCGGCGCGTCTACTCCGCGGTCTTCCACGGTGGTGGGCAATTCCTGGTAATAGACCCCGGACGGAATCAGGCCGCAGCCTCCGAACCGGGCCATCACCCGCAATTGCGCCAGCACGTCTTCCCCGCAGTGCTCACGCGGCAGTTCCTTCCGGAACCCGAACCCGCCGCAGCTGCGCAGGGCGGCCGCGTCGTAAAGCACGCATCCTCCTACCCAGGCGACGCGGTATTTGCGCCGCCCGCCGGGCGGGATGCGCTGCACGTGAAAGAGGTTGGCCGCATTGTGCTCCACTGGGCCGTCCCAGAACTCGATGTCCTGCTCCGCGGGGCGGACGTGGTGGAGGAAACTCAGGCCGATCACGGCGCAGCCGGCGAATCCGCAGCTCTCCTCCCCGATCGCCCGAAGCATGCGCTCCACTACATTCGGTTCGAGGATGAGATCGTCATCCAGGAACAGGACGTAGGGCGCCCGGGCGCGGGAGAGCAGGAACTGCCGCTGCTCGGCCATGCCGCGGCGGGGCAAATGCTTGTGAACTTCCACTTCCCGGCCCTGGCTGCGCAGCACCCGCAGCACCGCGCGCGCTTCCGCGGAATTTTCTGCCTCCCCCCGCTCGCCATGATCGGAAATCACCACCCGGAAACCGGGGAAGGTTTGAGCCGTCAGGCTGGTCAGCGTCACCGCGAGCGTCGCGGGGCGCTGGAACGCCGCAATCAGAATATCCACCCGGCTCACGGAACCGATCCCCTGGCGGCCACCCGTCCGGCCGCCGCCTCCGACAGCAGTTCTTCCGCCGCCCGGACCACGGACTCCGGTGAGACCCGGCGCAGGCAATCGTGGTGGCCCTCCGGGCAAACGCTCTTGTAGCAGTACTTGCAGGGGACGTCGTGCGAAAGCACCCGGCAGGGCACCATCCAGGGCGTGTGCTGCGGGTTGGTGAGCGCGTACAGGTCCACCACCGGGGTGCCGGCGGCGGCAGCCAGGTGCACCGGGCCGGTGTTGTTGGAAATCAGCAGGGGCGCCAGCGAGATGAGCGCGGCGGTCTCCTCCAGGCTGAGCAGCCCGGCAAGCGAATGGGTCGCGGCGCCGCAGGCGGCGCGGATCCCTTCCACCAGGTCCTGTTCGTCCGCGGTTCCCGTGAAAGCCACCCGCCATCCCCGCCCGGCCAGCATGCGCGCGACGGCCGCGAAACTCTCGGAAGGGTAGCGGCGGGAGGGCGCCGTGGCCCCGGGATGCATCAGCGTCCAGGGGCGTTCCTGGCTCAGGCCGAGTTCCCCGAGCATGGCCCGCATGCGCTGCCGGGCGCTTTCCGGGATCCTGAGGCGGATGCGTTCGTCGCCGGCGCCGCAGCCCACAGCCCGCACCAGGTCAAGCTGCCGCCGCACTTCATGCCTCAGCAGCCGGTCGGGCTCCTGTTCCGGCACCCAGTGGCTCAGGAGTTGATAGGGGTTCTCGCGGCAATGCGCCAGCCGCAGCGGAATACCGGCCAGGTGGCAGAGGAATGCCGCCGGCAGCGGGCTCTGCGAGTAGACCGTGAAGATGACCGCCGCATCGAAGCGCCGGGCGCGCAGGCCGCTCGCCATGGCATC
>JADZAF010000294.1 GCA_020852755.1 Bryobacterales bacterium
ACCTCGGGCACGCCCCCGGCCATGAAGACCTGCACGGTGGGGTGGCCCTTGGGGCCGTTGGGCAGGCAGTCCACCAGGCGCGGCACTTTGCGGTTCACCGAGATCCAATCCTCGGCGCGGGGCCGCCGCAGGCCCGCCGAGAAAGCCACCGCGGGCAGGTGCAGGATCAGATTGGTGGAGCCTCCGAAAGCGGCATGGGTAACCATGGCGTTGTGCAGCGAGGCTTCGGTGAGGATATCCCGCATGACGATGCCGCGCTGCTCCAGTCCCACCAGGGCGCGAGCCGCGCGCCGGGCCATATCGGTCCAGATGGGATGCCCGGAAGGGGAGAGAGCGGCGTGAGTCAGGGTCATCCCCAGGGCCTCGGCCACCACCTGGGAACTGGCGGCCGTGCCCAGAAACTGGCAGCCGCCGCCGGGTGTGGCGCAGGCGTGGCAGAAATACTCGGCGGCCTGTTCCAGGGTCACCTGGCCGTGGGCGTAGCGCGCGCCGAGGGATTGAATGGCACCGGCATCCTCGCCCTTCTCGGCCAGCAGGGTGACGCCGCCCGGCACGAGCACGCAGGGCAGGTTGTGCATGGAGGCCAGGGCCATCATCATGGCGGGCACTCCCTTGTCGCAGGTAGCCACTCCGATCACACCCTTGCGGGTGGGCAGCGAGCGGATCAGGCGCCGGAAGATCGAGGCCGCGTCGTTCCGGTAGGGCAGACTGTCGTACATGCCCGGGGTGCCCTGGGTGCGCCCGTCGCAGGGATCGGTGCAGTAGCCGCCGAACGGCACCGCGCCCAGCGATTTCAGCTCGCAGGCCGCGGCTTGCATCAGCAGGCCCACTTCCCAGTGTCCGGTGTGGTAGCCCAGCGCGATGGGCGTCCCGTCCGCGGCCCGTATGCCGCCGTGGGTGCTCAGGATCAGGAACTCCTTGCCGCCCATGGCCTGCGGGTCCCAGCCCATCCCGGCGTTCATGGCCCAGCCGAACAGGTCGCCGGAGGGGCGCTCGATGAGCATCTCATGGGTGAGAGGGAGAGCGCCCGCCGGACCGGGGGCTTTGGAGGCGACGTCGAAGAGGGAGGCGTCGCCCGAGTCGACGATCTGCTCGAAAGGGATGGACATAGAGACTCATTATGTAGGAAAGGGGCGGCGGGTGGGGTGCTCAGGCCGGGAGGGTGAACCGCTTCCCGACCTCTTCCCGAATGCGCTTGCGGCTCTCCCCGGCGGGGAGGCGGCGATCCCGTTCGACGCGCTCGGCGGCCTCGGCCAGGTCGTCGCTCTTGATCGCCTCGCGGAACCAGCGCGAGGCATCGCCGCGCCTCAGGTGATGGAGCCAGGTCTCGTCATCCACCCCATCCATGACCTGGAGGAAGGTCATGAGGTTCTGGGCGCGCAGGTTGAGCCTGTTCCCGGGGCCGCGGAAGTAGAAACTGCGGTCGGGGGGCAGGTCGCCGCCGGCATACTTGCGGCTGTGGCGGACCCGTTCGGTGTGTCCCGGTTCCACCGTGAAGACCACCGGGCGGGCGCCGTCCCGCGAGGACCACATCAGCACGTCGCCGCGCTTCAGGCTGAGGGGCTCGAGGCCGGGGTCCGGCTCTTGCCTGGCCCGGCAGAAGCCGGCCACGGTCTCCTGAGGCGCCTCGCCCACCGCAATCACCGTATCGATCGACGAGACCATGGCGGGCGCCACGTGGTCCGGCTCCAGCGTCACCAGCATGATCCCGGTCAGTTGCTTGGGGATGGAGAGGCCCGAGACGTCCGAAGAGGCAGGCAGCAGGTGATGTGCCTCATCGACCACGATCCAGTGCGGGCGTCCGGTTTTCGACCGCATCTCCTGCAGGCGCGGCAGGAGGCCCTGAAAAAACGCCGGCCGCTGCTCCAGGGGGATGCCGAGCAGGTTGACGATCACGCTCTGGCTGGGTTTCTCAAGCACGCTCATCACTTCCGTAACTGTGGGTGGGTGGTAGTTGTCGCCCAGGATGGCCGCTCCGGAGAAGCTCTGGTAATCGCCTTCGGGGTCGATGGCGCAGAACTGGTATTCGGCGTCCTGCAGGCGTTCCAGCACCCCGCTGGTCAGGGTGGACTTGCCTCCTCCCGAGGCGCCCGCAACCATCAGGCTTTGCCCGTGGGCGGGGATGCCGATTTCCCTGCCGTCCGGATCCCGGCCCAGCAGGATGCGCGACGCCAGGCGCGGCTGCACGGCGGCCAGGTCGTCGGCCTCCAGCATGTCGATCAGCTCGATGACGCCGGCGCCCGCGCGGCCCTGGAGCACCAGGTCGGCGCGCTCCTTCAGAGCGGGCAGGGCGTTGGCGACCGCGGCGGCGCACTCGCAGGCTTCGAGGAAGGCATGATCGTTCTCGGCGTCGCCCACGCCCACCACGTTGTGGCGGGACAGACCCAGGTCGGCCAGGGCGGCGGCCAGGCCGGTGGCCTTGTTCACGCCCGAGGGCAGTACCATCAACGCCCCCTTGTTGAAGATGAGCTGCAGTTCCAAACCAAGTTCCCGGACCGCTTCCAGGACCTGGTCGCGGTTGTTCTCCCAGGTGGCCACGATCACCCGGCCCACCGCGAGCGGGGTTACCCGGCGGCTGCGCAGCGCGGAGACGAAGCGCTGGTTGGGCGGCTCGGCCAGCGGTGTTTCGGCTTTAGTGGCCGGGTTGTAGAGCAGCGCTCCGTTCTCGGCCACGATGCGGTCAAACAAGCCGGCGTGCGGAAGAATCCGGAGCAGGTCGGGCAGTTCGCGGCCGGTGACCAGCAGCAGCTTGCGGCCGGAGGCGCGGCAGCGTTCCAGGGCGGCGACGGCGCTCTGATCCACGAATCCATGTTCGGCCAGGGTGCCGTCGTAGTCAGTGGCGAGGCCCACGAAGCGCATAGATCCACCCCTGGGGATGCAGTCTTGCAGCCACTGCGTCTTTGCGAACAAGTCCCGGGGACCGGCCGCACGGGTAGCGAATTCCGGAGTTTGGGGGTTGCGTAGCCTGTCACCGAAACTCTAGGCTCGGGTATATGACGAAAACCGGCCGGCGCCACTTTCTCGGCCTGCTGGCCTGCGGCGGCGTGCTGCGGGCCGCGGGCGTGCGGATACGGGAGATCGAGACCATCGCCCTGGAGGATCCGGGCAAGTACGGCTTCACCCTGGTGCGGGTGCGCACGGATGCGGGCCTGGACGGCATCGGGCAGGCCGAATCGCCTTCCCTGGTCATCGACGCGGCCATCAAGACGCGCGGCGGGCTGGAGGCGCTGCTGTCCGGCGAGGACCCGGTGGAGGTGGAGCGCCTGTGGCAAAAGATGTACGACCGCACCGGCCTGTGGGGGCGGCGGGGCGTCACCATCGCCGCCATCGGCGCCGTGGAGACGGCCCTGTGGGACATCGCCGGCAAGATTCTGAACCGGCCGGTCTGCCAGTTGATCTGGCGCTCGCTGGCCACGGTCAAGACCCCCGCCGAGATCAGGAAGCGCATCCGTCCCTACGGCACCGTCTATCCGCCCGGCAGCACGGACGGCGAGATCCGGGCGCGCTGCGGCCTGGCGGTCGAGCGCGGCTTCCGGGCCATCAAGTTCGAAGAGGTGGCGGGCGGCTTCGCGCACCTGGACGTGAAGAACGACGTGCGGGTCATCCGGATGGTGCGCGAGATTATCGGCCAGGACCGCGACCTGCTGATCGACGTGCAGAACGTCTGGACCGACGCCGCGCGCGCCATCGCCACGGCGCGGGCCATCGAGCCGTTCAACATCTACTTCCTGGAAGCCGCGCTTCCGGCCGACAACCTGGACGGCTACCGGCGCCTGGCGGAGAACACGACCATCCCGATCGCGGCCGGCGACTGGGGTTTCACCACCCGCTTCGAGTTCGAGGACCTGATGGAGCGCGGCGGCGTGGACGTGGTGCAGCCGAGCACGGTGCGCTCGGGCGGCATGGCCGAGATCGTGAAGATCGCCGAGGCGGCCTACCGCCGGGGCCTGTTGACCATCCCGCACTGCTGGGATCACATGGTGGGGGTGGCGGCCGCGGTTCACCTGGCGGCGGTGCTGCCCAACATGCCGTACATCGAGTACCCGGTGGCCTTCCCGCCCTCGCCGCTGATCTCGGACCTGCTGGTTCCGCGGCTGGAACCCGATCGCGAGGGCTGGATCGAAGTGCCGGCGCGTCCCGGCCTGGGCTTCACTTTGAACGAGGACCTGGTCCGCAAGTACCGCGTGAAACCGCAATGAGCAGGGCAGAAGGAACAGAGATGAGTAAACAGAGCGGGGCCCGGGTGGGCCTGTTCGGAATCGGATTGGCGGCCTACTGGCCGCAGTTCCCCGGTATTCGCGAGCGGCTGGAGGGGTACCAGCGCGGCATCCAGGCGCGGCTGGAACGTTTTGGAGCCTGTGTGGTTTCGGCCGGGCTGGTGGACACGGCGGAGCGGGCGCGGGAGGCCGGCCAGTTCTTTGCGCGTGAGGACACCGACCTGATCGTCTGCTACGTGGGCACCTACGCCACGTCGTCCCAGGTGCTGCCCATCGTGCAGAAGGCCCGCGTGCCGGTCCTGGTGCTGAACCTGCAGCCTTCGGCGGCTCTCGATTATGAAACCGCCGACACGGGGGAATGGCTGGCCAACTGCTCGGTCTGCTGCGTGCCCGAGATCTCCAACGCCTTTCTGCGCGCGGGCGTTCAGTTCCGCGTGGTCTCGGGAATGCTCGAAGACGATCCGGCCGCCTGGAGCCAGATCGAGGACTGGTGCCGGGCCGCAGCCGTGGCCCGCGCGGTGCGGCAGAGCCGGATCGGCTTCCTGGGCCACACCTACCCGGGCATGCTGGACATGTACTCGGATTTCACCGCCGCGCACGCGCAACTGGGCCTGCACGTCGAGGTGCTGGAGATGTGCGACCTGGACCAGCGCGTCGAAGCGGCGACGGAAGCCGAGGTCGAAGCCAAACTCGCCGCGGCCCGTGAAGTATTCGAGATCGACCCGAGCGTGCCGCCCGCCGAGCTGCGCTGGGCCGCGCAGGTCTCCTGCGGGCTGGACCGTCTGGCGAAGGATTTCGCCCTCGACGGCCTCACCTACTACTATCGCGGGCTGGACGGCAACCGCTACGAGCGCCTGGGCGCCGGCCTGATCCTCGGCAACTCGCTGTTGACCGCCCGCGGCATCCCGGCCAGCGGCGAGGGCGATCTCAAAACCTGCATCGCCATGCTGATCATGGACCGGCTGCGCGCCGGCGGCTCCTACACCGAGTTCTACGCCATGGATTTCCGCGAGCAGTTCCTGCTCATGGGCCACGACGGCCCGGGCCACATCGCCATCAGCGATACGAAACCCGTGCTGCGCGGCTTGAGCCTCTACCACGGCAAGCGCGGCTACGGCGTGTCGGTGGAGTTCAAGGTGAAGACGGGGCCGGTGACCATTCTCGGCCTGACCCAGACCGCCGGCGCGGGCTTCAGGCTGATCGCGGCCGAGGGAGAGTCGCTGCCCGGACCGATCCTGAAGATCGGCAATACGAATTCACGGCTGAAGTTCCCGCTGGCGCCGGCGGCATTCATCAACCGCTGGTGCGAAGAGGGACCGACGCATCACTGCGCGCTGGGCGTGGGCCACCAGATCGGGAGAATCGCCAAGGCGGCGGAGCTGCTCGGGCTGCCCCTGTCCGCGATCACGCCGAGCGCATCATCTCTTCCCAGGTGACTTCGCGCCGGCTCTCCACCGCCATGCGGCCCAGCACCGAGGTCAGAGTGCTCTCGGCCGCGTCGCGCGAGTTGTTCTCCGGCTTGCCGTTCAGGATGGCCTTCAGGAAGTACTCGACGGCGTCAATGGTGATCTCGCGCCGGGACTGCACGCGCACCACGTCGTTCTGCCCGCGCCGCCACTCATAGTACTGGCGCGCGGTCTCGATGAAGCCCGCAGTTCCGAAGAACTGCTCGTTCACCACGCTGTAGTTCCGTGCGAGCTGGCAGCCGTGCAGAAATCCGTTCAGCCCGTTGGGATAGGCGTACGTGACGTTGAGGTGGTCCAGGTTGTCGCCGTAGGTGCGCACCTTGCGCCCGCCGCCGCCGATGGCGCTGAGCGGCCGGGCCTTCGCGAACCAGTTCAGCACGTCCACGCCGTGGCAGTCCTGCTCCACGATGAAATCGCCGGAGGTCGCCTTCCACGGGTACCACATGCGCAGCTTCTCCACCTCGGGCGGATACTGCACGCGCGGCCGGCCGCCGGCGCCGCCGACCAGCCAGTGGCTGCGCATCATGGAGAGGGCTCCGAGCTGTCCCGAGGCGATGATCTTCTCCGCGGCCAGGTACTCGGGGCTGTAGCGCTGCTGGAAGCCGAACTGGATGTGCCTGGTCCTGTCGGCTCTTTCGGCGGCCCGCATCAGGCGCCGGATGCCGGCCACGTCGGCTCCGGCCGGCTTCTCGCAGTAGATGTGCTTGCGCGCGTTGACGGCGGCTTCGAAGTGCTCCGGGTGCAGGTAGACCGGGGTGGCGATCAATACCGCGTCGATGCCGGCCGCGGCCAGCAGTTCCTCGTGGCGCCTGTAAGCCGGCACTTTGTCCGCGCCGGGCAACTGCGTCTTGGCCAGGTCGATGCGGTCCGGATACAAGTCGCAGATCGCGGCGAGCCGGGTGCGGGAGTCTCGGACGAAGATGCCGCCGACGTAGCGTCCCCGGCCGCCCGTTCCGATCACCCCGAGCGACACGGCCGAGTTGGCCTGCGATCCGAACGCCGTGCCCGGCTTCACCAGCAGTATCCCGGCTCCCGCCCGGGCGAGCGCATCGCGCCTGCGAATGGAATCCATGAATCCTCCCCGTGTATGTTACCGCACGTTCTACAATGCGAGGAAACCGTATGCGACGCAGAGAATTCCTGGCTCTCCCCACCGCCCTGGCCGCGGCGCCGGCAGGGCGCCGAACCTCTATCGCCATCCGCGGCGACGCCTTCCTCATCAACGGCAAACCCACCTACGCGGGCCGTTCCTATCAGGGAGCGAAGATCGAAGGCCTGCTCATGAATTCCCGCATGGTGCAGGGCATCTTCGACGACCGCAACCCCGAGACGCGCCCGCTCTGGAAATACCCGGACACCGGCAGATGGGACCCGGAGCGCAACACCCGCGAGTTCATCGCCGCCATGCCCGAATGGCGCCGTCACGGCCTGCTCAGTTTCACCCTCAACCTGCAGGGCGGCAGCCCCCAGGGCTATTCAAAGGCGCAGCCCTGGCACAACAGCGCCATCGAGGCCGACGGCTCTCTGCGCCCGGACTACCTGGCCCGCCTGGAGCGCATCCTGGACCGCGCCGATGAGCTGGGCATGGCGCCCATCCTGGGCGTCTTCTACTTCGGGCAGGATGAGCGGCTGAAGGACGAGGCGGCGGTCAAGGCCGCGCTGGACAACGCGGTGCGCTGGCTGCTCGGCAAGGGCTATCGCAACGTGCTGCTGGAGGTCAACAACGAGTGCAACGTCCGCTACGATCATGCTATTCTCACCCCGTCCCGCGTTCATGAGCTGATCGAGATGGCGAAGGGCATCCGGGTGGGCGGGCGCCGCCTGCTGGCCGGCACCAGTTACGGCGGAGGAACGGTGCCCTTGCCCAACGTGGCGGCCGCGTCCGACTTCCTCCTGCTGCACGGCAACGGCGTCAAGGACCCCGCCCGCATCACCCGGATGGTCGAACAGGCCCGCAAGGTCCCGGGTTACCATCCCATGCCCGTGCTGTTCAACGAAGACGACCACTTCGATTTCGACAAGCCGGCCAACAACATGATGAACGCCGTGCGGGCCTACGCTTCCTGGGGTTACTTCGACCCGGGCGAGAGCAATTACATCGACGGCTACCAGTGCCCTCCCACGAACTGGGGCATCAACACGGAGCGCAAGAAAGCCTTCTTCGGGTTGCTGAAGGAGGTGACCGGGGCGTGAGCCAGCTCAAGGGAGCCATGGTGGGGGCCGGTTTCTTCGCCGCCTTTCAGGCGGAGGCCTGGAACCGCATACCGGGCGCGCGCATCGCCGCCGTCGCGGACCTGGATGCCGGGCGCGCGCGCGAATTCGCCGCCCGGTGGGGCATTCCCTCCGTCTACGCGGACGCGGCGGAAATGCTGGAGAAGGAGCGGCCCGATTTCCTCGACATCGTGACCGGGCCCGAGACCCACCGCGCGCTGGCCGAACTGGGCGCGCGGGCGGGAGCGGCGGTCATCTGCCAGAAGCCTTTGGCGCCCACGCTGGAAGACTGCACGGCGATGGTGGAAGCCTGCGAACGCGCCGGCGCCCGCCTGATCGTGCACGAGAACTGGCGCTGGCAGCCCTGGCACCGGGAAGCCGGGCGGCTGATCGGGACGGGGTCTTTCGGGCGGGTCTTCTACCTCGGCTTTCGCATGCGCAACGGCGACGGCCGGGGTCCCGAGCCCTACACCTTGCAGCCCTATTTCCGGAACATGAAACGCTTTCTGATCTTCGAGACCCTGGTGCATTTCCTGGACACGTTCCGCTTCCTGTGCGGGGAAGTCGCGCGCGTGTACTGCCGGACCTCGCGCGTCAACCCGGCCATCGCGGGAGAAGACTGCGCGGTGGTCCATCTCGATTTCGAAAACGGCGCGCAGGGGCTGATCGACGCCAACCGGATCAGCGGCCCCCTGCCGCTGTCGGCCACCTTCGGCACGCTGCGCGTGGAAGGCGACCGCGCCATGCTCCGTATGAACGAAGACGGGCGCCTGTGGCGCACCGAATACGGAGGTCCGGAACAGCCGCACGACTACGAGATCCCCCGGGAAGGCTATCGCGGCGACAGCGTCCGCGCCGCGCAGCGGCACTACGCGGAGTGCCTCGCTTCGGGACGGGAATCGGAATCGGAAGGGCGGGCCTACCTGAGAACCGTGGAGGCCGTGACGGCCTGTTACCGGTCGGCCGAAACCGGGCAGGCCGTGACACTGCGGGGGGGAGCGGCATGAAGACGTTTCGCATAGCGGTCCTGCCGGGCGATGGCATCGGGCCGGAGGTGATCGCGGAAGCCGTGCGCGCGCTGCGGGCGGTGGAGTCCGGCCTCGATTCGGTCAGCTTCCGTCTGGAGGAATACCCGGCGGGCGCGGGCGAGTATCTGAAGAGCGGCGACCCGCTGCCGCCCGAAACCTTCGAGCGCGTGCGCCAGGCCGACGCCATTCTCCTCGGCGCCATGGGCCTGCCGGACGTGCGCCGCCCGAGCGGTGTGGAGATCGCGCCGCAGCTCGATCTGCGCGAGCGGCTCGAACTCTACTGCGGCCTGCGCCCGGTTTACCTGTTCCACCCCAGCCACTCGCCGCTCAAGAACCGCGAGGCCGGCGAGATCGATTTCGTCATCGTGCGCGAGAGCACCGAGGGCCTGTTCTCCTCGCGCAGGCAGACGCTGGCGGATCATGCAACGGAAGCCGCCGACCGCATGCTGATCACCCGCGCGGGCGCCGAGCGCGTCTTCCACGCCGCCTTCGCCGAGGCGCGCCGCCGGCGCCGCCTGCTCACGCTGGTGGACAAGGCCAACGTGCTGCCCTCCATGGCCTACTTCCGGAAGATCTTCGATGAGGTGAGCGCGGCCTATCCGGACGTGCGCACGGAGCGGGTCTACGTGGACGCGGCCGCGCTCTACCTGGTCGGCCGTCCACACACCTTCGATGTGCTGGTGACGGAAAACATGTTCGGCGACATCCTCTCCGATCTGGCCGCGGCCCTGGTGGGCGGCATGGGCATGGCGCCCTCAGCCGATATCGGAGAGCGGCACGCGGTCTTTCAGCCCGCGCACGGCTCGGCCCCCGATATCGCCGGCCGGGGCATCGCCAACCCGGTGGCCGCCATTCTCTCCACCGCCATGCTGCTCGACTGGCTGGGCCATGCAGAGACGCGGCGCGGGGCGGAAATCATCCGCCGCGCGGCCGCCCGCGTTCTGGCCGACGGCAGGAATCGCACCCGCGACCTGGGCGGATCGCTGACTGGCGCCGAAATGGGCGACCGGGTGATCGCGGCCATCGAGGACGGCCGGCCGTGAGGGACGGGTTCCGCATCTACGACACGCACACGCATCTTGGCGAGGCGCGGCACTCCGGGCGGCGCTGTTCGGGCGACGATCTGCTGCGCGCCATGGACCGTCACGGCGTGGACCGCGCGCTGGCGATCCCCTACCCGGTCGTGGAGGACTACCGGCAGGCGCATGATGAGATCGCCCGGGCTGTCCGGGACCACCCCGGCCGTCTGGCGGGCGCAGCCTGCCTGCCGGCCTTTCTGACCGAAGGGCAGTTCCGCGAGGAGGTCCGCCGCTGCGTGACGGAATTCGGATTCCGCGCCCTCAAGTTCCAGCCGCAATACCAGCCGCTCAACCCGATCTCGCCGCGCAGCGATTTCCTGTTCGCGGCCGCTGAGGAACACGGCCTCACCCTGGTCTGCCATACCGGCTCGGGCGTGCCCTTCGCCCTGCCCTCGCTGTTCATTCTGCCCGCCCGGAAATTCCCGGAGCTGCGTATCGTGCTGGCCCACTGCGGAGGCGGCATCCTCTTCCAGGAAGCCATCGTTGCGGCGACCGTGTGCCCTAACATCTACCTGGAACTCTCCACCCTGCTGCCCCACCAGGTGAAGGAAGTGATGGCCCACATTCCGCCATCCCGGCTCATGATCGGCTCCGACCTGCCCGACAACGTAGAGCAGGAAATCGGGAAGATCCTGCAACTGGAAATCCCCGCGGAAGCCCGCGCCGCCATCCTCTGGCACACACCCCGCCAGGTGCTGGACGGAGCCGGCTGAGGCCTGTAAGAATTCCGCGGGCCGGTGAGACTATCTGAGTGTGACGAATAATCCCGGTACCGTCAGGGAGCACGAATTCCTGCGGCTCCTGGGTGTGTATGGCCCGGCCTTGCGAAGACTGTGCGCGGGCTACCTGCACAGCGGCGGAGACCGGGAGGATCTCTTCCAGGAGATTGCCGCCGCGCTCTGGTCGGCACTGCCGGGTTTTCGAGGGGCCGCCAGTGAGCGCACCTGGCTGTACCGAGTCGCGCACAATGTAGCGTATTCGTACGCCAGGAAGCGCCGGCGGCAGTACCGGTCCGAGCTGCAGGTGGGCGCTCTGCCCGATCGCTTGCAGGCGCCGGAAGATCCGCGCAGGCGTGTCCTGCTGGAAGCGGTGCAGCAACTGGGACCCGTGGACCGCCAGGTGGTGCTGCTCTACCTGGAAGGTCTGTCGACCCGGGAAATTGAGCAGGTCACGGGCCTGTCCGCAAACAGCATCGGCGTCCGGCTGACCAGGCTGCGCCGCAGGCTGGCATCCCTGATCGCGGGCAAGGAGGTGAACGAATGAGCGGGGATGACAGTCACGGCGACGATCTGCGGAAGCTCTGGCAGACAACCGGTGAGCAACCGCAACGGGAGGACCATTCGATGAACCTGAGACTGGCGCGGGAAAAGCAGCGATCGCTCTTTGACGTGCTGCGCGAACAGGACATGACCGCCTACATCATCTCGCTGAGCTTCGCGCCGCTGACCGCCTGGTGCGCGTGGTCCGGGCGGCGTTCGCTGTGGCTGCTGGCAGGCTATCTACTGATGACCGTCACGCTGGCAGCCGGGGCGGCCGCCGTCTGGCGCAATGCGCGAAGGGCGCGGCGCGCGGAGCGAATCGACCTGAGCCGGCGGGAGCACCAGCAGCAGCTCATCCGCTTCCACGACGCCCGCATACGCTTCTCAAAGAGCGTCAAATACTGGTACGCGATTCCGTTGTTCGCGGGAGGCGGCCTGGTGCTGTATCCCATTACCGCGCATTTCCTGGGCAGGATGGGGGGCCTGCTCCTGGTGGCAGGGTTCCTCCTCATCTGCTGGATCAGCGTCTGGCACATGCACGACGTTCGCGGAGTTGCGGATCTGCGCCGCAGGCGGGATGATCTGCAGCAACTCCTGGACGAGATGAACCGGACGGAAGACTGACGGCTGAGGGCCTATAACAACCCGAACTTCTTCATCCGGTAGCGCAGGGAAAAGCGCCCGATCCCCAGCAGGACCGCGGCCCGCGACTGGTTGCCGCCTGCCCGGGCGAGGGCCTCTTCGATCAGCCGCTTCTCGGATCCCTGGATGGAAAGGGGCGCCGCCGGAGCCGCCGGATCGGCCGGATCCTGCCTGGGGGGAAGGTACAGGCTGGCCGCCGCGATCCGGGACGAATCCTCCAGCAGCACCGCCCGCTCGATCGCATTGCGCAACTCGCGCACGTTGCCCGGCCAGGCGCAGGCTTCCAGGCGGCGCACCGCATCCGGGGCCAGACCCAGGATCCGCCGCCCGTGCTTGCGGTTGAATTGCGCGACAAAATGCAGGGCCAGCGGCCGGATGTCCTCGACGCGCTCCCGAAGCGCCGGCACCCGGATCTGCACCACGTTCAGCCGGAAGTAAAGATCGCTTCGAAACCGCCCTTCCGCAACCGCCTGCTCCAGGTTGCGATTGGTGGCCGCCACGACCCGCAATTCCACGCGGCGGTCGCGCACCCCGCCCACCCGGCGGAAGGTCTGGTCCTCCAGCACGCGCAGGAGCTTGGCCTGCATGGCCGCCGGCATTTCGCCGATCTCGTCCAGAAACAGGGTGCCGCGGTCGGCCAGGTCGAACAGGCCGGGCTTGGGCAGCCGGGCGTCGGTGAAGGCTCCCCGCTCGTGCCCGAACAGCTCGCTCTCCAGCAGCGAATCCGGAACGGCCGCGCAGTTCAACGCCACGAAATCGCCGGAAGCGTGCGGATTCTGTTCATGCAGGAGGCGGGCGATCAACTCCTTGCCCGTACCGCTCTCGCCCTGGATCAGGATGGAGGTGGCGCGGCTGGCGGCGATCCGGGAGACGAACTCGAGCAGCTCGCTCACCACCTGGGACTGTCCGACGAAATCGACCCCCGGACTGGTGAGAGGGACCTCGCGCAGATACAGCGCCCAGCCGGACGAGCCGTTGTTGGGCACGGCCAGCACGCGCACCTCGACCATCTGGCGTGCGGAGAGCCGAAGGCGCCACTCCCCCTCCTGGGGCGCCGCCAGGAAACCCGTTGCCGGCAGCAGTTCGTGCAGGCCGCGGCCTTCAACCTCCTCGCCGTCCACGTGCAGCAGGCTGCGGGCCGCCGAACTTACAGCGATCAGGCGCAAGAGGCGGTCGCAAAGCAGTACTGCTTCAGGCAGCGATTCGATGAAGGCCGAAAGTAGTGGAACCGGTGCAATCGACGGCGCAGACACGAGCATCCCCGGCGAACGTGTTCGCTGATCCCAGCAACTGAGCCTATTTTAACAGGGTAAGGTATCCAGGCTTCCGGCGGAACTGTCTCCTTTCGCACTACAGACCGGGCAGCACTCGGCACAGTACAGGCCGTGCTCCCGCTTGGGCATGTGGACCGGACTGGCCGCCCGGCCGCAGGAATCGCAGGGCGCCACCATTCGCGCGGTGATGATGCAGAGTCCGTTGGCCATACTAACGGCCCCCGAGGCGGGCGATGCCTTCCCGCGCCTTCCGGCCGCCTTCCGAGCCGGCGTCCGCTTCCACCGCCCGTCTCCAGTGCTCCAGAGCCTTCTCAGCAGCCCCCTGATTGGCGTAGATGGCGCCCAGGTTGTAAAGAGCGTCGGGCTGCTTCGGGTCGGCGGCCAGGATGCGCTCGTTTTCGCGGATAGCGCCCGCGGCGTCGCCGCGCTCATAAAGGATCCGGCTCAGTTCGAGGCGGGCGTCCCGGTTCTCCGGCTCGCGGCTCAACAACTGCTCGAGCGGCGAAGCGGCCTCGTCCAGGCGCCCCGCTTCCCGCTTCAACTGCGACAGCCGGAGCAGGATAGGAGCATGGTCCGGCTTCTTCTCCAGCTCTTTCTCGAGCATCTTCATTTCGTGGCCGGGACTCGAAACCGGCGCCGGGGGCGGGGCTGTCTCTCGCGGGCGGACGCCGGCCCGGTCCAGCAGCCACGCGCTCGAAAACATCACCGTCACCGTACCCGCCCAAATGGCCCACTTCTTTCTGGACATCATATGCGCTCTCTCACCCGCCGATCACCTTCTCCACGATCTCGATGCCTGTCTTCCGGAGGAACGCCTCGGGCGACTCCCCGCCGATGAGGACGAAGACGTACTGGTTCGGCACGGCCTTGGCCCCCCCCGGCATCTCCAGAAGGACGGAATCCGGCCGGATCTCCGCTACTTTCGACTTGCGCAGCACTTCGATCCGCCCGCTGCGCTCGGCTTCCTGAAGCATGGCCCGGTTGCGCTCGCGAGCGCGGTCGAAGGAGTCGCCCCGGTACGAGAGACCGACCCGGTTCCTGCCGGCCTTGCTGAGCGCCAGGGCCGCTTCGATGGCCGAATCGCCTCCGCCCACCACCAGGATGTCGCAGCCGCAATAGGTGTCCGCCTCGATCAGGCGGTACGCCACCTTGGCAAGTTCCTCACCGGGCACACCGAGCTTGCGCGGCACGCCGCGTTTGCCCATGGCCAGAACCACGTGCCGGGCCAGGTAGCATCCGCCGCTGCTCTGCACCTGCAGCAGGTCCTCGCGCCGCACGATTCCCTCCACCCGCTCGTTAACGCGAATCCGAACGCCGGTGTTGGCGACGATCGCTTCCCAGACTTTGAGGAGCGACTCCTTGGTGCCGTCGCTCACGTACAGGCTGCCGTAGAGCGGCATATCGACCGGCTCCGCCATCAGGAACTTGTGCCGCGGATAATTGCGGATGGTGGAGGCGACCTCGCCCTGCTCCAGCGTCAGGTAGCGGAGCCCGTGCTGCACGCAGGCCAGCGAGGCGCTCAGGCCGGCCGGCCCGGCTCCCGCGATCACCACGTCATAGACGCCGCCGCCCGGCAGCCCCGGCGCCGGGTGCGCGGTTGGCGCTCCGCCGTGCTCGAAGCGGGGCGGGCTCCACGCACCCGCCGCTTCCAGGCGCCGCTTGATGCTGTCGATGGCCAGGCGCCCTTCGTTGATGGCGGTCTTGATGAGACCCATGCCCGAAAGCTCTCCGGCAATGAAAACGCCCTGGACGTTGGTCTCAAAGTCCTCCTTCACCATGGGAACGCGCAGGGTCTGGAGCGCGGATCCGAAGGCCAGGGTAATGGCGGAGGTCGGGCACGCCTCGACGCACCTGGCATGGCCGACGCAGCGTTCCGGGTGGGCCAGGATGGCCTTTCCGGATTGCAGCGCCAGGGTGCCGCTTTCCGGGCAGGAATCCACGCACGAGCCGCATCCGATGCACAGTCCGGCGTTGATCACCGGGCGCGGCTTGCCCGAGGGCGCCCCCGGCCGGCGCTCCTGGACGCTGGCCCGGTGCACGTTCCATAGAGCCATGGAGGCCCCGCAGGCTGGGCAGAAAGCGGCGTCGCGCGCCATGGTCTTTGAGCAGCGCGGGCAGGCGGCGCCCGCCGCCGCCGGCGCCGGCGCGGATGGGGCGGCGGAAACCGGAGCGCGCTTCACGCCCGGGAGCGTCTTTACGTACCGCCGCACGAAAAACAGCGTCACTCCGAACGCAACCAGAAAGGCAAGCAAGGTCTCCATGGCTAGCTCAAGCGCGGGACTCCGGAGAACGCCCCCGGCAGGGTGGACCTCCAGGTCTCAAAGCACACCCCTGCCCCATCAGAAGTACCCCATCAGCACGACCACGGTGATGTGGATGGCCACCAGCACGGCGAACGAATAGCTGAAGGGCCGGTGCACGACGTGCCACAGGTGGAACACGCGCTGCGTCTTCGAGAGGAAGGCCAGCTTGGTGGCCAGCCAGGAGCGCCGGCGGGCCAGTTGCACCACCTGCTCCAGGTCCCTCTGTCCGGAAGCCCGCAAGCCGCCCAGCGACACCAGCCGGCGCAGACGTGAGCGCATCGCCCGGCGGCGCACGGCGGCCACCCGGAAGGGGCGCAGCAGGTCCTGCCGCAGCATCGCCAGCAGGGCCAGCGCCAGCGGCATCGACTCCACCGCCGCGGGAGCGGGCGGCTCCAGCAGAGGGCCAAGTTCCTCGCGCGGCACCAGGTGCTGCTCGTCCAGTTGCCGCGCCAGGGCGGCACTCAGCGCCTCCATCTCCTGCAAGGACATCTCGGCCGCGTTGATACTTCCCGGAATCTGCGAATAGAGATACCGCCCCACGATGCCGCTGAGCATCACGGCCAGCATGATCCAATACGCAATCCCCGCCAGCCCCTGCATCTTGAAAGAGGAATGCAGGGTGATGATCACCGGCGCCGCCACGCCCAACACCACGTGGATGTCCAGCCAGTTGCGCGTCTTCCCGATGCGGCCCAGCGGCTTCAACCGCTTGCGGACGGCGTACAGGTAGATGCCGAAGAAGCAACCCAGGCCCAGCATGCCCAGCCGTATGCCGACCGGGCCGCTGGGGCGCAACTGCGCGTGCTTGGGATGAAACGCCCGCGCGGCCGGATCGAGCCGGTAGTAGTCGAACCCGCTGATCAGCGTCCAGGCTACCAGCCCGGCGAAACCCGCGGCCACCAGCAGCACCGCTATGCGGTGCGCCAGCTCACCGGGACGCGGTTCGGATTTCGGTCTCGACGCTGAAGCGGCGATAGTTGTCGAAGCGATGGACATTCCTCCAGGTCTGTCTTTTCGTAGCCGCATCGATGACGGCCGTCCGGGGCAGCCAGTAGCCGGAGTCCAGGCCCGAAAACGCCACCCGGGCGTAATCGATGACAGCCTCCAGCCGCAGCAGCCCGATCTCTTCCATGGGCGACTTCAGTTCCGCCCGGATGCGCGCGATGTTGCCGCTCTCGGGATCGATTTCCGCCGCCCCCCTCCACTCCAGCGGGTACTCGCGGCCTTTCAGCACCAGCGCCGAGGGCGAACGGTGGCCGGGCAGATGAGTGAACTCGATGGAGCGCCGCGCGCCCGGCGCTTCGCGGAATTCGTAGCTGCCCTGATAGTGCGGGTGAAAGATCAGCATCAGCACCGCGAAGCCGTTGGTCACCAGGAAGGACGCCTCCCCGCCCCGGGTTTTCACCGCCCTCTCTATTCTCGATTCTTCCAGGGAGAACTGGCCTCCCGCAAGCTGCATCAGCACCAGGTAGTCGTACTCCGACTTGCGCTCGGCCAGCACCTTCCCTTTCAGCCCGAGCTTGGTCTGCACCAGGGATTCGGTGCAGGTCACCCCGGATACACGCTCCCAGAAGACCTGCGCCTCCCGGCCGAGCCGCTCCAGCAACTCCCCGGTCGAGCCGGCCGCCCGGACAGGGACAGGCCGCAGAAACGCCGCCGCGAGCAGGCAGCAGCCCAGCCGCCGCGTCCCACGCGTTTTAGAAGCGGTATCCCACATTAAGAAAGGCCTGGTCATAGTTCTGCATCCCGCGGCGGTACAGCGTCCAACCGGCGCCCAGGATGTAATGGGCCCCGATCAGGTAATCCACGTACGTGTTCAGGTAACGCGCCCCGCTCTGCGCCGACAGCGCCGATCGCAGCGACTGCTGCCCCCCCTGCAGTTCGAAGCGCAGCCTGTCGCCTACCTGCCGGCTGAGTGAAACCGCCCTGTAATCGCCCGAGCCGAACGAGCTGTTGAAGCGCGAGTAGCGCAGGTCCACCCTGAAGGGGAATCGCGGAATCCGGGCGAAGGTCAGCCCGAACATCTCGTTCAGCGCGGTTTTGGAATCCTGCTCGCGCTTGTTGGCGCCCAGGTTGGCGTACAGCGCGGCGCGGTACGGCAGCTCCAGCCGGAACCCGCCGCTGAAGCCCTGGAACAGCAGCTTGTCCACCAGCCCGGTGCCGATCAGCCGGGTGTCGAAGGTGGGCACGCCGCGGAAGTAGTTATGGTTGATGTCGAAGGAAATGCGATCGTGCGGCTGCAGGCGCACCGTGAGGAAGCTGCGGGCGATCCGCGGGCCCCGGTTCCCCGGCGTGACCAGCGCTTTCGCCAGCTGGTCGGCTTCGAGGTTATGGAAGATCGAAACGGTGCGTTTGTACAGCAGCGTGTTCTCGAAGAACAGCAGGCTGCGTTCCGGACGCCAGCGCAGCCGGTTGACCGCCGCCCCGGCCGTGCTTGAATAGTGCAGCCTCTCGAAATCCCCCCGCTCCACGCTGGCGAAGGCGCCCAGTACCTGCCGGTTGGGATCGTAGTTCCAGGCCGTGGGGTCGGGCGTCGATCCGGCGAACACGCCCACCGTTCCGGACTTCTTCACCTTCCGGCCGAAGTAGCCGCCATCCATGGTGTTCAGACTGCTTGCCCAGGGCAGCAGGAAGCGGCCGAAGCCCGCGACATTGCGGCCCGTGGGACGGTTGTAGTGCAGACCGATGTGATAGGTGCGGTTCATCAGCTCGGTCAGCGTGAGGCGGCTGGGCGCGCTGCGCGAGTTGATGCGGCCGTGCCAGTATCCGGTCAGGTTCCAGTAGCTGCCGCCGATGCGGCTGAGGTCGGCCCGAAGAACCAGGCCCTCCTGCAGCGTCCGGCCGCCTCCGCCGTGGTCCACGATGGCGCTCTGCTCGAAACCGATCCGGCCGCGGAAGCGGTTCACCTCGGGCAACTCCGGCCGGGGCACGTATTCGCGCAGTTCCGCCTCCAGCGGGTCGCCCTCGCTGAAGCTGACGGTCTGGGCGTACTTTCTCCGGGCGCGCAGGGTGCGCGCCAGTTTCACCGCCGCCACGTCCTCGGGGGCCAGTTCGGCGGTATCGCCGGGCTGGATCGGCAGGCGCGATTCCTTGATTTCGCAAGCGGCCGAGTGGGTGGCCACTGCCGCCACCGCGATCCAGCCCGCCTCGCGCGCGTTGATCCTGGCATCGCCGGGGGCCAGGTGAGTCACCCGCAGGCGCATGCCTTCCGCCAGGCCGTCGGCCGATCCGCCATCCAGGTAGACCAGGCCGGACGCCACGTGCCGCACCCGGTACTGCTCCCGCACTGAAGACGTCTGCGCGGCCGCGCCGAGGCAGCCCGCCAACACAGCCAGCGCAAGCGCCCGGCCCACGGCTACTCCTTCCCCTGAGGATGGCAGGAGTAACAGCTGGAGCTGTTATAGGCGTAGCCCTTGACGTCTTTGTGCTTCTTGTCCATCTCAGTCTTCGAATGTTCGTGGCAGTTCGTGCACGAGAAGCTGGAGTAATTCGAGGGGTTGGTGTGACAGTCGTTGCAGGAACTCCACTTTCCGGCGTGCGAGCCGCTGTAGATCGGGAAGCTGTGGGTGAAGCTGGCGCCGCTCCAGGTCACCGTGGTGTGGCAGGAGCCGCAGGTCTTGGGGAAGCCCGCCGCGATGTGGTTCGGGTTGCTCACCGACTGGTATTCCTTGGCGTGGCAGCTGTAGCAGTCCGTGGGCGTGCCCGCGTAGCGGTTGTTCACGTGGCAGTCCGAGCAGGCCACCCGGGTGTGGGCGCCGGTCAGCGGGAATTTAGTCATGCTGTTGTGGCTGAACTGCGCGCCTTTCCACTGGCTGGTGTTGTGGCACAACGCGCAATCCTTGGGGAAGCCGGCGGCCGCGTGGTTCGGATTGGTCGTGGCGTTGTACTGCTTCAGGTGGCAGCCGTCGCAGGTGGAAGGCGTGCCCCGGTAGACGCCGTTGCTGTGGCAGGCGCCGCAACTCTGGCTGGTGTGGGCTCCGGTGAGCGGGAAACGGGTGGTGGAGTGGTTGAAAACCGCGCCTTTCCACTGCGTGGTGCCGTGGCACATGGCGCAATCCTGGGGGAAGCCGGCCGCGGCGTGGTTGGGGCTGCTGGTGCGCTGGTAGTCGTCCAGGTGGCAGCTCGAGCAGGCCGCGGGCGTTCCCGCGAAACGGCCGTTGACGTGGCACTGCGAGCAGGCCGTGGTCTGGTGGGCGCCGGTGAGGGGGAACTTGGAGTGGTTGAAAGCCGCCCCCTTCCATTGGGAAGTGCTGTGGCAGGCCGCGCAGTCCTGCGGGAAGCCGGCCGAGGCATGGTTGGGATTGGTGGTGCGGTTGTAGTCGGTGAGGTGGCACCCCGCGCACTGCTGCGGAGTTCCCGCGAAGCGGTTGTTCACGTGGCACTGCCCGCAGGCCGTGTTGACGTGCGCCCCGGTGAGCGGGAATCGCGTGGCGGCATTGTGGTCGAAGCGGGCGCCCTTCCACTGCGAGGTGGTATGGCAGGCCGCGCAGTCCTGCGGGAAGCCGGCCGCCGGATGATTGGGACTGGTGGTCCGGTTGAAGGCGTCCAGGTGGCAGCCGGCACACTGCTGCGTGGTCCCCGCGAAACGCCCGTTGGCATGGCACTGCCCGCAGGCCGCGTTGACGTGCGCCCCGGTGAGCGGGAATCGCGTGGCGGCATTGTGGTCGAAGCGGGCGCCCTTCCACTGCGAGGTGGTATGGCAGGCCGCGCAGTCCTGCGGGAAGCCGGCCGAGGCGTGGTTAGGATTCGCAGTCCGGTTGAACGCGTCCAGGTGGCACCCGGCGCACTCCTGCGAAGTCCCGGTGAAGCGCCCGCCGGCATGGCACTGCGAACAGGCCACGCCGGCATGGGCCCCGGTGAGCGCGAAGCGCGTGCGGGCGTTGTGGTCGAAGCGCGCGCCCTTCCACTGCGACGTACTGTGGCAGGAGGCGCAGTCCCTCGCGAAGCCGGCCGCGGCATGGTTGGGCTCCGTCGTCCGGTTGAAGGCTTCCAGGTGGCATGCCTCGCACTGCTGCGCGGTTCCCGTGAAGCGGTTGCCGGCGTGGCACTGCGCGCAGGCCAGGGCGGCGTGCGCCCCGCTCAGCGGGAAGCGTGTGCGGCTGTTGTGGTCGAAGGCGGCAGCGCTCCAGTTGGCCGTGGTGTGGCAGGTGACGCACTCGCGGGGAAAGCCGGCCGCCGCGTGGTTGGGGTTGGAGGTCCGGTTGAAGTCCTCCAGATGGCAGCTCTGGCACTCGACGGCGGTGCCGGTGAAACGATCGCCCGCGTGGCACTGGCTGCAGCTCACGCCGCCGTGCGCGCCCGTCAGGGGAAACCGCGTCCTGGAGTGATCGAACCGGGCCCCTGTCCACTGCGCCGTCGTGTGGCAGGCGGCGCACTCGCGGGGGAAGCCGGCCGCCGCGTGGTTGGGGTTCGACGCCCGGTTGAAATCCTCCAGGTGGCAGTTCTGGCACTCGCCGGAGGTGCCGGCAAAGCGGTTGCCCGCGTGGCACTGGCTGCAGCTCACGCCGCCGTGCGCGCCCGTGAGGGGAAACCGCGTTTTGGAGTGATCGTACTGCGCCCCCTTCCACTGCACGGTGGTATGGCAGGCCGTGCAGTCCTGGGAGAAGCCGGCGGCCACGTGGCTGGGGCCCGCGGTGGATTCGAACTCCGGCCGGTGGCAGCCGATGCAGGCCGCCGAGGCGCCGGTGAAACGCCCGCCCACGTGACAGCGGGCACACTCCACCTGAGCATGGGCTCCGGTCAGCGGAAACGCGCTCAGGGAATGATCGAACCGGGCGTTCTGCCAGTTGGCCGTCCCGTGGCAGGCATCGCATGAAGCGGAGAACCCCGCTTTGCGGTGATCCGGATTCACGGCCCGCTCGAAATCGGCCAGGTGGCAGCCACGGCAATCCCGCGCCGTTCCGGCGAAGCGGCCGGCCAGGTGGCATTGATTGCAGGCGGCCTGGACGTGGGCCCCGCTGAGAGCGAAGCCGGTGTGCGCCGCGTGGTCGAACGCGGCTCCGGTCCAGGCCGCGGTGGTGTGGCAGGTCGCGCAGTCGTGCGGGAAGGCAGCCCGCACGTGGTCCGGGTCGCGCGCGGCGGAGAACTGCGGCGCGTGGCATCCGAAACAGCCGGCCGGCGTGCCCTGGAACCGCCCGGCCAGGTGGCAGGACAGGCAGGCCGCCCGGGCGTGCGCTCCGGTCAGCGGGAACCGTGTGAAGCTCTGATGATCGAAGGCCGCGCCCTGCCAGCGGTCCATTCCGTGGCAGGTCTCGCAGGCCAGGGGGAGATTGGCGGAGACGTGGTTGACCGCGGCGGCCGAGCGGTAATCGGCCAGGTGGCAGGCGGCGCATTCCGTGCTCAGTCCCGTGAAGACGGAGCTGGCCGCCCCCCGATGGCACGATTCACAGGCCACGGCGGCGTGCGCTCCCACCAGCGGAAAGCGGTTCTGGTGCTTCTGCACGGCCGAGATTGCCACGCGCCAGCCCATCACCGTATGGCAGGACTCGCAGCCGGCGCCGAACTGCCGGCGGTGCACGTCGGCGTGGCAGTCCGCGCAGCGGCTGCCTGTGTTCGAGAAAACCAGGCTGACGTGGCAACTCGCGCAGGCCACGCGCTGATGCAGGCCGCGCAAGGGAAAGCGCGTCTGGCTGTTGTGGTCGAACTCGGGAACGGCTCGCAGCGGACGCCATGTGTCCGTGGAGTGGCAGTTCTCGCAGGGCACCGTAAGCCGGCCGTGAGGATTCGCCGCCCGCCCGCGCACCGGGGCCTGGGCGCGTGCCGCCGGGATGCCGAGCACGACGATGGCGCAGCTTACCTTGAGCAGGCCTCGAATGCGGTCGCTTCCTGTGCGCGGTCTGTGTGCGATGAACGGAATGCCTCTGCCTTGGCAATCCTGCTGCCACAGACTGGCGACGCGCGCGCTCAACGCACGGCAGCGGCGCTCGCACCGCCGCCGCTCCCGAAGAACCCGGGGGAACGCCGCACCCGCTGTGCCAAGCGGCACAGCAAGTGTAATTTCGCCCAAACTTTCAGCGATGGCATTCCGCGCACAGCCTCGGTGTGTTTCGATACATCGCCACGCTGCGTCCGTTGATCTCACGCCGCTGGTTGTGACACAGCCCGCAAGGCACCCGCTGATGGGCTCCATCCAGCCGGAACGGCGTCATGGCGGAGTGGTCGAAACGGGCCGCCGCCCAGCGGACCGGCGTATGACACGCGCTGCAATCGGCCGGCGCGCCCCGGTCGAACTGGCCGGCATGAATGTCCTCATGGCACTCGGCGCAGCGGCCGGGCGTATGGGCGAAGCGCACGGGGAGCGGTTGTTTCGACGGTCCCCGGACCCGGTGGCATTCCGCGCAGGCCAGTGTCCGGTGCGCTCCCTCCAGCGCGTACCCCGTGGCCGCGTGGTCGAATTCGCGGACTTCACTCCAGACTTTCAGCCTGTGGCAGCTCTCGCACGCGGCCGCCGGCGGCGCGGTCTTCAGGAAATCGCCGTGCGGGTTGTGGTGGCAGGTCCGGCAGGAGACGCCCGGGAAGCGATAGGGAACGGGCGTACCGGCAGCCGGCGCTTTATGGCACTCCGCACAGGGTACGGCCGCATGCGCCCCGGCCAGATCGAAGCGCGCCTGCCGGTGCCGCGCCAGCGTGAACGTGGAGGGCGAAAAGCCGTCGACGGTGTGGCAGGCTTCGCAGCGGTTGCGGTGCGGCGGCGCTGCGAACTGCCCGGCATGCACATCCCGGTGGCAATCCAGGCAGGCCTCGAACGGCGGATGGTACCTGGCCGCCTTCCCCGCGGGGACATGGCACCTGGCGCACTCCACGGCGGCATGTTTGCCCTCCAGCGGAAAGCGCGTCCCCCGGTGGAGCGCCGCCGTGAAGGTGGTGGCCTGGAAGCTCTCCACCGTGTGGCACCCCGCGCAGTCGCCCGCGTCTTTCCTGGCCGTGAACTGCCCGCCGTGCTCGTCCTTGTGGCAATCGAGACAGCGCGCATGAGCCACGGGGTTTTTGAAGTTGGCGTCCTGGTGACACTTGAAGCAGGCCAGGCCCTGGTGCTTTCCCTCGAGGGGGAAGCGCGTGCGGGCGTGGTCGAAGGCCGGCGCGGTGCGCGGCTGCTTCCAGGACTGTGTGTCATGGCAGGCCTGGCAGCCGGCCTGAAAGGCCTTGCGATGCACATCCTCATGGCAGCCGGTGCACTGCTGGAATGCGATCCTGGTGTATCGCACGGTGCGCGCGCCGGCTTCCACCGCCCGGTGGCACCGGGCGCATTCCGCCGCCTGGTGTTTGCCCGTGAGCGGGAAACGCGTGCGGGCGTGGTCGAATCCGCGGGCCGGCTTCCAGCGTGCGAAATCGTGGCAGGCGGAGCAATTGGACGCAAGCTGGCCGCGGTGCTCGTCGGTGTGGCAGCCCAGGCAGTCGCGCGTGAGGCCCAGGTAGGTGCGGTTCAAATCCCGTATGCGAATGTGCGCGCGCCACGCCGGCTGGATCTTCTTCGGATTGTGGCAGGCCTTGCACTCCAGCCTGGCGTGGGCGCCTTCCAGCGGGTAGCCGGTCAAGCGGTGGTCGAAATCGTCGGGGCTCTCCGGCCACTTGACGATGGAGAACTTCGGGCCGTAGTGCTCGGTGTGGCAGCGGGCGCAGTCGTTGTCGCCGCGCGCCGCTTTCACCTGGCGGCCGTGATAGCCCGCCCGGGCCGCCACTCCGCGGCGAATTTCCTCGTGGCAGTTCAGGCAGCGCAACTTGGGCGTACCGGTACCGAACGCGTGGCACTGCGCGCACCGCAGCGGCCCACCCAGAGCTTCGTGGGCTTTGGAAAGCGGCCCCGGTGAGATCTGGGCCGCCAGGGGTATTGCCAGAATTAGAATCCCAGTAAGCCGCAACACAATCGGATGCTCGAAACGCCTACCGGGAGCACGCCGCGGGCCAAAGCGGCCGCGCAAGCCGTCAGCGGCTTTTTTTCCGCCCCGCCGTGCTGACGTCCAGCGGCTTGATCCCCAACTTGCCGGCCGGCGATCCGGACGCGAAGCCATAGCGCGCGCCTTCGATCTCCAGCAGCGGATCGGCGATCAGCGTCCCCGCCGGCGCGCCTTCCACCAGCTTGCTTCCGCTGAAGAACAGGTTGCCCGATGCCTCCCCGATGGCCTCCCCGTTGGCGATGGCGATGCGGCCGCGCGTGTAAAGCACGTTGTTCTCGAAGCGGAAACCGGCCGAGCGCGGGAAGGTCAGGCGCATCTCGCCGTCGTGGATGAAGATATTGTTGCGGATGGTGTTCTTCTTGGCCCAATGGTTGTGCGAAGGCCGGGCCACCCCGATGGAAACGTTCTCCTCCACCACGCAGCCTTCCGACCACTCATCGATGTAATAGGAAGACGACCCGTATCCGCCCGTGTCCGGGATGTCCTTCACCAGGTTGCCGCGCAGCGTGATGTTCCTGCCGTTGATGAAATAGATGGCCGCGCCGTCGTGCAGCTCCGTCATGGCCCGGTAGATGAGGTTGGCGTTGATTTGGTGCCCGGTTCCACCGCAGTTGATGGCGGTGTACGGCGTGTCGTGCACCTCGTTGTGGCTGACGTCCAGATCCTGGCCTCCACAATACACCCCGATCGCGCTCGGGTAACTGAGCCCCACCCGGTAGATGTGATTGTTCGCGATCCGCGCCCGCGCGCCGCGCAGCAGGATGCCGCAGGCTCCGGTATCCCGCACCTCGCTATCGACCACGGCGAGGTCCGAGGTGTTCAGCGCCTTGATGCCCTGCCCGCCCGTGTTGTAGACGGCCAGCCGTTCCAGCCGGCAATTCTCGGCGAAGCTCGCCGCCAGGGCGCCGTCATACCGGCCGGCCCCGAAACCGCCCGCCACCGCCGGAGTGTCGGTGACGCTCAGGGCCAGTCCCCGCAGGGTGATTTCCCTGACCGGCACCTCCCTGGTCCCTGCCAGCCGTATGATCGATTCCACCGCCGGCGCCACCACCTCGGCCGCCCGCATGTCCTCGCCCGGCGAGGGCCAATAGACCACCTTGCCCGCGCTGCGGTCCAGGTACCATTGCCCCGGCGCGTGCATGCCCTCGCGCGTGTTCCACACCACGTACTTCTGGACGCCGAAGGCGCCGGGCGGGTGCCCCGCCGGGGCGGTGAAGGCCAGCGTGCGCGTACCCGCGTCCAGCGCGCGCAGCGTCACCAGGGATTCGTCCCACATGTGATAGACGGTGACTTCGGCGTTGCGGATGTCCAGCCACTCGCCCAAATCCCCGGCCGCGTACCGCATGGTGGTCAGCTCTTCCGGGGTGGGCTTGCGCTCCCAGCCGCCGCCGTTGCTGCCCATCCAGCGCACTCCGAATTTCGTCTGGTGCAGGAAGTACCCGGAGGCGGGAAGACGGGCTGGGCGCGCCACCCGGTCATTCACTGCCAGCAGGCGGAAGTGCCAGGGCTTGCCGTCGATGACCGGCAGCCTGGCCGACCAGAAATCCGGGCCGTCCTTCTGCCATCCGGTGATCCTCCGCCCGCCGTACAGCAGCGGGGTCTCGTCCGGCGCCGCCTCGATAGAAAGGCCCGAATCGCGCGCGTCCAGCACCAGCGTCTCCGCCAGGAAGTACTTGCCGCCCGCCACTACAATCCGGCGGGCCTCCCCCGAGGGGAGCTTGCGGGCGGCATCGCGGGCCGCGCTCAGCGTGGCCAGCGGACCGTCGGTCTTGCGGCTGTTGGGCTGCTTCAGCCGGCCGGACCAGTTGTCCCGCCCGTCCGGCGACACATACAGGTCGGCCGCCGGAAGGCAGAAGGAAGAGAGAGTAAGAAGCGCGGGGAGAAGGGCCTTGAACATAGCCCCCGATGATAACAGAGGCTTTTGGGAGAGGTTTCCAGCCGGTCAGTGATGGCGGCGTGCCTGTGCGGCCGGGCCTTCCGGCCCGCCGCCGGGTTTTCGCCCGGGCCCCGCGCGGAAGGGCGGCGGCAACCCGGCATGGCTGCCCACGTGGTTCTCGAAGCCGCGGGCCTGTTTCAGCTCCTGCCTTCCCGCCACTCCTCGTACCAGGCCATCTGGATCGCTTCCAGCTTCCCCTCGCTCGACTGCTGGGGCGCGCCCTCAAACCCCTCCAGCTCCATCACCCACCGCCGCAGGTCGGTGAACCGCACCGAAAGCGGATCCCGTTCCGGAAACTTCTCGAACAGCGCCATTCCGATCTCTTCGGCATCGTCCCAGGTCATGCGCTCAGATCCTGGTCCCTTTCAGCGCCCCGCGCACCGCCTCGTTCATCATGGTTTCGGCCAGCTTCATGGTGACGCCGTTCAAGTGGTCGATCTGGGCTCGGATCAGCAGGTAGTCGTCGGAATGATAGGCCAGCATCAACTGGTTGACAGCGTCCTGGATCTGCTGCTTCTCCAGTTCGCTGAGGCCGTAGTAGGCGTCGTGCTGGCGGGCCTTTTCCACCGCCGCCAGGATGTGGTCCGCCTGGACGCGCGCCTCCATCAGCTGGCGGGCCTGGAAATCCTCCTCGGCATGATCGATGGATTCGTCGATCATGGCCTCCACCTGGGCGTCGGTCAGACCGTAGGTCGGCTTCACCTCCACGGTCTGCTCTTTTCCCGTGCGCGCGTCGCGGGCGGTCACATTCAGAATGCCGTTCGCGTCGATGAGGAAGCGCACCTCGATGCGCGGCATTCCGGCCGGCAGCGGCTCAATCCCCTTCAGGTCGAAACGCGCCAGGCTGCGGCAGTCCCGGGCCAGTTCCCGCTCTCCCTGCAGCACGTGGATCAGCACGTTGGTCTGGCCGTCGACCGCGGTGGTGAAAGTCTGGGTGGCGCTGGCCGGAATGGTTGAATTGCGGAGAATGATCTTCTCCACCGCGCCCCCCATGGTCTCGATGCCCAGGGAAAGCGGGGTCACGTCCAGGAGCAGCTTCCCCTCCACCTCGCCGGAGAGGATACCGGCCTGGATCGCCGCCCCCAGGGCCACCACCTCGTCCGGGTTCAATTCGGTGTGCGGCCGGGCGCGGAACAGCGTTTCGACCGCGCGGCGCACCAGCGGGATGCGGGTGGAGCCGCCCACCAGGACCACCTCGTCGATCCGCTCGGGCGTCAGGCCCGCGTCCTTCAGACAGGCCCGGCAGGGCCCCAGGGTGCGGTCCACGATGCCGGCGATCAGCCTTTCGAACAGCTCGCGCTCCAGCCGCCGCCGGTATTGCCTCCCGCGGTATTCGAAGACGATGTCCGCGAACGGCGCGAACGACAGACGCTCCTTGGCCCCGATCACCGCCTGGCGCAGCCGCTGCACCGCCTCGCCGCTGCCCGCCACGTCCTCGCCCCACTCCGACTGTATGTCCTCCAGCGCGATGCGGATCAGCAGGTTGTCGATGTCGTCCCCGCCCAGGTGCGTGTCGCCGTTGGTGGCCAGCACTTCGAAAATACCGTCCTTCAGTTTCAGGATGGAGATATCGAAGGTGCCGCCCCCCAGGTCGTACACGGCGACCGTGCCCTCCTCGCGCTTATCCAGCCCGTAGGCCAGGGCGGCCGCGGTCGGCTCGTTCACCAGGCGCAGCACGTCCAATCCGGCGATGCGCCCGGCATCCTTGGTGGCCTGCCGCTGCGCGTCGTTGAAGTAGGCCGGCACGGTGATGACCGCTTTGTTCACCGGCTGGTTGAAGTAGGCCTCGGCGTTGCTCTTGAGCTGCCGCAGGACGAGAGCCGAGATCTCCGGCGGGGTGAAGCGGCGCTCGCCCAGTTCGATGCGGATCACGCTTTCGCTTTCAGGCGCGATCCGGAAGGGAAACAGCGCCGCCTCTTCCCCTACGTCGGCGGCGCCCCGGCCCATGAGCCTCTTGACCGAATACACGCTGCGCTCGGGATGCTCGATCAGCAGGGGCCGGGCCGCGTTGCCCACCACCATCTCACCGGACTCCGCCATCGAGACCAGGCTTGGAACCAGGCGCTCACCGCCCGCATCCGGAATCACCTGGGGATGGGTGAGGTCCATGAACGCCGCCAGGCTGTTGGTGGTCCCCAAATCAATGCCCACAACCCGCTCGGGCTTGCCGAAATCAATTTGATACAGGCCGGACATCAGGCGCCTACCAGTTCCCTTTCCACTTCTTCAATCAGATTGCGGATGTACCGGCGGCGGCTCAAAAGAGACCGGACCTCCAGCAGCCGGCTGCGATCCCCGCTGGCATCGTACAACTCGAACTCGACCTGCAGCCTGCAGTCGATCTCGTCGCGCAGCTTCAGGAAACGCTGCTCGGCCTCCTCCAGCTGCGGCCGCAGGGAATCGTCCCCCTGGCGCAGCTCTTCCAGCATCTCGTTCAGCTCGAAGACCTCTTCGAGCAGTTCCGGCGGCGGCTGCCTGCCGTTCTCGCTCGCGGTGATCCCTTTCTCCTTCAGGAGATATTCGGCCCTGGAGATGGGGTTTTTGAGCGTGCGGTAGCCATCGTTGAGAATGGCGGTCGCGTCGAGTGAAAACTGCTGCTCCCGCGCGCTGCGCCGGAAGTAGACGTCGGGATGGAGCCGGCGGCTGAGCCGGTAGAAGCGGTCTTCCAGCGCCGCGGGGTCGAGGTTCAGCCGGTGCTCGAAGCCGAAGAAATCGTAGTAGTTGGTGGCCGGCGGCTGCAGGCTGCTGCAGGACCCGCAGAAATGGATCTGCTCGGTGTTCTTACCACAATTCCAGCAGCTGGTCAGCCTTTCCATCTATGCAGAAAACGACGTGCCGCAACTGCAGCTGCGCTGCGCGTTGGGATTCTCAAAGGAAAAACCCGAATAGATCAGCGACTCTTTGTAGTCCAGCCGCAGCCCGTTCAGGTAGATCATGCTCTTCGGATCGATCACGATCCGCACGCCCTCGAACTCGAACACGTGGTCGTTGGGCCGCTGCCGGGTATCCACCCGGATGGAGTAGCTCATCCCCGAGCATCCGCCCCCCACTACGCCCAGGCGCAGGCGGCCGTCGGTCAACCCTTCCCTGGCGAAGGCCTCGCGGATCTTCTCGAGCGCCTTTGGCGTCACCTCGATGGTCTGTTCGGTCGTATTCACGGACGGGCCGCCTCCAGCGGCTGCGGCTGCGCCTGCTTCTTGCGGTAGTCCTCGATGGCGGCGCGGATGGCATCCTCGGCCAGCACCGAGCAGTGAATCTTCACCGGCGGCAGGCTGAGCTCGTTGACGATGTCCGTATTCCGGATGGTCAGGGCCTCGTCCAGCGTCTTGCCCTTGAGCCATTCGGTGGCCAGGGAGGAGCTGGCGATCGCGCTGCCGCAGCCGAAGGTCTTGAACTTGGCGTCCTCGATAACGCCGGTCTCCTCGTTCACCTTCACCTGCAGTTTCATGACGTCCCCGCACTCCGGAGCTCCGACCATCCCGGTGCCCACCGTACGGTCGCGCTTGTCCAGGGATCCCACGTTGCGGGGATTGCTGTAATGATCGAGAACTTTTTCCGAATACATACCCGTGACTCCACCCCTCCTTATCCCCTCGCTTACTCGGTAACCCACTCGACTTTCTTCAGGTCCACGCCCTCTTTGGCCATCTCATACAGAGGCGACAGCGCGCGCAGCTTGCGAACTACGTCCACCACCCGGTTGCCCACGTAATCGATCTCTTCCGCCGTGTTGAAGCGGCCGATTCCGAAACGGATCGAGGTGTGCGCCAGATCGTCGCCGATCCCCAGGGCCTTCAGAACGTAACTGGGCTCCAGCGTGGCCGAGGTGCAGGCCGACCCGCTCGAAACCGCCACGTCGTTGATCCCCATCAGCAGGGACTCGCCTTCCACGAACGCAAAACTCATGTTCAGGCTTCCGGGCAGGCGGTGTTCCATGGACCCGTTCACGTACACCTCGTCCAGCTCGGTCTCGAGCTTGCGCTTCAGCCGGTCGCGCAGCTCGCTGAGGCGCGCCGCTTCCCCGGTCATTTCCTTCTGGCAAATCGCGCACGCTTCGCCCAGTCCCACGATTCCGGGAACGTTCAAAGTGCCCGACCGCATGCCGCGCTCGTGCCCTCCGCCGTCCATCTGGGCGGTCAACTGCACGCGGGGGTTCCTGCGCCGCACCCACAGGGCGCCGACGCCCTTGGGCCCGTAGATCTTGTGCCCGCTGATGGAGACCAGGTCCAGATTGCCGGCATTCACGTCCACCGGGATTTTGCCCACCGCCTGCACCGCGTCGGAATGGAACAGCACGCCTTTCTCGCGGGCGATCCGGCCGATTTCGGCGATGGGCTGCACCACCCCGATCTCGTTGTTGGCGTACATGACGCTGATCAGGATCGTCTGCGGCGTGATCGCCTCGCGCAGCCGGTTCAAGTCGATCAGCCCGTCCGGCTGGACCGGCAGGTAGGTGACCCGGCAGCCGCGCTTCTCCAGGCGCTTGCAGGTATCCAATACCGCCTTGTGCTCGGTCACCGCCGTGATGATGTGGTTGCCCTTCTCCGCATACATCTCGGCCACGCCCTTGATGGCCAGATTGTCCGACTCGGTGGCGCCGCTGGTGAACACGATCTCCTTGGGCTGGCCGCCGATCAGAGCGGCGATCTTCCCGCGGGCGTCCTCGACCGCCTTTTCGGCTTCCCATCCGAAACTGTGATTACGGCTGGCTGCATTCCCGAATTTCTCCTGGAAATAGGGCAGCATGGCGTCCAGGACCCGGGGATCGACCGGCGTGGTGGCGTGATTATCGAGATAAATGGGCGTCTTCATCAACCTTCCCTAATAAACCTGCGAAAGGACCGCCGCTCCCGAACCGCTGGAGCCGGCATCGCCGCCCTCCCGGCTTTCGGACATCTCCGACATGGTGATGGTCCCCAACAACCGTATGATGCCTTCGTGCACTTTCCGTAACGGCTCCCGCACCGTACACCGGCCCGACTGCCCGCATTCCCCGTGGACCGTGTAGCAGGAGGTCAGCAGAACCGGACCTTCCAGTGCGCCGATCACTTCCAGGGCCGTGATGCTGGCCGGGTGGCGCATCAGGCGGTAGCCGCCGTTGGATCCGGGCAGCGATTCCAGCAGGCCGGTCTTCGCGAGCCGCTGCAGGATCTTGGCCAGCAGCGGAAGCGGGATCGAGTAGGCCTCGGCGATCTCCTTGGCGCTGGAGGCGTTTCCGGCGCCGGCCAGAGCCAGGTGGCGCATGGCAATCAGTCCGTAGTCGGCCTTCTTGGTGAGCTTGAGCATGGTAACTAGGACTTAAACGGTCGCATATTTCAGTGTATCCAATCGCACGCCCGCGGTCAAACGCCCGCTCCGGACATCCGCCGGCGCCCGGGTCCTCCCATCCGCAATCGCGGCGCACCCCGCCGGTTTGGACGCGGCTCGTCCCAGGGAAGCCGC
>JADZAF010000295.1 GCA_020852755.1 Bryobacterales bacterium
GCAGCAGAACCGGTGGCCGGCCAGCTTCCGCAGATAGCTGAGTTTCCTGCCGCAGAAGTGACAGAGCATCCCAGTTACTCTCTTCGGGCCATTGCAGGATGAACCTCAGAAGGCAAAGGCCCTACATTGCTCTGCGGTCTTACTTAGTACTTCCGGTCCGGCCCGGCGGCTCATTTCGGATAGGAAAGGACGTGCGACGACGTGAAGGCCGCGCCGCCCGGCGTGAACCGCAGCGCCAGTCCGGACAGCGTCAGGTTGGTGGTGGATATCTGCAGAATCCCGATCCGGCCGTTGAGGGCGGGATAGCGATCCGGGATCGAGAAGACGCGTTTCGACATGGGCGCCAGGTCGAACGAGTCGGTGAGGAGTTGCGTGCCCATGAAGTCGCGCGCCACCACCGTCACCGGGCTTGTCTGGCTGCCGATGTTAACCAAAGCGGCGCCGGTGATGTAGCCGTCGCGGTTATCGAAAAACAGCGTAAAGGAGGATTCGAACATCGGGCTGACCGGCACTACCGCCTCGCTGTCCGGCCGGCCTTGTATCCTCTGGCGGAAGATCGCATATCCGCCCAATTGGTTGGGCAGCGGTCTGGCGGACGGATCGTCGCCGGGCCTGTCGAGTGTGAAGACGATGGCCGATCCCTGCGCCAGAGTCGAGCCGGTTCCGGCGGTTTTGAACTCGGCGGACTGGTTGGGGTCCAGTCTGCCGTTGACTCCGAAGGCCGGACCGAAGCCCGCCAGCGTGAGGGACAGGGCCCCGCCGCTATCGTCGCGGAAGCGTACGGCGAAGTAGACGGTCGTGGCCCCCAGATTGGTCAGCAGAAAGCTGGTCTGCCAGCTCGCCCCGTCCACGACGTGGGGGATAATCACATCGTAATCGCCGACTTCGATCGGCCAGGGTCCAGAGTCGGAAGACGCACGCAAGTTCAGGTCGGACGCCATCTCCGCGGCGGCGTCCCGGTCCGAGGCCGCGAGCAGGGCGGCGCCGGATGCCGCCAGGGCAAAAGCAGCCGCGACTCCAACCGCGATCCGCAGCAGCGAAGCGACAGCCGGAACGGGAAAGATGCGATCAGGGAGTGTTGTATGCAGTCTCATGGCTGGTCTCCGGACTTACGGCTGACAAACGAGGGGCCACTTCCCGCGCTCCTGCCAAGCCTCTGAAAAGCGGGGGTCTGGAGCCTGCCCTGGCCACTGCCGGCGTCTGTGCGGCGTGCCATGGGTCCCGGACACTGTCAGCGGAAGGTTGCGTTACCGGGGCGCGGTACAATGAACCTTGATTCCCTGGATCGCGATTCTCGCGAGCCTGCTGGTGCTCGGCCTGCTCGCGCTGTGGGGGATGATCCTCCGGAGCCGTTGAACCGCCCTCTTCGCTCATGAACCTCGAAAGCGCCATCCTCAACGTCACCCTGCTGTGGATCCTGACCACGCCACACGAGTTCGCCCATGCCTGGACGGCGGTCCGGCTGGGTGACGACACGCCCCGGCGCGAAGGCCGGGTGACCCTGCACCCGCTGGCTCACGTGGACTGGCTGGGCACCGTCATCCTTCCCGCCGTGACGTCGCTTCTGGGCGCGGGATTCCTGGGTTGGGGCCGGCCGGTCAACACCAATCCCGCCCGGCTGCGGGGAGGCATGAACGGCCTTGCCCTGGTGGCTCTGGCCGGCCCGGTGAGCAACGTGATTTTCGCCTTCGTGCTTGCCGGCGTGGCGCTGCTGAGCGCCCGGCTGGTACCGGCTCTAGCGGAGTACGCGGCCCAGGGCGTGCGCCTCAGCCTCTACCTGGCGATCTTCAATATGCTCCCGGTGCCCCCGCTGGACGGCTCAAAACTGCTGCTGGCGGCGCGGATCCCGGTGATTGTCTACGAGGAACTGGCCCGCTTCGGCTTCGTGCTGCTCCTGGTGGCCATGTCGGTCTCGGACCTGGGGCACTGGATGTCGCTGCTCAGCTGGCGGGGCACCGAGGGGATCTTCAGCCTCATCCGGCTGTGACCAGGCGGAGTCGACCGGCTTCAGAATGTTCCCCCGCGGCGGATCAGTTCCGCCACCCGCGCAACGTCGTGTTCCATGGGCCGGTCGCGATCCAGAAATGCCGAAGCCTCGCGGATGGCGGCATGCGCGCGCCGGGTGCCGTCTCCCAGGCGGTCCGGGCCGCCGCGGAGATCCACGGCCTGCGCGGCGGCCAGCAGCAGCATGGCAGTCTGGTTCCTCAGGCACTCCAGCGCGTCCATGGCCGTGACCGCGGCGTGCATGCCGAGGCTCACCACGTCCTCGTTGTACTGCTCCGTGGGCAGCATGTGAATCGAACTCGGTCCCGCCATCTGCCGCACGGCGCAGGCCAGGCTGGTGACGCTCAGCTGCATGCCCTTCAGCCCCGAGTTCACGCCTGGCTCGGGCACCAGGTTGGCCGGCAGGCCGCGGTTGAAGCGGTCGTCCACCAGGATGGCCATCAGGGCGTTCCCCCAGCTCGCCATCACGGCGAAATCGATCTTCCATCCATCCAGCAACCGCGCGATGTGGCCGCCGTAGAAGTTGCCCGCCTGGTAGAGCCGCCCGGAGTCCGGGTCCACCAGCGGATTGTCGTTGGCCGAGTTGATCTCGCGCTCGATCACCGGCCGGGCGGATTCCAGTCCCTCCCACACCGGCCCCAGCCCCTGCGGCGGGCAGCGCAGCGAGTAGCAGCTTTGCATGGGCGAAGACGCTACGTAGCGGCTGCCGCCGAGCAGTTCGCGCACGAAGGCGGCGACGGCGATCCCGCCGGGGTGCTGTTTGGTTTCGTGAACCCAGGCGCTGTAAGGATCGGGAGGCGCCTCGAAGGCCTCCAGCGCCAGGGCCAGGGCGGTCAGGAAAGCGCGCAGCACGTTCCAGTGATCGCGCCACAGCAGCGCGGCCGCCGAGGTCATCACGGTCGTGCCGTTGATGAGCGCCAGGCCTTCCTTGGCGGCCAGGCGAAGCGGTTCCATTCCCGCCCGCCGCAGCGCCTCCGCAGCGGGCAGCCGTTCGCCCCGGTAGTCCGCCTCTCCCATCCCCAGCAGGACCCGGGCCGCGTAGGCCGAGGGCATCAGGTCTCCGCTGGCTCCGACCGATCCATAGCGCGGGACCACCGGCGTGATCCCCTCATTCAGCAGGCGCACCAGCGCTTCGGCCAGGTCCACGCGCACTCCTGAACAGCCCGTGGCGAAGACCGCCACCCGCAGCAGCACGGCCGCCCGCACTACGGCGGCGGGCAGCGGTTCCCCGGTCGCGCAGGAGAGATGGCGCATCAGGTTGTGCTGCAGCGTTTCAGCCTGCTCGGGAGTCAGACTGAACCCGATGTTGCCGCCCACCCCGGTGTTCACCCCGTAGACGCGCTCCCCGCGGGCCAGCAGGGCCTCCAGCGCGGCCCGGCCCTGGCGCATCCGCTCCCGGCCGGCAGGCGAAATCGTCACCGGAAGGCGGTTCACAGCCACCTCGATTACGTCCTCCAAACGGAGCGCCTTGCCGCCGACTTCAATGGGTCCGGACATATGCCCTGTTGTAGCACCGGCCGAAGAGAGCGGCAATCTGCGATCATGCTGGTATGCGGGACTTTCGCGAGTTCGAAGCCGGACCCGACCCCTTCGGACGCACCTGGCGCGTGCGCTTCAAATGGCAGCAGAACGGCATCACCCTGCGCCACGCCGACACGGTCGACGTGAAGTTCGTGATCGAGACCGAAGGCGCCAGCCGCGAAAAGGTGATCGCCCTGCCGCATCCCGAACTGCTCAGGCGGGCCGCGGAGACCGGGCGGCGCATGAACGACGCCTGGTGTTCGCGCCTGGCCGCCCTCCACCTGAAGCATATGATCGAAAGCGGCGAGGACCTGGAGAAGGACCTGGTCACGGTGCAGCCCCAGGACCTCGCGCGGCACGACCAGGAACTGGAAGCCGCCGGCCTGGCCGCGCGCGCCTGATCTCCGCCACTAAAGACCAAAAGAACCGAAACTCCTGGATAATGGGATCAGGCCTCGCGCCGGTCCATGTTGCTCAGGGTCCTCATCTGCCTGCTCGCCGCCTGGGCGGTTTCCGCCGCGGACGCGCCCCGGCCGCCCTCTCCCGTGCCGCCGGATCCACAGGGTACAGCCAGGCACTCGCTGGGCTCGCGGTGGCCTTCCTGGTGGAAGGTGGGCGCGGAGCTGCGCGGGCGTCTGGACACCTTTACCGGCCTCCCCGGCGTTGAGGGAGGCCGGGATACCTACTATCTGCACCGCCTGCGCCTGAACTCCGCGTTTCACATCCGGCCCTGGCTGCGTCTCTTCACCCAGGTGCAGGATTCCCGCGTGGCCAGCTACTCCCGCACGCCCTGTCCGAAAACCGTGGCCAAGTCCCTCGACTTGAGACAGGCCTATATCGAGGCAGGCGGCGGCGAGCAGGGATGGCGTCTCCGGGCGGGACGCCAGACCCTGGTCCTGGGCGACATGCGCCTGGTCAGCACCAGCAACTGGGGAAACGTGGGACCGGGCTTCGATATGGCCCGCCTGTCCTACCGGCAGCCCCGTTTCCGCCTGGACGCCTGGGGCGGATGGGTGGTGCTCTGCGTCAGCGGGTTCGACCGGCCGCGCCGCGACCGGCGCTTCTACGGTTTCTACTCCTCGCTCGACAACGCGGAGCGCTCCCGCACCCTGGATACTTACTTTCTCTGGAAAAGCTACCCATCTAGTGCCTTGCAGGTCTACACGTACGGCTTGCGCAGCCTGGGCAAACTGGCGGGCGGCTTCGATTACAGCGTGGAAATGGCCCTGCAGCACGGGCACGCGGGACAGGAATCGGTCGAGGCCTGGGCGGGGCACTGGGAAGCCGGCCACCCGCTGGGCGAAGGCCCGCGCGCGCCGCGGCTGGCGGCCGAGTACAACTTCGCGACCGGGGACGGCAAACCGGGCGACGGCCGCCGCACGACCTTCGATCAACTGTTTCCCACCAACGTGTACGGAACGGCGGGCGATTTTGGCTGGCGTAACATTCACGAGCCGGTTCTGACCCTGGACTGGAGACCGGCGCCCAAGTGGAGGACAAAAACCTCCTACCATCACTTTTGGCTGGCCGACCGGCGGGACGCGCTCTATGCGATCAACGGTGCGGTATACGCCCAGAATCGCGGAGCGGCGCACAGCCGGGCCGGCGGCGAAATCGATTTCCGGGTCATCTATCAACTCACCCCCCACCTGCAGATCTGGTGCGGCTATGCGCGCCTGTTCGCAGGCCCCTTCCTCAAGGAAGCCGGCCGGGATTCCGTGCACTATCCCTACGCCATGTGGACGTACTCGTTCTAGCCGGGAGGGCTCCCGGCAGCGCCGGATTGAAGGGGTTCCGGGCCGCCGGTCGCGGCTCGGAAACGGGAGCGCGGTGCGAATCGAGCCGCCACCAGAGGGCGCGGTCGCACTCCGGACGCTGCATGGCGACCTGACATCCGGCGGCGCCGGCCGCCTTGCGCCACTGTAACCCGCACAACCCGCCGCACATCTCACACAGCAGAGCAGCTTAATTGGACGCGCACGGCTCCCGATGAGCTGTTGCGGCCGCCGGCGGGCGTAGTCCTCCGAACGTCCGCCGGTTCTTTCCTATCCGGCAGGCAGCCGCGGGCGGGTGGCGTGAAACAGCAGCCGGCCGGGAATCCATTCCAGTGCGTAAGGCGTCAGGCCGCTCCCGAGGACGCCGCGGAGGAAGGCGGCCAGCCGGTACTGGCGGCTGAGGACTCTCGCGCAGCCGTCCAGGTATTCGGTGATGCCGAGACCGCGCGCGGCGGCCTGTCCCGCGGCCCTGCCGGTGAGCAGGGCCGAGAGCATTCCGGAACCGGTGAACGGATCCACGAACGCCAGCGCATCTCCGGCCCGGTAGCAGGTTTCTCCCGCCGGCGGTGCGAAGCGGCGGTCGGGAAGCACCGGAGCGGTGAGGAGCCACTCCATCCTCCTGCGCAGGGGCTTCAGTCTTTCCTGAAGCGCGGGCTGGGAATCGAGAACTTCATCGATGGAGAAGCCGCGTGCCGCCAGGGTGATTTCGGGAGCCAGCCCGCAGACGTTCGTCTTGCCGTCTTCAACGGGACTCACGCCTACATAGCAGCCCGGGAAAAAGAACAGCTCGACGCTGTCGTCGCTGAGACCGTCAAAATGTGCTTTGAAGCCGAACAGACGGTCTCCCCTCGGAGCGCTATGACGCCTGCCGCAGGCCAGCACCACAGGTCCGGACTCGGGTTCCGGGGTGCGCGACTCCCGCACCACTTCCGCGCCGCGGGCGGCCGCAGCCCGGAGCAGGGCCCAGTCCAGCGCATGACGGCTCAAGCCGCGCCCGGGGGGATCGAGAAGCCACCGCTTCTCCCGCCCGCCCAGGTGTAGAACCGCCCGCCGGATGGGCGCCGGTTTGGCCGCTTCGAAAACGTCGAGAACGCCCAGCCGTTGAAAAACGGTTTCCACTTCGGGAGAGAGGAATTCGCCGCAAACCTTGTGGCGGGGGAAGGCGGTTTTCTCAAACAGGCGCACAGGGCGCCCTTCGCTGAGCGCCGCCAGCGCAGCCGCCGTTCCGGCCGGACCTCCCCCGATGATCGCGACAGGCTGCAAACGACGAGCCTAACACCTGCCGGCACAAAAGATTAGCCTCTCCGGGGTTAAATTTCGTATTCCGGCGGCTTGATCCGCCCGAAACGCACATGGTTCCACAGGCGCTCATGCAGGAAGTAGACCCCGATCTTCACCACGGTATCGACTGCCCCCGCGCCCAGGGAGAGGCTGACGTCTTTGCTGAAAAGGTAGAAGATCAGCGCGGTCGACAGGGAGCCCAGGCAGCGGTAGCTGACGGCTTTGGCAATGCTGCGGGAATGCGATTCCATCGGCCCAACTTTCCGGAATTGTAGCACAGTAATGTCGATAGACAATAGGACTATTACGTCCGACCCCTGAAAACTCGTACCGGAAGGACCCTCGGGGCGCGTCGTAAAATGAGGAAAGGCCATACAAATTCAACAAGGAGGAGAGGAAATCTATGAGGGTGATGCCAGTTCTGGCCCTGTTCGCGGCATCCGGACTGCTCGTCGCGGATACTTTGCAGCTGCGCAACGGCAAGACGGTTACCGGCACCTACCTGGGAGGCACGTCGCGGCAAGTGCGTATGGAAATCGGGGACAGGATCGAAACCTACGCCGTCAGCGAGGTGAGTTCGATCGAGTTTCAGACGGCGACGGCTGCTGAACCGGCGGCGGCATCCAAGCCGCAGGAGCGGGTGACACTGACGCCTTCCGGCGGAACCGCCGCGAAGTCCACCGCGGCGGCGCCCGCTACCGCCGGCAGCTTGGAGATTCCGTCGGGGACGACGGTCACCGTGCGCATGATCGATTCGGTGGACTCGGAGACCTCCCAGGTCGGCCAGGAGTTCAAGGCCTCGCTGGACGAACCCGTCATGGTCGGCGGCAAGACGGCCATTGCGCGCGGCGCCGACGTGGTTGTGAAACTGGTTGAGGACAAGCAGGCGGGCCGCCTGACGGGCCGCACCGAGCTCACCCTGGACCTGGTGTCGGTGAAGGTGGGCGACCGCATGGTGGACATCAACACCCAGGCGGTGACCACCTCCAGCGAATCCCGCACCAAGCGGACCGGGGCGGTGGCGGGCGGCACGGCCGCGCTGGGCGCCATCATCGGCGGGATCGCGGGAGGCGGCCGGGGAGCGGCCATCGGCGCCATCACCGGGGCCGGCGCCGGCACCGCCGTGCAGGTGATGACCAAGGGCCCCACGGTTCGGATACCATCGGAGACGAGACTTACATTCACTCTGCAAGACACCGTGCGAATATGAGACTGGCCCTGGCCGCCACACTCCTGGTTTCCGGGTTGCCGCTGCGCGCCCAGCAACTTCCCATCGAGGGCCGGGCGGACAGCCCGGTCCGGGTTCTGATCTTCGAAGACCTGCAATGCCCGGATTGCGCCAGGTTCCGGCAGATGCTGGAAACGAAGCTCCTGCCCATGTACGGGGCGCGGGTGGCCTTCGTGCATCGGGATTTCCCGCTTCCCCGGCACGCCTGGGCCCGCCAGGCGGCCATCGCGTCGCGCTACCTGGAAACCCGGAAGCCCGGATTGGGAGCCGGGTTCCGGCGTGAGGCGCTGATGAGCCTGGCCCGGATTCGGGAAACGGGATTCGAGAAGTTCCTGGAATCCTTCGTCCGGGGGAAGCAGTTGGACGCGGCGGCGGCAGCGGCATCCCTGCAGGACCCGAATCTGCAGGCGCTGGTGGAGAAGGATTTCCAGGAGGGTGTGGCGCGCGGCGTCTCGAAGACGCCCACGGTGATCGTCAACGGCAAGCCGTTCATTGAAACCTTCACCTTCGAGGAGATCTCGGCCGCCATCGAGCAGGCCCTGGCAGGCTCGGGCAGGTAACGCCGGGCGCGCGGTACAACAGGATCATGAAACCGACCGCAATCGTGACCGGCGCCAGCCGGGGCATCGGGCGCGCCATCGCCCGGGAACTGTCCGGGACTCACCAGGTGATCGCCACCTACCGCGGCCGCAGGGATGCTGCGGAGTCGTTGCAGGCCGAGACTGGAGTGGAGATCTGCCAGACCGACATCTCCTCGGCCGCGGGCCGGGAGGCGCTGATCCAGTTTGCGCGCGAGCGATTCCCTTCCCTCGACCTGCTGGTAAACAACGCCGGAATCGCGCCCCGCGAGCGCCGCGACATCCTGGAAGCGAGCGAGGAGATCTTCGACGAGGTGCTGAACACCAATCTCAAGGGCCCGTATTTCCTGACGCAGCTCGCCGCCCGCTGGATGGCCCAGAGCGGAGCCGGGCGCATCGTCTTCATCACTTCGCTGTCGGCTTACGCAGCCTCGGTCAACCGGGGCGAGTATTGCGTCTCGAAGGCCGGGCTCGCCATGGCGGTAGCCTTATATGCGCAGCGGCTGGCAAGCTGCGGGGTAAAGGTCTTTGAGATCCGTCCGGGCATCATCCGCACCGACATGATCGCCAAGGTAGAGAAGCTTTATGAAGAGCGGATCGCGGGCGGACTGCTGCCGCAAAGCCGCATGGGAGAAGGCAGCGACGTGGCCCGCGCGGTGCGCGCCATCGCCGACGGCCTGCTGGATTATTCCACCGGCCAGGTACTGAACGTGGACGGCGGCTTCCATCTCCGCAGCCTGTGAGCCGTGACGGCGCACGCTGCAGTGCGGCCGCCGCACGGCTGCACCCGGAGCTGCCTCAAATCGAGGCCACCATGCCGCCATCCACGCGAACGAGCGAGCCCGTCAAATACGAAGCCCGCTCCGAAGCCAGGAAGGCCACCACCGATCCGAATTCCTCCGGCGTGCCATAGCGCTTCATGGGCACGGGCGCTACTTTCTCCGCGCGGACCTGTTCCAGCGGCTTGCCGGTCCGCTGCGCCGTGGCGTTGTCCAATTCGTCCGTCCGCGCGGTATAGATCCGCCCGGGCATCACCGAGGTAACCAGGATGTTGTCCCTGGCCACTTCCGCCGACAGCGCCTTGGCCCAGCCGGCCAGGGCGGGCCGGAAGGCATTCGAGATCATCAGCCCCGCGATCGGCTGCTGGACCGAAGAGGAGAGAATGTTGATGATGCGGCCCCAGCGCGCCGCCCGCATCATGGGCAGCACCCCGCGCGTCAGTCGCAGGGCGCTCATAAACACCTGTTCGAACGACGCACGCCACTGCTCTTCGGTGATACTGTCAAAAATGCCCGCCGGCGGCCCGCCGCAGTTGTTCACCAGGATGCTGACCGGACCCAACTCCCGGGTCACGGTCTCGACCGCCGCCTCAATGTCGCCCGCCCGGCTGAGATCGCACCGCAGCGGCAGAGCCGCCCCGATCTCCGCCGCCACCTGCTTGAGCGCTTCCTCCCGGCGGCTGAGAATTGCCACCTTGGCCCCTTCCCGCGCCAGGGCCTGCGCGCTGGCCCGGCCCAGCCCCTGGCTGGCCGCCGCCACAATCGCAACTTTTCCGTTCAATCCGAGATCCATCGTGTAGTCACGCCTTCCACCGGATTATAGAAAAAGAGCCGACTCCCAGGAGGCTGCCGCCGTGGTAGTGAAGAAACACCAGCGGGCAGCCGCGGGCGACGATCTCCGGAATGAAGCCGCGCGGCCCCTGGGCGCGGAAGAGAATCAGCCTGCCCTGCCCGCCGCTTTCACTCAACGCGAAATCATCTCCCGCCGCGCTGAGAGCGCCGGGACAGGCCAGGGCCAGCGAACCATCCAAACGCTGCTCCTTCCACATCTCGCGCGGATCGGCGGGCTTCCCGAAGCGGGCCAGGCGGGCGGGCGCCATGGCCGCCTGGCACGCGATGAGGCTTCGACCGGCGAGCGCGAAGCGCGCCATCCCCGAGAGGCTCTCTTCGCTCCAGGTGTTGATGGCGAAAAGCCGCCAGGGCAGGTCGAACTCGTGCGGCGAGCGGATCCAGTAATTGCCGCAAACGATATCGGGCCGCCCGTCGCTGTCGACGTCCGTGACCAGCAGGCCGCCCTGATCCGAGGGGCTGTAGAAGGAGTAGATGTCACGCGACTGCCAGGGCCGGGCGGGGTCCGCATGCGGCCAGTAGAAACGCACCTGGTTGCGGCGATGCACCAGCAGGATGCCAGTCCGCCCGTGCAACCGCGCGGGCACGACCTCGTCCGTCTCCAGGCCGCCGCCGATCGCGTGCCGCGTCCACTCCGGTGCGCGGAACCAGACCAGCGTCCCGTCCTCGATGACCGCGATATCGGGCCGCCCGTCGCCGTCGAAGTCGCCCACGCATCCTGCCGGACCGAAGCTGCCCGCGCAGATCGTCTCGCTCCGTGTATAGGACGGATCCCAACGGCGCAAGCGGCCGCCCCAGGTTACCAGTGCGCCCTGGTGCATCGCGGCGCCGCGGATTCGCTCCTCGTCCAGACTGGCCAGCAGAAAGCGGCGGAAAGCGGGCATTCGGTGCTATTCTACGGCACGGTGCAGCGCCTCATCGACCTGCTGGCCGGCCGCGACGAAGGCCTCGACCTGGACCGCGCAGCCCTGCAACTGGCATCCATCGAGTTCCCGGGTCTGACAGCGGAGCCGTTCATCCAGCTCCTGGATTCTCATGCCGTGGAACTGGCGGCGCGGTTGCACGAGAACTGCAGCGGGCCGGAGTTTGTCGCCGCCGCCAACCGCTACCTGTTCAAGGAGCTGGGCTTTCGAGGCAACGCCGCCGATTACTACGATCCCCGCAACAGCTGCCTGAATGAAGTGTTGGCCAGGCGCGCCGGGATTCCCATCACGCTCTCCATCGTGTACCTGGAGATTGCGCGCCGCCTCGCCAAACCCGTACACGGAATCGGGCTGCCGGGCCACTTCCTGGTGGAATACCGTGACACGGACTACTCGGCGTATATCGACCCGTTCCACGGCGGCCGGGTGCTGCGTCCGGAGGAATGCCTGGCCCTGGCGCGCCAGGTGACCGGCGCCGACTTCTCCGCCGACCCGTCGGTTCTGCAGCCGGTCGGCAAGCGGTACATGCTGCTGCGCATGCTGAACAACCTGCGCGGCGCCTACCTTTCCGGCGCGCAGGACCGCAAGGTGCTGCAGGTGTTGAACCTGCAGATTGAAGCCCATCCCCGGCCGGCGGCCGAGTACAAGCAGAGAGCCATCATTCATCTTCGCCTGAAGCGGTTTTCGGCCGCGCGGGAGGACCTGGAACGCTACCTGGAACTGGCCCCCGAGGCGCCGGACCGGGCCGAAGCGGAGAAGCAACTGCAATCCCTGCGACAGTGGATCACCGGAATGAACTGAGTTCGAGCGGAATTTTTCCGGAACTTTCCCTGCGCCTGAAACGAAATCCAATTGAAGGTGTTGAACGAACCCAGCGACGCCGTGTTGCTGCGGCGCATGCGTGCCGGAGAAGAAGAGGCGCTGTGCCTCCTCTATAGCCGCCGCCGGGGAGGAATCTACCGTTTCGCCCTGCATATGAGCGGGTCGGAAGCAGCGGCCGAAGATGTAGTCCAGGATACGTTTCTCGCCTTGATCCGGGGCGAGGCTGCGTACGACCCCGAGCGCGGCTCGGTAGAGGGTTTCCTCTTCGGGATTGCCCGCAACCACGTGCTGCGGCGCTTGAAGCGGGACCGGGCCGGTCTGCCTCTGGCCGAAGAGGCGGAATTCGCGGTTGAGCCGGACATGCTGGCCGAACTGGCCCGCAGCGAGGAAATCGAGCGCTTACGCAAGGCGGTCCTGGCCCTTCCGGCACGGTACCGGGAAGTGGTGGTGCTCTGCGATCTGGAGGAGATGGACTACGCGGCGGCCGCCGCCGCGCTCGACTGCGCCGTGGGCACGGTGCGCTCCCGGCTTCACCGCGCCCGGCGCCTGTTGTCGAATAAGCTTGCCGCTGGACGGCAGGCAAGGTGTTTGGCATGAAGTGCAGGGATTTCGAAGGCTACATTCTCGACCTGGCCCGCGACCGTCCGATGAAGGCGGCGGACCGGGAGGCGGCCCTGGCGCACGCTGCCGGCTGCCCGCGATGCGGCGCCCGGCTGTCGTTGGAACGGGACCTGACCGCCGGTCTCCGGCTGATGGCGGGCGCCGCGAATGGCGGGGTGCCGGAACGTGGTGAAGCCGTGCTGCTCGAGGCGTTCCGGAAATCGGCGCGGCGGAGGACCCTGGCGCTGCGGCTCTGGCCCTATTGGGCCGCCGCAGCGGCGGCCGCGGCGGTAGCGGCCGTTCTGCTCTCGCCTGCACGGACGGTCAGGCAGCCCGCTTCACCGCCCCAGCAGGCCCGGAGCATGACGCCGGCTGTTCCCGTTCCGGCGCCTGCCCGGGCGGGCGAGCCCGAGCCCCGGCAGCCAGTGAGGGTGGCCCGGAAGCGCCCGGGGTTGAAGCCGCCGGCGCCGGCCTCGCCCGCTCCCGAGGCGCCGGAGCCAGTGATGACCGGTTTTCTTCCGGTGACCTACGGCGCGGGTCTGCGGCCTCCGGAAGCCGTCTCCGTCGTGCGGGTCAGCCTGCCCCGCTCGACCCTGATCCGGTACGGTCTGCCGGTGAACATGGAGAGGGCCGCCGAGCCTCTCCAGGCCGATGTGGTTTTCGGCGAAGACGGGATGGCTCGCGCCATCCGCTTCATTCGCTAGCAATCGTCAGTGAAAAATCCGTCAGAGGAGAAAGAAGGAAGACAGTACTATGCGCAACCGAGGACTGTGGATTCTGCTGTCGGCGAGCCTGGCCGTTGCCATCGCCGCCGCCCAGGAGAACGTGATCATCCGGCGGCATGTTCAGAACGTGCCGGGCGGCGGAGGTGTGCCGCACGCCGCCCCGCCCATGAATGTCATGTATGGGCCCACCTTTGAATTCGTCGCCGCGGAGATCGGTTTCGGCGGCCAGGTGGTCAAGGGCAAGCCGTATTCGGCCGAGGCCGTCACCGAAACGAACCAGATGCTGGCCGACGGAAACCGCATCCACCGGACCATGAAGTCCAACATCTATAGGGACAGCGAGGGACGGACGCGTCGCGAGCAGACCTTCAGCGTGATCGGCCACCTGAGCGCCGCTGACGCTCCGCTCCAGACGATCATAATCGACGACCCGGTGGCCGGAGTGCACTACATTCTGGACACGCGGAACAAGACGGCCCGCAAGATGACGCTTGCCCCCCGGGCCCATCCCCAATCGGCATCGCAGTCGTCCGCCGAGGCGGCCCGGGGACAGGCGGGCGAAAGGGTCGAAACGGTCGTCATCAAGCGCCAGATGGAGATTGCGCCGCAGCCCGCCGCCGGAATTCCCGTGGCGGGCCCCGGCATTGGCGTCCCGAGGATGGATGTGATCGCCTCCACGGGTCCGCAGCAGAGCGAGAGCCTGGGCAAGCAGACCATCGAGGGCCTGGAGGCCGAGGGCACGCGGACATCCTTCACGATCCCGGCGGGCCAGATTGGCAACGAGCGGCCTATCGAGGTGGTGTCCGAGCGCTGGTTCTCTCCCCAGCTCAACGTCGTGGTGCTGGACCGGCACAACGATCCGCGGATGGGCGAAACCGTATACAAGCTGACGAATGTTCAACTGGCCGATCCGGCCGGCACCCTGTTCGAGGTTCCCCCCGACTACAAGATTGTGGAAGGCCGGGAAGCGCTGATCCGGCACATCACCCCTCCCGAGACGAAGTAGTCCCGGGTCGCCCCCGATCGCGCCGGGGCGGGACCCCCCGCTCCGGCCGCGTCACTCCGTGGCACTCCCGTGGAAACCGATTCCCGAAGTGGAACGTAGTGTGCAATGATGAGGAAAGGGGGCAATGAATGAGACTCGCAGTTGTCCTGATGATGTCCTGTGCGGCGGTTTCCTGCGCTGAAGAGAGGAAGGAAACGGTCAAGCCCGGCCCGACCAGCAAGGTGGAACTGGCCAAAGGTGACAAGAAGCGCCTGGAATCTGTCACTTGGGACCTGAAGTCCCACAAACTGATCTGGACTGTCCAGACCGGACATACGGGGACCAACGGCGAGTTCGTAGCAAAGCTCACGGAAAAGTACGAGATCTCACCCGACAAGGCCACCATGGCGGTGAAAGACCAGAAGCGCGGCTTCACCGAGCAGGAAGCAGCCTCCCTTCACAAGTTGCTGGACACCCTGAGCCTGTATTGCGTGGAGAGCGTGGTCTGGTGGGAGCGCGGGGAAGGCGATCCCCTGGACGCGGACGGCAAGCCCCTGAACAAGCCGGAGAGAGGCGCTCCGCAGACTAATCCCCACCGGCGCAACAAACCGGACGACTCCGCGAACCGCACGCTGATCGGATTCAACCTTCCGTAAAGTCCCGGTGACAGGCGACGCAACTCCTGCAAGACCCCAACCTTCCGGCAAGTGATCGCGAAACCGGGTTCGGGGTTCTGTAGCCTGTCACCGAAACCCGCTTCCAGCGAGTACACTGGTCTCCAGGAGGGGCTTTCCCATGCGGAAATTGACCTGGGGATTGTTGTTGCTCTCGGCCGCCGCCTGGAGCCAGGTGGCTCGCGAGGCCAACCGGGACTATGAAACCCAAGAGGGGCGATCCAGAATGGTCCAGGTTCTGGAGTCGCCCAACCGGCTGGCCAATCTGCGGCCCGCCGAGCTGATCCAGCACCTGGAGGTTCGTCCCGGCCAGACGGTCATCGACCTGGGCACCGGCACCGGCAACCTGCTGGCCGATCTCAGCCGTGCGGTCGGGCCAACCGGGCAGGTGATCGCCGAGGACATCCACCAGGATTTCCTCGACCGGGCCCGCCAGCGCTCGGCCTCGCTTCACAACGTCCAGTTCATCCTGGGAACGGAGACCGATCCGAAGCTGCCTGCCGGCCTCGCCGACCTGGTCATCGTCCTGGACGCATATCACCACTTCGACTACCCGGAGCAGATGCTGGCCGCTATCCGTAGAAGCCTCCGGGCGGGCGGGCGCCTGGCGATCATCGAGTACCACAAGAAACGCGGCGCCATGGAGATCAACCCGGACTTCGCGCTGACCCACATCCGTGCCGGAGCCGAGCAGGTGGTGCGGGAAGTCGAAGCGGCCGGGTATAAATTACTCTGGCAGCGCGAACATGCTCCCGGCCGCCAGTACATCGCGATGTTCGCGGCGCCGTAGAATGACGGAAACGGTACGTGATTTCTACGACCGGCTGGCTCCCTGTTACCACCTGATCTTTGAGGATTGGGAGGCCTCCATGGCGCGCCAGGCGGCCGCGCTGAAGCCCGTCCTGGAGCGGGAGTGCGGACCGGCCGGCTCTGTTCGCATCCTGGATTGCGCCTGCGGCATCGGAACCCAGGCCCTGGGCCTGGCCCGGCTGGGGTTCCGCGTCACGGGCGCGGACCTGAGCCCGGGAGCGGTCGAGAGAGCCCGCCGTGAAGCCTCCACCCGCGGACTGGAGATACCCGTCCATGCGGCCGGCATGCTCGACTTGAGCTGCATTCCGGACACCGGTTTCGACGCCGTCATCGCCATGGACAACGCCCTGCCTCACCTCCCGTGTGACGAGGACCTCGCACACGCCGCGGCGCAGGTGTTTGCGAAGTTGCGCGCGGGAGGCGCCTTCATCGCCAGCATCCGGGACTACGACCGGCTGGTCCTGGAACGGCCCGTGGCGCACGGTCCCGGCTTCTATTCAGACGCGGGAAGAAGGCGCGTCGTCTTCCAACTGTGGGAATGGACGGACGCGCGCCGGTACACCTTCCACCTCTACATCACGCGGGACACGCCGTCAGGCTGGGAGACGCTCCACGGCGTCTCGGAGTATCGCGCCGTTCTGCGCAACGAACTGGGCGCGATTCTGGAACATGCCGGCTTCGTTCACGTTCGGTGGCTCCTGCCCGAAGAGAGCGGCTTCTACCAACCGATGGTCCTGGCGAAGAAGCCCTGACCGCCTCAGTATTCCCGATCCGTCAGCACTCCGGGTTGCGGCACCGGGTACTTGCCGTCAGGGCCCATCTGGAGCGGCGCCGGACCGTCCGGAGTGAGCCTGTCCACCGACGGAGCGAACTCGTGCGGGCAATTGAGGATCTGGTCGAAGGTGACGATCTGGCCGGTATGGGCGGCCATGCGTCCCATGGATGCCACCAGGCTGGCCTCGGCGCCGCGCTGCACTTCGTTGTAGGGCTTATCCTGGCGGATCGCCTCCATCAGGTCGTCCCACTCCAGCTGGTACGGGCTGCGCTCCGGCTGCGGGTAGGCCCAGACCAGGTTGGGATCGTCGGGCAGCGGCAACTCCTTGCGCGAGTTCACGCGCGGCATCTTCTGCCCCTTGTAAATGCGGGTCATGCCCGGCGTGTGCGAGAGCGTGGAGATGACGGCGGATCCTTTCGAGCCGTGCGCGTAGCTGGCGAACTCGTCCCGGCATCCGGCCATGTTGCGGCCGTCGAAGAACAGGCGGGTGCCGTCGGGATAGACGTACTGCACGGAGTAGGTGTCGAAGTTCTGGTCCAATGAGTCGCGGCGGTAGTGCCGGCCGCCGACCGCGTGGGCCTCCACCGGCCAGGCGCCCTTCATCCAGCTGCACTCGTCGATCTGGTGGATGTAGTAGTCGCTGAAGACTCCCCCGCTGGCCCACAGGAAAGCGTGGAATCTCTGGATCTGGTACATCAGCTCGCTGATCCCCTCCGGCTTGGGAGGCGCCGTGCCGCCGCCCTGTCCCATCCGGTAGGCCCGCATGGCCACGATGTCGCCGATCTGCCCCGAGCGGATACGGTCGAGCAGTTCCTGTCGCGCGCGGCAGTGGCGGACCATCAGGCCCACGCCGGCCTTCAGGTTCTTCGCAGCCGCCAGTTCGCCCAGCTTGAGCATGCGGCGCGTGGTCGGCCCGTCCACGGTGACGGGCTTCTCCATGAAGGTGTGCAGGCCCTTCTCGATCGCATAGCTGAACTGAACCCAGCGGAATGCGGGAGGCGTGCCCAGGATGACCACGCCGCCCGGCTTCAGGTAGTCCATGACCTGGCGGTAGGCATCGAATCCGAGCAGGCGCCGTTCGGGAGGCACGTCCACCTGGGCGGCGAACTGGGTCCGCAGCTTGTCGTAGCTGTCGTTGAGCTTCTTGGGGAAGACGTCGGCCATGGCCACCAGCTTTGTCGGGCCGTTGGCCACCGAAAGCGCGTTGATGGCCGCGCCCGTTCCCCGGCCGCCGCAGCCGACCAGGGCGATCTGGATCGTATTGTTCTCGGCTGCATGCACGTGCGGCAGGGCGACTCCCGCCAGCGCCGAGGCTCCCGCGAGGAACTCGCGCCGCGAAGCCGTGACCGTTCCGTTCTCGCTCATGCGATCTCTCCTTTCTCGAACCGTAAGCTTATCGCAAAACCCGGCCGGAATTTCCCCGGCGATCCGGCGGTTTCAGAATTTCCTTGAAAGCCGCACGTGGACCGATCACAATGGACATGAGCAAGTAACTGGGTATTTCTTCACGCAGGGAGATCCTGATGTTTCCTTACCGGCAGTCCGGTATTAGTGCGTTGTTGTCTAATCTTGCGGAATCGCGAGCCGAGAGCGACTTACTCGTTGAACTACAGGAACTGGCCTCCCGCTCGTCGATCGGCGCCGCAGGCGAGTTCTCGCGGGAGTTGTCCGTGGATCGCGCCGGCTTTCCCGCCTTCGAGGCCGTCTCGGAGGGATGGCGCAAGCGGCTCGACGAATTGGCGGAGCGCCCGCCTGCCACGGCCGAGTACCGCGTTTTCCGGAGAGAAGCGCCCCTGGCGCCGCCGGTCCTCGACCTGGCCGCGCCGCTGTGGGGCCGCGGGGCGGCCATCGAGCGGAGCCTCGGCCCCTTTCCCAGCCTGGACGGCCGGCAGTTCTGGTTCGACTTTTACCGGCTGACCCGCCTGGCGCCCTTGTACCTGCCCGGCGAAACCCAACCTGCCCTGCTGTTCTATGTGCGCGAGTTTCCGGTGCCGCTGGACCGGCCATTGCCGGTGGCTGAAATCCTGGGACTGCTGCGAACGCGGCGGTACAACCTCGCGGCCGGGAGTTTCTGGATCCGGGCCGGCCTGCTGGCTCCCGGCGCCCCGGCGGGCGCCTACGTGGGCCTGCGCATCGCGGGCGGCCAATTGCAGTTCACCCCGCCGCCGGTGGAAGCCGGCGGCAGGCTCACTCTGCCTCCGGGCGGGCAGTGCGGCGTGCAATTGAGGCTACAGCAACCGGCCGGACCGCCGGCCGGTTCCAGCCAGGCGGGCATCGACGCCGCTCAAGCCGGCCTGCGTCTTCCCGAGCAGTTCTCGTTCCTGCTGCAGGCCTCGGGCGTGACAGTGCAGAACGTCGGGGCGGCCGGCTGGACACTGTACGGCCAGTCGATCGATTTCACCTGGCGCTCCGGCGGCCTGCCCGAATTCACCCCGCCGCTCCAGTCCGTGACCATCCCGCTCCAGGCTTCGGCGGCCCGCTTCGACCCGGCGGCGGTTCAGTCCCCGTTCGCCCGGACCGGCGGCGGCGCGGACATCCAGCGCTCAGCCTGGGTGCTGCCGGCAGCTCAACTGGACGTCGACAGCCCGGTGGAAGCATCCGGCAGCGGCGCTTTGGCCGTCAGCACGAGCCAGGGCCTCACTCTGACCTGGCGGGGATTGCGCGACGGCCCGGTGGAACTGCGCTCCCCCTGGATCGCGCTGTGGCCCGGAATGATCCTGATCGCCGATCCGCAGGCCACCAACCGCTACGCCAACCAGCGCTTCCTGCTGTGGAAAGACCAGGACTCCAGATTCCGTTCCCGGCTGGACCTGCGCTACACCGACTCCTTCCCGGTTGCCTATGCCTCGGGCGCCGCCGGCTCGGAAATTCTCTCCGCCCAGGCGGACACCGAGGCCAAGCTCGACCGGCCGGTGGACGTGAAGGGAACGCCGCTCCCGGTCCGTACACTGAAATCGCTCTTGCTGCTGACTTATACCGACTTACTCCAGCAGGCCTTTGTCTACGACGACAACATCCTGGTGGACAGTTTGGATCCGAATGTCAAATGGCCGGTGGAGCCGGGGCGGGCTAAGTCGCTGGCCATACGCAATGCGCTTTTCACGGTAAGTCCGGTCAACAGCCTGGTGTTGTTCGCCGAGTTACTCGACGAAGAGACCGTAAGTAAGGCTACGCTCATGCTGGGCATGGGCCTGTTCGGGCTTCTGCCGACCCTGCCCGACCCCTATGCCGCTAACGTGGGCTGGCTGCGCCGCCAGGGCCGTCTGGGGCAGAGCGCGCGCCAGACCGGCCTTCTACTGGTCTCGAGCGTCGCCTGGGCCAAGGCCGCGGCCGATGAGGAGCCGGATTCGGCGAATACCAGCTTCGCCTTCGCGCCTCTCGGCACACAGCAGCAGGCCCTGGCCGTGTGGAGCAGCGCCGCCGCCCGGACTGCAGCCGCCGGCCCGGCTCTCGAACCCGTCTTGGCCGCCGATCCCGCCGGCCAGCCCCCGGGGTCGCCCTTCGCAGCCTCGGCGGTGGGCCGCGGCGCCAACGACGTCGACTGGAACCGGCGTTTCCAGCGCTTCGAACAGGAGCAGTTCCGGCTGCTGGACGTCTCCACCAACGCCGACCAGATGGGGGTCAGTTTTGCCTGGTTCAATGCCGCCGCGCTGAACGACCGCGATTACGTCTTCTACGAGATCTACAAGGCCACGGCCTCGCAACCCTCGCCCGCGTATCCGCTGCAGGTGCGGGATCTGGATCTCTCCGCGCAGAGCCGCTACGTCCGCGCCTTCACCGTGCCGCAGTTGAGCTGGGAGCCGCTGTTCAACCTCACGAACCCGGCCATCTCCGGCGATCCGCCGCCCGGCTGGAACCTGTACCCCAACGACGGAGGGCCCACCCGCCTGTTCAACGACAGCGTGGAACTGGTGCCCATCGCGCCCATCCCGGTGAGCGAGTTCCTGGTTCAGGACTTCGACGCGCGTACGAACGGCTTCACCGGCGCGCTGTTCACTCTGCCGTTCGGCCTGCGCGCCTTCGCCGAATTCAGCCGGAAGAACCAGTTCGTCCCCAACCTCGACCCCGCCAAGCTGGCCTTCAACCGCCCCGAGTACGAAGGCGGCTTGAAGGGAGCCTTGCAGATCCGGGCGGACGCTCCCAAGCACCCGGCGGAAAGCCCCATCTTCAAAGGCAGCACCTTTCAGTTGAACAACGTGCTCTTCCTGAGCGGCGCTCCCTCCTATGCGGGAACGCTGGGCAGCAGCGTCGGGACCATCTTCAACAACGAGTTCTTCTACGACGGCAACACCGGCTACAAGGATCGCGGCGTGCCGCTGACCCGGATCGACTTCTGCGGCTATGGCGCCAGCATGTTCAGCCACTGGCAGAATCCCAACGCCGCCATTGCCGCCACCAGCCAGGCTTTCTTCGATGTCTTCGTCGGCCGCACCGGCGAGGAAGTGATCCAGGTGCGCAGCCTGGTCTATCCCTGGGGCATACGGGTGGTGCGGACCATCACCATGTTCCGGGCCAGCAACAGCTACGTCTTCCGCTTCGACACCGGCTGGCAGGCGGAATCCGACGGCGTCTACGATTTCCGCTACCGGGTCTACAACACGGCGTACAACGTCATCGAGCAGCCCAACCCCTACGAGTTCCACCCCGGCATCGTCAAGGGCGTTTTCCGCGTCCGCAACATCCGGGAGACCAACGCGGTCCCCAACTTCACCGCCACCTGGAACAAGCAGAACGGAGACCCGTACGTGGACGATAACGGGATCCTGCGCACGGTGGATGCGAGCACGCCCGCCAGCGAGCGCAACCCGGGAGTCAACCTGCAGCCGGTCTACTTCGACTGCGACGTGGCCATCGATTACGTGGTGAGCGGAGCGGCGGGCGGGCGGGTGCCGTCCAGGGGCATGTTGGGATACGTGCAGCTGGCGCCGCGCGGCGAGCCCATCTCGCCCCAGTTGTTCGCACAGTTGCTGGCCACTCAGTTCGGCTCCCTGGGCGGTCCGGTGGACTGCGTGATCGACGTGGGGAAGAGCGGGCAGCAGGTGCGCCTGAGCCGCGCCGACGTGAACGCTTCGCAGAACGCCGGCGGGCAGCCCATCTTCGTCAGCGCCGGCCGCGGAGCGGTCATCCTGCCGAAGGACGGCGCCTGGAGCGTGGTGCAGCATAACCAGGGCAGCGGCGAGGTGTCGCCGCTCGACCCGCAGGCCGCGGTTCCCGTCATCCGCAGGGGCAGGCTGAACTCAGCGACCCAGACCACCGACGCCACGGTCAACGATCTGCTGCGCATCGCCAACCCCATCGACCTGGTCCAGCCGCCCGGGCCGAATACCCGCAACTACGGGCTGCTGCAATCCACCAACACCCAGAAGGCCCTGTTCCGCCTGCCCAGCTTCAAGGAAGGGCTGGACCAGCTGCTGGGCGCCCCCCCGGATTTCGCCGATGCCTACCGCATCCTCAACTCCAAGGGCATCTTCCCTAACGTGCAGGACGCTTTTCCGCTGAACCTGGGGACGTTCCAGACCAGGATCCTGGCCCAAGGGTACAAGCTCGTCGATCAGTTCGACCCGAACAAGGTCTTCGAGCAGATCCTTCCGGAAGGCCCGCTCTACCTGATCAACGAGGACTTCCTGAAGCTCTACGTGGAGTACGCGCGGAAGGACAAGAACGGCAACAAGCTCGGCGACGGCATCCTGCGCTACGGTTTCGACGCCGCCGCCGCGGAGCTGGGCAAGAGCTGGATGTCGAAGCTCAACGACATCGCCATGGTGGTGGATCTCGGCTCGCTGAAACGGCTGATGATGGTCAAGGGGAAGTTCGATACCCAAAAGGGCGCGGCCCCGGCCTTCGTCGAGCCGCAGCTCGAATTCAGCGACGATCTCCAGCCGGTCATCGACATCCTCCAGGTCCTGCTCATGCTGCAGGGCGGCGACTACCAGGCCGCGTTCCAGAAGGGCCTGGAAATCGCCATGAGCAATTCGGCGGACAGCTGGAATTACGCCTTTCACGCCCGCAAGGAAATCCCGGTCGTGAAGTTTCCGCCCGGCGCCCTCTACGACCAGCCTTCCGTTCCGCTCAAGCTGGAGTGCCACCTGGCGGTCGGCGTCTATTTCAACGAAGCGCTGGCCATCCCTTCCTCTCCGGGCCAGTTGATCCCCTCCACGGGCGCGTTCCTCGAATTCGGCGGCCGGCTCTCGGTGATGTGCGTCAGCCTGGCGGCCGCCACAATCTACGCCACCGGGTCGGTGGACCTGCGGACCGCGGCCGACATCAAGACCGGCCCGTCCCTGCACATGAAGTTCGGCTTCGGCGCCGAGATCGTGGTGGGCCTGCCGGTGGTGGGCTCGGTCTCGCTGCTCTACATGGTGGGCGTGGAGATCAACCTGGACACGAGCCAGATCACCGTGGCGGGATTCCTGCTCTTCCGAGGCCGCGCCGAGATCCTGGGCGGCATCGTCACCGTCACCATCATGATCGAGGCCAAGGGCATGGTGAAACGGATCAGCGCGCCCTCGGAGCGCACCGACCTGATCGCGCAAGTGACTTTCGGGCTGGACATCAGCATCTTCCTGGTGATCAACATCAGCTTTTCGGAAAGCTGGCAGGAGAGCCGCCAGATCGCATAGAAGCAGAGGCACGGAAATTCCCATGGATCCTCGAATCAGCATCCTCCCCTTTCCGCAGTTCTTCGACGGGACAAATCTCACGGTTCGCGTGCTGGTAGTGCCGCGGCTCAGCGGGGCGTGGAACGGCGACCCGCTGCAGCCCTTGATTCAGAACTTCCCCGCGCCCGGAGACAGCGCGCCCGCGTTCGCCGATGCCGACCTGCGGCTGGAAGCGCGCGTGCTCGACGGCCTGGACCGCTTTCCAGTGAATCAGCCGGTGGACGCCGCCGTGCCCATGCCGGATGCCGGCGGCGTCCGGCCGGATGCCCGCGCGCTGTTCCAGGAGCTGATTGCGCCCGGCCCCGGCCGCTTCCAGATCGACCCGGCTCCCCGCCTGGCCGAGCCGGTCAAGCCGCAGATCTTCATCAGGAAGTACCTGCCGCGCAGCTACCGGAACTCGTTTCTCTTTACCGGTCCCCGCACTCCGGACGCCGTAACCAACGACGCTTACGCGTGCGCCGTCAAGGCCCGGAAAGACCCGAACCCAGCCTTTCAGCCCTCCCCGGACACGGTGAGCTGGGGCCAGGTTTACGCCTACTGCCTGCGCCACCACCGCCTGGCTGAGAAGCTGGGCCTGATCCGCGGCGCCACCTTCACGCTGCCCGCGGGCCGGTTCGCAAAAGGCGGGTTCCTCTACGTGGACCTGGCGGCCGGCAGCGCCTATGCGGCGCAGGCGGCGGCCGACTACACGTTCCTGAAGCGCTACGCTGCGCGCATCCCGGCTCTGGAGGCGGGCGCCGGGCGGCAGCTTTTCGCGGCCGTGCTCTTTCCCGTCCTCTACCAGGACACCAACTCGGCCCTGCCGCCCGCCGTGCCGGGCAACTTCGACGCGGTCTTTCTCGAAGCCGCCGATTACGACGACGGCTTCGCCAAAATCGTCCACGGGGCACAGCCGGTGAGCCAGAACCTGCTGGCCGAAGACCCGGACGGATTCGCGCCTCTCACCGATGTGGGGATCCGGCTGGGCTGGGACGATGAGCAGATCCTGATCTGGCAGAACCGCCAGTTGAAGGAGGACCCCACCGTTCCGAAAGTCGGGGGACAGGCCCAGCGCCTGGACGCGCCCATGGGCGTGTTCGGCTACCGCATCGACGCGCGGGAGCACGGCCAGGCTGCCTGGCGCAGCCTGGTTCGCGTGCGCAGCCGGGCGCCGCTGTCGTTGGGCGGCATCTCCCTCGACCTGCCGAACCAGCAGCGCTTTGAAGGCGAACTGGCCGTCGAGGTCCATCCGCAGCAGATCGACGGCGACCAGGCGGCCGGGCAGTTCTGGCTGCCGTCCTACCAGAGCCAGTGGAACGGGAAGTCCCTGGTGCTTCCCGACGAGGATGCCGCGGCGCTCTTCAAGACCGAGCAGGCCGCGGGCGCGGCAGCCAGCCTCGGCCGCCTGTACGAACCGGTCGGACTGAGCGACATCCCGCTCCGCTACGGCCGGACCTACGATTTCCGCGTGCGGCTCATGGATCCCACGGCGGGAGGCCCGGACGCGGGACGCGAGCCGCTGCACGAGTCGCCCGCGGGGACCGCTTCGGTGCCGTTCCGCCGGCACGTGGTGCCCGAACCCGTGCGCATCGACAATCTGCCGCGTTTCCCCGACGCGCCCCTGGACGCGCTCTTCCCCGGCGACAGCCTCACCGTGCATCGCCCGCTGCTGGGCTATCCCAGCGTGGTGTTCACGGACAAGTACGCCGATCCGATTCCGCTGCTTCAGGCCGCTTCGGACGCTGCCATGGGGAAGGAAAGCTTCGGCATTCCCGATCCCGACGTGGAACGCGTGCGCATCGATGTGGAAGTTCGCACGCTGCGCATGGACAACCGGCTTTCGCTCTCCGGCCGCGAGTCCTATATCACCCTATACACCACCTTCCGCGACTTCCCCGCGGCATTCGATCAACCCCGCGTGATCCCGCTGGAGTTTCGCGACGCGAATGTTCTGAACTTCCAGGACCTCACCAACCTGGGCGACCTGGGAGTCACCCAGGCCGAGATCGATGCCATGGACGCCCTCCCTCTGCCCACCGCGCGCGATATCCGGCTGACGGTGCGGGCCGTGGCCGCCGACAACCCCGCTTACTTCGCGCCCGGAGCCAACACCGGCAAGCCGGTCGAGGTGCGCGTGCGGAGAGAATCGGCCGACGAGCGAGGCTTGTTCGTTGCCGCCGGCGAGGGCCGCAAAGTGCGCGGCATTTACCTGCAGCCGGACTCCGCTCCCGCGTTCAACGGAACGCTGGGGCAACTGCTTTTCCAGCGGGTGGCCGGAGAGGCGGCCCCGGCCGTGCAGCGCCTGGCCGGGCAGCTGGGCGTCGAAAACAAGGGACTGACCCTGGTCGGCAGGAAGGGCGAGCGGGTGGTCTTCGGTTGTTCCCGGAGAATTCGCCACACCCTGGCCCCGGATCATTCGTCCTTAACCATCGCCGCCAAGGAGGATCTGTTCAATCACTGGATCGTCGCCCTGACCCTGGACCTGGATCGCGACTGGACCTGGGATGGGCTCCAGCCGGTGAGCTTCGAGATCTTCCGGCGCAAGCGTTTCACCTCCGACACCGAAGTAGACGACAACGGGGGAAAGCCGGCTGGCGATTGGGAAGTGATCCCGACCGCCCCTCTGGATGCCCTGGTGAACCCGAAGCGCAGCCACACCACCCTGATTTTCCTCGACGCGGTGGAGCCGAAATCCGACAAGCCGCGGGCCGGAGATCCCGCTGAGACGCGCTTCCCGGACACTATCGAGCTGGACTACCGGATCGAGCCGCGTTTCCGCAGCGCTCCGGCGCAAAGCGATGCCGCCGAGGAACTGCACCTGACCTTGCCGGTGACGACTCCACCCGCGCAGGTGCCCCGCATCGTCTCGGCCGGCATTGCGCTTTCGAAATACGAGCGTAACGAGACTTACTCGGCCACCGGCGCGCGGCAGCGCTTTCTCTGGCTGGAATTCGAGGAGCCGGTGCGCGACCCGAACGACGAGTACTTCATCCGCCTGCTGGGCTACGCACCGGACCCGCTGCTCTCGGACAATCGCTTCGAGACGTTCGTCCCTCCCGAGGAGGCGCCGCTGCCCATCGATCCCGAGTTGATCCGGACGATCACGCCGGGACAGCCGGACGACGATGCCGGGTTGCAGGCCATGACCCGCCTGCAGGCGGCCGCAAACAGCAACCGGCACTTCCTGGTCCCGCTGCCTGCCGGACTCAACGCCGACAGCCCGGAACTGTTCGGTTTCCTCACGTACGAATTGCGAGTGGGCCATGCGCGCATCTGGTCCACGGCTCAGGGACGGTTTGGCCGGGCCCTGCGCAGCACCGGCGTGCAGCATCCCGCGCCCACGCTGTTCTGCACCTGCCAGCACACCGCCCAGGAGCTGATCGTGGAGGCGCCGTACGCCCAGGCGGTTCTGAACGGCAAGAACATCACGGCGGACCCGCCGCGCACGCGGATCTGGGCGCTGCTCTACGCCCAGGTGCGCCAGGCTGATGGCAAGGACTACCGCAACATTCTGCTGGAGGACCGGCTTCTCCGCGTAAGGCCCCGGATTCGCGGCAGGTTCGAAACCCCGGCCGGGACGTTTTCCGTGGCCTTTCAGAACCGGGACGCGCAGGCCTTCGGTGTGACCCGCTGGACCCGCGCCGAAATCCTGGCCCTGCTCCGGGACCTGGGGCTGCCGGCCGATTCGCCGCTCAGCGTGCTCTGCGTCGAGATGATGCCGACGCTGGCCGCGTTGCGACAGGCGCCCGCGGGGGCTCAGAGCGCGGCAGTGGATCTGCCCGCGGCCGTGGCCGGCGAGCGGGCAGGTGTGGGAGCCGCGCCGGCGGCTGCCGTGGACGAAGGAGCGCGCCCGCTTTCGGACGCGCTCGGCCACTACCGGATTCTGCGTACTTCGCCCTTGACGCCCGTGCCCGAGGTCTGCTGTCCGGGCTGCCAGCAGCCGGCCTGAGGTCCGCGGGCGCCGGAACCGCTCCCTTTTGGTCGCGGCTCGGAGTCGGGAAACCGGGGGAGCGGCGCGCTGCGGTTCAGAAATTGAGCCGGAGCGACAGCTGTACCTGCCGGCTGGCGCCCAATCCAACGTCCTTGGTGACCGTGGAGTTCGCCAGGCCGAAGGCGCCCCCCGCCGCCGCGGAGGTGAACGGGTCACCCGGCTGCAGCTTGTTGCTTCCTACCCCCAGCGCGTTGTTCAACCGGGCGGCGGGATTGGCGAAGTTCGTCCGGTTGAGCAGATTATAGATCTCGCCGCGGAACTCGAAGTTCACCCGCTCGCTGACCGGAAAACGCTTGTGCAGGGTCAGGTCGAATTGCGCCAGGCCGGGCCCGTGCAGCGCCCAGCGGCCCAGATTGCCGAACTCGCCCGGGGCCGGGATGGTGAACGCCGCGTGGTTCAGGTAGACCCGTTTGTCGCTCGGATTCCTGAGGAACGGGCTGACTCCGGGCACCACGCTGGGCCGGCGGTTGCTGCGGAACGCTCCTCCGTAGGGGTTGTTCACGATGGGCGTCGTGAGCACCTGGCCGCCGCTCACCACAGGCTGGTCCACAATGGCGCCCGAGCCGTTCACCCGGTAGGCGATGTCGTTGCGCGCGATCGTCACATCCACCGGCAGGCCGGTCCGCGCGTTCAGCACCCCGCCGATCTCCCAGTCGCCGATCAGCGCGTTGACCAGCCGCGAGCTGTTCCCCAGCCAGCGATGGCCCTTGCCGATGGGAAGGTCGTACAGCGCCGAGGCGTTGAAGCTGTGCCGTACATCAAAGGCGTTGTTCCCGCGGTCCAGGGAGAAGTCCAGCGGGTTGGCCGCGGTCTGCGCTTCGTTCGATCCGCCCGTGTTGCCGATGCTGTGCGCCCAGGTCCACTGCGCGCCGATGGTGAGACCCTGCTGGAAACGCCGGTTCACGCTGGTTTGCAGCGAGTCGTAGTGATCGGTGCCGCCGCTGGTTTTGTAGTCCATCTGCGCGAAGCGGTTGCCGAATTCCAGCACGGGAATCCCGGCGCCGGTCACCGGGTTCATGGTTACTCCGGTCATCAGGTTGGTCCAGGAGCGCAGGAACAGGTTGCGGCCCTGGCTGCCCACATAGGCCACGGTGAGGACCGTGCCGGACGGCAGCTGCTGCTGGATGGAGGCGGTGTAGGAGAGGATGCGCTCCGGAATCGTGTACCCCGGCGAATACACGCGAGGAGCGAAGTTACGGAGGTTGTTCAAGTCGAAGCTGTTGATGATCGCCTGGGAATTCATCGGGAAGGCGATATTGGAGGTCGCCGTTACGGTGACCCGGTCGCTGTCGATGGGCTGGACCTGGTCCTCGGTCTGGCCCGGACCGTAGTAGTAACCCGCTCCGATGCGGAACACGGTCTTGTTATCGAGCCTGGCCGGCGCCCAGGTGAA
>JADZAF010000296.1 GCA_020852755.1 Bryobacterales bacterium
CACCGCCTGCCAGAACACCTGGGTCGCGCCCTTGGGAATCAGGCCCACCACGCGCTTGCCCTGCTGCCGGCAGGCCGGCAGCAGCAGGGCGGCTGCCAGAATGACGGCGCCGATTGTGCGTTGCTGCGTCATGTCTTCCCGGCTGATTTCACCGCCCGGAGCAGCCGGAGCCTTCTTCCGCGCATGTACCGGGAGGTCGTCATGGGAACAGCATACCGCTGAAACGCGATTGTATCCCGGCTCACTATTCCACGAGGCAGCTCGTTTGGCTGAGCGCAGACCGGGGATGCTGGAATCCGGTCCGGAGCTGTGCCATACTGCCTTTTCTGTTCCCGCCATCGAAGCGCTTCTGGCTTCGCGGAGACCGCCTCGAAAGCGCGGTATGCCTGCACGGCCGGCCCATGTGCTGACAGCCGGGGTGAGCGTGACGCCTCCTGTCACGCTGAGATTCAAATCCATCGCACATTAAAGAACGGAAGTGAATATGCCAAATATGACTGCGAATCAGGAGCGGCTTTTGGAAGCCCTGCGCAAGCGGGCTCCCGGGTTGACCGTGCGCTGGAACGAAGAGCGCGGAGTGGCCAGCCTCATTGAAGGCCGCCTGCTGCCATGGGAGCGGATTAAAGGAACGGAGAACATGCTGCGTCCGGTGCTTGCCGATCACGGTGAGCTGCTGGGACCGCCTGATGTACTGGAGGGCCATCGCCCGGCCGGCGCGAGAAGGCTGCGGACCGGCGAGGTGCGCGCCAAGGCGTTTCAGGTATTCGACACGCTGCCGGTCTACGGAGCCACGCTGCTGGCATTTGCCGATGTAGAGCGCGGGGTCTACCGGGTTCAGAGCAGCTTCTGGCGCGAGGTGAAGGTCACGGCGGGGCAGCGCGTCAAGGAGACCGAGTTGGAGCCCCGCCTGCTGGAGACCCTCCGTCGCAACCCGGAGGCCGCCGGGTTCGAAGAAGCCTGGCGCCGCCGGAAGCAGCCTGATCCCTGGTTGCAGGAGCATTTTCCGCTGACCGCCCGTCCCAAACTGTACCTTTATCCCGTCGAAAAGGGTTTCCATCCCGCCTATGATCTTTGGGCCTACCAGCTTGTCGAGTGGCTGGGAGTTGATGGCAAGCCGCGCCGTGACGTAATGGTGGTGGAATTGATGCTGGACGCCGCCACCGGACAAGTGCTCTGGCAGGAACCGGCCCGCGAAGGCATGGCTTACACCGATCAGACAGGGGATGGTCTGTCGACTCTGCAGGACAGCAGCGGCACGCAGATCACCCGAACCCTGCACGTGGTTCGCAAGGATGCCGGGAACTACTACATGATCAACCGGCTGCGCGACCCGGAGATCCGCACGTACGACGCCGGCGGCACCGAAACCGGCCTGGTGGATAAGCTGAAGGGGGAAGCCGACATCTCCCAAGACGCCGATCTGCACTGGAATCAGACCACGACCAGTTGCGCGTCGAACGACCGGCGCGACTCGCAGCAGCCCGAAGTGGACGGCCACTTCAATGCGGAGCAGGCCTTCGACTTCTACCACGGCCTGGACTGGCATGGGTTCGACAACGCCAACTGGGGCGCCGCCTGCCCGGTCCGTGTGGCAGCCCACATCGGCCTGGGTTTCAACGCCTACTTCGAGAAGTATACCGAGTGGGACCCGGGTTTGAACGCCAACAAGTATTACGGCTACATCGCGTTCTACGACGGAGAGTGCACCGGCGGGGCAGTAAGCGCCGATTTCATGGCCGGCGACCCGGTGATCTTCGCACATGAATACCAGCACGCCATCACTTTTTTCGGAGCCGCCAAATCCACCGGCGAGCCGGGACATCTGTACGGCACCATGTGGCTGGGCGCGATCCGCGAAGGCTTTTCCGACTCGCTGGGCTGTTTGAGGCACGGTTTCTGGGTGAATCCGGTGCCGTGGCGCGACGGAGCGCTGCGCAGCGGCCAGCCCTTCCGGCGGATTGAATACCCCCGCAGCACGAACACGGACGATGGCGCCTGGTACTGCGACCACTACGCCGACCGCGATGCAAACAAGGATAAGTACTTCCATTCGAGTCTGCTTTCGCACACGGCCTTTTTGGCCGGGCAGGGCGGGATTCACGAGCGCGCCAGCCGCGCCGCGCAGCTCATTCCGGTGAGCGGGGTGGGCAATGAGCGCATGGCGGAGATCTTCATCTACGCGCTCACCAACTACTACGACACCATTCCATTGAACCTGGCCGGGGAAACCCTGATTGAGGCCGGCAAACTGCTGCTGGACGCCGCCGAACAGGTAAGCGGATCCAACCGGACCTGCGAGTATGTGATGCTGCGGCGCGCTCTGTACGCGGTGGGCCTGTATCCCTTCGATGCCGCCTACAATGCGCAGAACTACGGCGGCGAGGCCTGCATGCTCCCCTGGACGATCGACTGGCGTTTCTCGCAGCCCTACCTCGGCATGCCCGCCATGTGGTACCAGTCCCCGGACCTGTTCATCAATAACGGAAGCGGCGCCGACTACGACGCGGTCATTGGTCAGGAGAACAAGCTGTTCGCCCGGGTGCGGAACATCGGAGACCAGGCCCTGAGCAACGTGCGGGTGCGCTTCTACTTCTGTCCCGCAGGCACCAACCTGCCCGCCGGCATCGCGGGCTGGCATCCCTGTAAGAACCAGGCGGGAACGGACTGCGTCCTGGACATCCCGGCGCTGGCTGCGGGTTCGATGAATTTCACCGACCCGGCCAACCCGCCGGCCAGCCAGGCGGTGAAGTGGTATCTGGACCCCGCCTACGTGACTCCCGAGGTGGGGCACTTCTGCCTGCGCGCGCGCATTGAATGCACGGCGCCCAATCACGACAACGACTGCCCGTACGAGGTCCAGTCCAACGTCCAGCACGTGGAGGCGGACGGCATCACGGAGTTCCAGTTCTCCATGCGGGCTCAGAACTGGCTTGATCGTCCCGTTCCGCTTGAAGTCAAGCTGGCCCACAGCCTGCCGAAGGGCTTCACCCTGCGGCCCGATCGGCGGTGGGAGCAGGAGGTGGTGAAACGGGGCGAGCCGCGCGTGCTGCGATGGCGCGTCCGGCCGTCGGCCACCCGGTCCGCCTTGCTCGAGCCGCCCTTCGACGGGCGCGTCACGGCTCACCTGCGAGGCGAGATCAGCGGCCGGTTTGAAGGCGAGTTGTCGGAGGTGAAGCTGCTCACGCGGCTGCCCGCCCGGCCGGCAGGCAAGGCCGTGGTGAGACTCCAGGGCCGTTTGGCCGGAGCCTTTCGCCCGCTGCCGGGAAAGCGCTCGCCGCAAGGCCGCATCGCGGGCCGGTTGGAAGGGGAATTCGACCTGCGCACCGGCGTGATTCGCGGCCAGTTGCAGGGAGGAGCGGCCTCGGCCAAGGGAGGCTTCCTGCCGCTGGCGAAGCTGGAACTGGAAGGCGCGCTCGAACCCTTGCGGGCCATTCACGTCAGCCAGGCCATCGCGGGCCGGAACGCGGGAGGAGTTTCGATCCGAGTGAAGCTCCCCAGGCTTCGTACCGCCAGGGACCCGGCAGCCTGGCGCTGACCGTACTTCGGGGCCGGGCTTGCCAGGGCCCGGCCCCTACCATACCCGGTCCCGTAACACTGTACTCTGTAGGTTTGTCTCCGGCGGAGCGCGCCGGCGGAGGCGGATCTCGTCCGGTACACACAATGGACAGTTGGGACTTATTGACGCGGGTGATCATC
>JADZAF010000297.1 GCA_020852755.1 Bryobacterales bacterium
GAAGCCCGTGGAGCGGCTCAATCCGAAATGCAGCGATCGCGAAAACCAGGGAAACCGGCAGGGCAAGGAGCAAGCCCACAGCAGCCGCAACTGCCGGATTCGCCGGCACGATGGATCTCAGTAAACCTCTGGCATCACACCCTGACGCGGAATTTGCGCCCGCGCCTCAACCAACCCGCCCGCACGCGCCGGGTTCGATTTCCCACGTATCCTCTCCGGTCCGGCGCAGCAGGTACTCCGCGCCGTCATCGGCGCGCACCCGGAAGCAGGGGCCTTGCGGGCTGTACCACCGGGCGAGTACTTCACTGACGAACAGGCTGCGGTCATCGATCTCAAAACGCACCGGACGCTCGTCGCCCTTATAGCCCGAGTAGCACTCGACCCGGACGCGCAAGGAGGATCAGAAGCCGCCGCGGGGGCGGTAACCGGGCCGGGCCCGCACGCGGTACTTCTTCGCCACGTCGCTGGCGATCTCGACGGTAATCTTGCGAAAGCCCTCGTTGGGATTGGGCGCCGGATAATAGGTCACGGTGTACGAGTTGCCGAGGTCCTCGCGGATGGATTCGAATGCTTCCACCTGCTTCTGCCAGGTCTTGGCCCAGTAGGCCTTCCCTCCGGTGCGCGTGGTGATGCGCCGGAAGACGCCGCTCGAAACGGCGTCCTTGTTGACCTCGTTGGTCGAGATCACGTAGATGGGGATGCCTTCGTCCTCGGCCACCGAGCGCACGTCGTCGGGGGCCACGGTGCTGGCGTTGTCCGGACCGTTCGAGAAGACGATCACGACTTTACGGCCGGGCACCTTGGCGGCATCCCTCAGGGTAAGCAGCAGGGAGTTGTAGAGAGCCGTATCGTCGCCCGCCACCGCCTTGCGCAAGCCCTGAATGGCCTCGCCCCGCTCACGGGTCAATGCAGACGCGCGCGACAGGTTCCGGCTGAACGTATACACCGCCACCGAGTCGGCCCGGTCCAGGCCGCGCACGAAATCGGCGATGGCGTCCTCCGCATAGACGAAGCCGCGATACATGAAGTTGCTGGTGTCGAACAGGATGAAGACGTTGGTGCCGACCACCGCATCGCCGCCGAGCGCTTCCTTGGCCGACGGCGGAACGCTGGGGGACCCGATGAGCGGCCGGGTCGATCCGTCGTCCAGGATCTGCACGCCCGGACGGTTGCCCTCCGCGAAGGTGGCCACCTTCTGCACGATGCCGTCCTCCAGGATCCGGAAATCGGACGGCTTCAGGCCGTTGATGTAGCGGCCCTTGCTGTCGGTGACCGTGAAGCTCAGGACCACCATGTCCACCTTGACCCGGAATACGGGCCGCTGTCCTTCCTGCGCCCGCGCACACACCCATGTCCCCAGCATGAGGAGGAGAATCGAAACACTTGTCGCCCGTCTCAAAGTTGACCCTCCGCGTATCACGATATCACGGCACCACGCCTCCTCCAAACGGCCCGTTTTCAGTTCAGGGAGACTTTCTGCTCGGCTTCCACCTGCAATTTCAGCTTGGCCCGGACGTCGTCCCCGACCATACGCAGAGAACGCAGCACGGCCGGCCAGTCCTCCAGGTTGGAAGCGAAAATCCGTTCGATGAGCTGCTGCGTCCACTCAGGGATGCGCACGTTCAACTGGGACGGCGGCACGTGCACCTCGTCGGCCAAGGCGGCCCAGTAGAGCGTGTTGGACTCCCAGCTTTCGGCCATGATGCGGCTGGAGTATCCCATCAGGGCCGGGAAGACCCTCAGGTTCAGCAGTTCCGGCCGGTAGGAGTTGGCCAGGGTAGGCTTGGGGGTTCCGAAGGCCCGCGAAATGGCTTTCTCGTTCACCTCGCCGGGAACTTCGGCGCCCAGCCTGCGGATCTCCGCCAGGCAGGGATCGCCGGGCGCCGGCTGGCGCGGCGCCGCGTCCGAAGCCAGCAGGAATAACTCCGAGGGCGTCACTTTTTCGAGCGCCGCCGCCACCTCGCCGTGGCTGAGCAACTCGGAGACGGTCTGCGCCCGGCGCGGCTGGGCCTGGGTCTCCAGCACTTCCATTACCTGCTTATGAGCGGCCGGATCGAAGGCCGCCTGGGCCAGCAGTTTCTGCCCGTAGCGCAAGTGCAGGCCCACCCAGTGGGTCTGGGCGGGTGTCACCTTCCACCAGCGCGGGATCTTGGCGCTGAGGATCATGTGGGGCACCAGGTCGCCCCAGATCAGGGCCTGGGTCTGGGAGGGAACCAGGAAATTCTGCTCGGCCTCCGCCAGGGCGTAGGGCAGTCCGGAGAGCGAGCCCACCAGCCGGCCGCCGCCGTTGGACGGCCAGCCAGTCCCGAACAGTTCCGTCGAGCGCCAGGTCTGAGGGCTCCCGCTGAGGCCCAGGAAGTCGTGCCCCCGCACGAACAGCGGATTGGTGTAGAGCACCTGGGCCCCCGGGGGCGCGTAGTGCGCGTAGTTGAGCGCCACCAGCGTATCGCGCAGGAACGGCGTGAGCAGGCCGCGCGCGGATTTCAGCTTCTCGGCATCCCCCGCGGCGCGGGCGATCACCGCGCGCAGGTTCACGCGGCGCTGCTCGTCGATGTGCTTTTCGGTCCAGTAGCCGAAGGCGATTGCGTTTCTCTCCACGCTGCTCAAGGATGCCCGGGGGAGCTGGATCTCGGCGATGCGCCCGGCCAGGCGGTTCACCAGCGCGGTGTTCATCCGCTCGCCGCGCGAGATGGCCTCCAGGTGATCGGCCAGCTCGAACAGGGTGTTGAGGGAGACCACGCGCTGGGCCTCCAGGATCCGCATCATCTCCTGCACCACCAGGTTGTGCGACTCCACGTCGCTCGGGCGCTCCACTCCGGCAAGCAGGTCAATGAGGTGCTCCTGCGGCGTGGCGTCGTCCCGGGACCGCGTGGCCTTCAGCAAAACGCGCACCCCGCCGCGGCCGCTGTCGAACAGTTCGCGGTCGTCGCCGATCTTGGCGAAACCGGCCAGGATATTCGAGAGGACGGCATCGGATTCCGCGGGCGCCAGCACACCTTGCCGCGAAAAGATCTGCCACATCCCCACCAGGGCCTGCATGGTTCCGGCGGCGTCGGCGCGCAGCAGCTGGTCCCTGATCTTGTTGATCGCCTGGGCGGTATCAAGGAACTGCAGGATGGTGGCATCGCTGACCGCGGGCCCGTCGTTGAAGATGGCATACTGCGCGCCGAAGAACCGGTACTCGCGAGCCAGCCGGTCCACGGTGGCCGGCGCCAGGGGTTTTTCGCGGTTACGGTCCAGGTCGCTCAGGGCCATGAAGATCTTCAGCGGCTCATTCTCCACCGACTTGCGGCACAGGGCGAACAGCGCCTCGAGAACGTCGTCCGGATCCTTCCAGGTCGCGGCGATCCTGGTCAGCTTCCCGTCGTACTTGCCGTGCGGGTGGTTGACGAACAGGCCTCGCCAGACTTCCAGGCTGCCGGGGATGTGAGGCTTTCCATCCGGCCCCAGGCGCAGCCGGGTGGTCAGCAGCATCATATCCGCGTTGGAACGGAAGACCGGGCGGGCGGGACCCGGGCTGGTGACCTTGCCGCGGATGGCCGCATAGAAGCGTTTCATGCGGTTCGGCTCGGTGAGGTAGTCGTGCACCGGCCCCTTCAACCGCGACAGCGCGTCGAAGTAGCTGGCCATCCAGCCGTCGTCCTTCATGATGAGGCGTTCAAAGAACTGCACGCCCTGATCGGGGCTGACGCCTACCAGTTCCGCCCAGGCCTCGCGCGCCCGGGGACCGCCGGTAGTTACGGCCTTTCCATCCCGGATCCGGAACATCGCTCCATAGAAGTCCAGGACGTGCGCGAACGCCCGCAGCCTCTGCACCGGCAGGGCCTTGCGCAGCTCCTCGGCGGTGGCCGGCTCCAGCTTCGAGAGACCCAGGTAGAGGCGGCACAGCGAAGGGTCGGAGAGGAAGATGTCGATAAACTCGCCTTCCTGCTTTTCCTTCGAGCCGATCAGGTAATCCTGCGGATACAGAATCGGAATCTTCGTGGGACTGAAATCGTAAACGAAGGGGCGATTCGTGCGCAGGTCCTGTTCGAGTTCGGCCAGGGGGAAGCCGGAGTCGGTGGTCAGGAAGGCGCGCGTGGCGTTGACCGTCTCGAGCACCACCTCGCTGCCGCAGCCGCCGCGCATGCGGTAGCCGAGAATCCGCAGCAATTCACCGGCGGCCGGCGACTCGCAGGTTTCTATACGAATGGTCCGGGAGGGGCCGGCCAGCTTTTCCAGCTCGCGCGCCTGCGAGAGATAGCGGTGCACCAGCTTGAGGTACTCGGTCTGCTCCAGGGCCTCGTTGCTGTGGGACGCCTGGTAGCCGTTCGTCACCACGTTGCGAGCCAGAGCCTCCATGACTTCTTCCGGCTTGAGATCGGTGGAAAGGGCAGCCATGCGTCCGAAGGAGCGCATCGGCCCGGGAACGGTCACCAGGTGCTGCGCATCCGGAGGCGGAGCGGGCCGCCAGGATTCGGCCTTCCCGCCCAGCGAGCGGTACGCCTCCACCCTCCGGGCAGCGGACTCGCGGTTCCCCGCGATCAAATCCAATTCCAGGAGCCGGCGCTGAATCGAAGCCTGGCGCTGGCGGTCGCCGGACCGCTCGAGCGCGCTCAACGCCTTCTCGTATACGGCCCTGCAGCCCGCATCGCCGTAACGATCGAGGAACTCGGCGTAATGGAGGAGATCGGCGGCGCTGCCGGAGTCTTGCGCGGCACGCGCCAGGAGGGTTCTCGCCGCCAGGGCATCGCCTCTTCGTTCCAGCTGGCGTACCTTGTCGAGAGTATCTTGCGCTTCGAGGGCGAAATTGATGCCGATGCTAAGGCAGATCGCCGACCTGAGCCACTTCATCCCAGCCTCCCTAGCTCACAAGGTATCAACACTGTACCATCTTCCGCAGTCGTTTAACGTCTGGGATTCTACGGTATCGTGATGCGGATTACAAGGCGCAGGGTGCAAATTCTTTGCTGTCCGTGAATTAGGGTAGATTAGCGAGTGGACGGGCAGTGCTCGAAATTAACACCTGCGGCCTGTACTGCGCGGCGGGCGGTTTTCATATCGACCCCTGGAAACCGGCGCCCCGGGCGGTAATCACCCATGCTCACTCGGACCATGCCTGTCCGGGCAGCGAGGCGTATCTATGCGCCGCCGCTTCCCGCCAGTTAGTCGCGGCGCGGGTGGGAGAAGACGCCCGCATCGAAACGATGGAGTACGGAGAGACACGGGACCTGGGCGGGGTCCGGTTGTCGCTCCATCCGGCCGGGCACATTCTCGGTTCCTGCCAGGCGCGGCTGGAGCGCAACGGCGAGGTATGGGTGGTTTCCGGCGATTACAAAGTGCAGCCCGACACCACCTGCCCGGCCTTCGAGCCGCTGCGCTGCCATGTCTTCGTTACCGAATCCACCTTCGGCCTGCCCATTTACCGGTGGCCGCCGCAAGCGGAGGTTTTCGGCGAGATCGACGCCTGGTGGCGGGCGAACCGGGAGGCGGGGCGAACCAGCGTCCTGTTGGTTTATCCGCTCGGCAAGGCTCAGCGCGTACTGGCAGGCATAGACTGTTCAGCCGGGCCTGTGGCGGCTCGCGCCTCGGTGGAGCGGTTCAACGCGCTCTATCGCCAGGCAGGCATCGCTCTTCCCGGGACGCGGCCGCCGGCCGGGGTCCCTCCCGGCGCCCTGGTGCTGGCGCCGCCCTGGACCATCCCGCCCGCCTGGTTCCGCCGCCTGGGCCCGGTTTCCACCGGCATGGTCTCCGGTTGGATGCGCATCCGCGGAACGCGCCGGCGGCGGTCCCTGGACCGCGGATTCGTCCTCTCCGACCATGCCGATTGGCCGGGCCTGCTGCAGGCCATTGAAGCCACCGGAGCGGAACGCGTCCGGGTCACCCACGGCTACCGCTATCCGCTGGTGCGCTGGCTGCGCGAGAGAGGACTCGACGCCCAGGCCTTCGAAACCCGCTACACCGCCGAACAGGACGAAACCGGAAGCGAGGATGTCGAGGAGATTTCTTGAAGGACTTCGCCGCCCTCTACAGCATGCTGGACGAAACCACGAAGACCAACGCCAAAATAGAGGCGCTGGCCGGATATTTCCAGAAGGCCGCGCCGGCGGACGCCGCCTGGGCGGTCAGCTTCCTGATCGGCCGCAAGCCCAAGCGCCTGATCGAGGTTCGCAAGCTGGCGGAGTGGGCCTCCCGGGAAGCAGGGGTTCCCGACTGGATGTTCGGGGAGTGCTACCAGGCCGTGGGCGACCTGGCCGAGACTATCGCGCTGCTGCTGCCGCCGGCGGCCGGCTCCACTACGCTGCCACTGCATTTCTGGGTCGAGGAGCGCCTCCTGCCCTTGCAGCAACTCGAGGAGGCGGCCCAGCGGGAACTCATGCTGGAAGCCTGGCGGGGCATGGACGACCGGCAGCGCCTGGTGTGGAACAAGCTCATCACCGGCGCTTTCCGCGTGGGCGTCTCTCAGAACCTGGTGGTGCGAGGCCTGTCGGCGGCAACCGGCCTGGACGCCGCCGTTCTGGCGCACCGCCTGATGGGCGACTGGCAGCCCACCCCCCAGTTCTGGGAAACCTTCATTGGGATCGAAAGGCGCGACGAGGACGTGAGCCGGCCCTATCCTTTCTGTCTGGCCCACCCTCTCGACGGGCCGGTGGAGGAACTGGGGCCGATCGCGGAGTGGCAGGCCGAGTGGAAGTGGGACGGCATCCGCGCGCAACTGGTCCGCAGACAGCGGCGGACCTACCTGTGGTCGCGGGGCGAGGAACTGATCACGGACCGTTTCCCGGAAATCGAGGCGGCGGGAAGCGTACTGGCGGACGGCGCCGTGCTGGACGGCGAGATCCTGCCCTGGAAGCACGGCCTGCCCCTGCCGTTCGCGCAGATGCAGCGGCGGGTGGGGCGCAAGATCATCACGGATCGCATTCTCAGCGAAGTTCCGGTGGTATTGCTGGCCTTCGACCTGCTGGAACTGGACGGAGAGGACGTGCGGGAACGGGAACTGCGCTGGCGGCGCGCGCGGCTGGAAGAGGTAGCGGCGCCCGCGGCTCCGGGCATCCTGCTATCGCCTCTGGTCGAGGCAGCATCCTGGGAGGAACTGGCCGCCCGGCGCACGGAAGCGCGGCGCCGACACGTGGAGGGCTTAATGTTGAAGCGGCGGGAGTCCCCCTACCGGGTCGGCAGGCGGCGCGGAGACTGGTGGAAGTGGAAGATCCAGCCCTACGCCGTGGACGCGGTCCTGATCTACGCCCAGCCGGGCAACGGGCGCCGCGCCAGCCTCTTCACGGACTACACCTTCGGCGTGTGGGAGGGCGGCCAACTGGTGCCCTTCGCCAAGGCTTACTCCGGTTTGACCGACGAGGAGATCCGCCGCGTGGACGCCTTCGTCCGCGCCAACACGCAGGCCCGGCACGGACCGGTGCGCGCGGTGAAACCCGAACTGGTATTCGAGCTGCACTTCGAAGGCATCCAGCGATCCGGCCGGCACCGCTCGGGGGTAGCGGTGCGCTTTCCCCGGATCGCCCGCTGGCGCACGGACAAGAAACCGGAAGACGCCGATACCGTGGAGACCATCAAAGCGCTGCTGCCGCCGCAATGAGCGGCGGCCGCGTGCGGGAGACCGGCCGGCTGGAGCCGGCTCGCGTCTCTACTTGATCTCGACGGTGGCGCCGGCGTCCGTGAACTTCTTCTTGATGTTCTCGGCTTCTTCCTTCGAAACGCCTTCCTTGATCGGCTTAGGGGCGCCGTCCACCAGGTCCTTGGCTTCCTTCAGCCCGAGGCTGGTGACTTCGCGAACCGCCTTAATAACGTTGATCTTGTTGGCGCCGATTCCGGTCAGGATGACGTTGAATTCGGTCTTCTCCTCCGCAGCCTGGGCCGGAGCCGCGCCGGCGGCCGCGCCGCCCGCCACCATGACCGGAGCCGCGGCAGCCGCCGAAACACCCAGTCTCTCCTCCAGCATCTTCACCAACTGCGACGCCTCCAGCAGCGTCAAACCCTGAATCTGATCGGCAATTGCGTTAATGTCCGCCATTTCAAAAACTCCTTGTCAATCTTTCCGCTGCGCGCTTCCCGTGGGCCGGAGGGGACCGGCGCCCGGGAGCTACGCGCCAAACTTGTTTTCCTTGACGCCCTGGTCCACCACCACCGCGATGTTGCGTCCCACCGCGTTGATCACCTGGGCCAGCCGCTGGGCCGGCGCGTTGATCAGGAACAGCAGCCGCGCCAGGATCTCTTCCCTGCCCGGCATGGTCGCCAGTTCATTGATCGCGGCCACGTCCACCACGCGGCCCTCGACCAGCCCGGCCTTGAAGGTGAGTGTCGGGTTGGCCCGCGCGTAGGCGATCAGAGCCTTGGCCAGCGCCACCGGGTCGCCCTCGGTGTAGACCACCGAGTTCATGCCGCGCAAGCCCTTGAACACCGGCTCGGCGGCGGTTCCCTCCGAGGCCTTTTCCGCCACGTTGTTCTTCACGACCCGGTACCGGCCGCCCGCCCCGCGGACGGTCTTGCGCAACTCAAAGTCCTGGCTGACCTTCAGCTTCTCGAAGCCGGCCAGAAACAGGTTGTTGACCTTCTTCAGGTCGTCCCGCAAACTTTGAGCGTCGTTGATCTTGTCCTGTTTCTTCTTCATCTTGGCACCGAATAAGGACCCGGCTACAGCGCCCGGGTGTTGAAGGGCGTCACGTCGACCGCCACACCCGGCCCCATGGTGGAGCACAGGGTGACACTCCTGACGTACTTGCCCTTGGCCGCCGCCGGCTTGGCTTTCACCACCGCCTGGATCAGGCTGCTGGCGTTCTCCAGGAGGCTGCCCTGCGCGAAGCTGACTTTGCCCACCGGGGCATGGATGATGCCGGTCTTGTCGACCCGGAACTCCACCTTGCCGGCCTTGATCTCCTTGACTGCGCGGCCCACTTCCATGGTCACCGTACCCGTCTTGGGATTCGGCATCAAGCCGCGGGGACCCAGGATCTTGCCGAGCCGTCCGACCGAACGCATCATGTCGGGGGTGGCGATCACGGCGTCAAAACCCAGCCAGTTCTCGGTCTGGATGCGGTGCACCATGTCCTCGCCGCCCACGAAATCGGCGCCGGCTTCTTCGGCTTCGCGCATCTTTTCGCCCGAGGCGATCACCAGCACGGTCTTGGATTTGCCCAGGCCGTTGGGCAGCACCACGGTGCCGCGCACCATCTGGTCGGCGTGTTTGGGATCCACGCCAAGCCGCATGTGAACCTCGACGGTCTCATCGAACTTGGCGAACTTCAGCTTCTTAACCAGGGTGATCGCTTCTTCGAGTTCGTAAGGCCGATTCTCGATCAGCTTGGACGCGGACTGATACTGCTTGCCTCTCTTGTTTGCCATGTTACCTCATTGGTCCGAGCGGCTCGGAGCCCGGGCGGCCCCAGCCTCCCATTGAGATCCGTTATTGGAACGGAATCTTCAGGATACCATAACGCCGGCCGCCGGCGCCGGGGCGCCGCGGTCAGGCGATATCCACTCCCATGCTCCGGGCCGAGCCTTCCACGCACTTCACCGCCGCTTCCAGCGTGAAGCAGTTCAGGTCCGGCATCTTGATGCGGGCGATCTCCTCCACCTGCTGGCGGCTGATCCTGCCGACCTTGGTTTTGTGCGGTTCGGCGGAACCCTTGGCCAGGTTGACCGCCCGTTTGATCAGCACCGGAACCGGGGGGGTCTTGGTGATGAAAGTGAAGGTGCGGTCGGAGTAGATGGTGATGACCACCGGGATGATCAGGCCTTCCTGGTCCTTGGCGGACGTCTTGGCATTGAAGGCCTTGCAGAAATCCATGATGTTGACGCCCTGGGGACCGAGGGCGGTGCCCACCGGGGGCGCCGGAGTCGCCTTGCCGGCCGGGATCTGCAGTTTCACCTGCGCAGTTACTTTCTTCGCCATTTCACAAACTCTTCCAGCCCGCTCCGGCCCCGGCGTGGAACGCCGCCCGGCCCGCGCGGCTACTTCAAATCTTCTCTACCTGCAAAAAGTCCAGTTCCACCGGAGTCGCCCGGCCGAAGATGGTGACCAGCACGCGCAGCGTGTTGCGCTCGGTGTTGACCTCGTCCACCTTGCCCGAGAAGTTGGTGAAGGGACCGTCGATGATCCGGACCGTTTCGCTCTTCTCGAAAGTCAGTTTCGGCCTGGGGCGTTCGGCCGAAGAGGCCTGGCGGTACAGGATCTGGTTGACCTCGTCGGCGCTCAGGGGCACGGGGTGGGTTCCGCCGCCGACGAACCCGGTGACACGCGGGGTGGACTTGACGGCGTGCCACAGGTCGTCGCTCATCTCCATCTCCACCAGCACGTACCCGGGATAGATCAGCCGCTTGCTGGTTACTTTCTTGCCGCCGCGCAGCTCCACCACCTCTTCGGTGGGAATCAGGACCTGGCCGATCTTGTCGGCGAACCCGAAGGCTTCCGCCCGGCTCTTGAGCGACTCGGCCACCTTGTGCTCGAAACCCGAGTAGGTGTGGACGATGAACCACTTCTTGGGCGATTCCTCGTCGACGGCCGGCGCCTGTTCGGGCTCCGGCTCCGCTTCCGTTTCGGGTTCCGCTTCTTCAGGCGTCTCCGCGGCGAACCCGGCCGCTTCCTGCTCGCCGCCCTGCGCTTCTCCCGCAGCCTCTTCGGCCGGGCGCCATTCCGTGGCTTCGTTCTCTCCTTCGGAGAGCCTGTTGTCCTGTTCTTCCATGCTCACTACTTAGTAAACACGTCGTAGATCTTGGTGACGCTGCGCGTCAGGAGCAAATCCACTACCGCGAAGTAGGCGGCGAAAGCGAAAACCGTCAGGATGACCACGGCGGTGGTGGACTGCACCTGTTTCTTATTCGGCCAGGTGACCCGCTTCATCTCCAGCTGCAACTCGTTGACATAGGACCGTGTTGCGGCCGGCCATCCTTTCACTCTCTCGACAAAATCCATTATGCGCTTACTCGCGATTTCTGGCAGGGGCGGAGGGATTCGAACCCCCACTCGCGGTTTTGGAGACCGCTGGTCTGCCGTTAAACCTACGCCCCTGCAATAAAGATCGGTTGCCTCGTTCGGGGGGCCGGCGAAAAAGCCGGGGCGGTGGCCTTCCTCAACCGTACCCTCTAACGTTAGTTTACTTTATCTCCCGGTGCAACTGGTGCTTGCGGCAATACGGGCAGAACTTTTTCAATTCCAGGCGCTCGGAAGTGGTCTTCTTGTTCTTGGTGCTCGAATAGTTGCGGTTCTTGCACTCGGTGCACTGGAAAGTAATGATATCCCTGGGCATGGCGGATCCTTCTCCTACTCAATGATCTCGGTGACGGTGCCGGCGCCGACCGTGCGGCCGCCCTCGCGGATGGCGAAGCGCAGCCCCTTGTCCATGGCCACCGGCGTGATCAGCTCCACCGTCAGGTTCACGTTGTCGCCC
>JADZAF010000298.1 GCA_020852755.1 Bryobacterales bacterium
AGCCGGGAATTCCGGGCGCGGCTCCGGCGCGGGAGAATGCAACCGCTCCCTGCGGTCACGGCTCGGAAACGGCCGCAGGCCGGCACGTGCCCGGCATACTGAGCCGCGACTGCAAGGAGCGGTTTGGGAACGGTCCAGGGTTCTCGCCGGCCGGGGGGTTTCGTAGCCTGTCACCGAAACTCTACAATCGGAGTAATGGCTCGAATTCTTGATGGCACGGCGGTTCGCGATCAGATCCTGAACGAGTTGAAACCCCGGGTGGCCCGGCTGCAGGCCGCGGGGCGCCCCCCCGGGCTGGCAGTCATATTGGCGGGCGATAATCCGGCTTCCGAGATTTACGTCCGGAACAAGATCAAAGCCTGCGGCGATTTGGGAATCTGCAGCGAGAAGCACACGCCCACGGCGTCGGCCTCGCAGCAGGCAATCCTGGACCTGGTCGCAATGCTCAACCAGCGGCCGGATGTGGACGGCATCCTGGTACAGTTGCCGCTGCCCGGCCACATCGATGCCAAGGCGGTGGTGATGGCCGTGGATCCGGCCAAGGACGTGGACGGCCTGCATCCCTCGAACCTCGGGTTGCTGGTCTCCGGCCGCCCGGGCCCGCGCGCCTGCACACCGTCGGGTATTCTGGAGATCCTCAAGCGGTACGAGATCCCGATCGCCGGCCGGAGGGCCGTGGTGGTGGGGCGCAGCGACATCGTGGGCAAGCCGGTGTCGTTTTTGCTCCTGCACGAGCACGCCACCGTCACCATATGCCACTCCAGGACCGTGGACCTGCCCGGCGTTTGCCGGGAGGCGGACATTCTGGTGGCGGCCATGGGACGGGCGGCCCTGCTCACGGGCGAGTACATCAAGCCGGGAGCCACCGTCATCGACGTGGGTACCAGCCGGATCGAGAGCCGGGAGGAGGCAGCCCGGATTTTCCGCAACTCGCCGGAGAAGCTGGCGGCATTCGACCGGCGGGGCAGCCTGTTGGTTGGAGACGTCAATCCCATCGACGTGGCGGAAGTGGCGGGCGCATACACGCCGGTTCCGGGCGGGGTCGGGCCGCTCACCATCGCCATGCTGATGGTCAACACCGTCCGGTCCGCCGAGCGCCGCATGGGACTATGCTGAAGGTCGGCCTGACGGGCGGATATGCGACCGGCAAAAGCTTCGTCGGGGATGTACTGGCCGGCCTGGGTTGCTACCTGATCCGGGCCGACGAATTGGGCCACCAGGTTCTTCTGCCCGCAGGCGCGGCTTATGCGGCCGTGGTCCGCGAGTTCGGCGAGCGGATCCTGAACCCGGATGGGACCATCGACCGCAAGCGCCTGGCGGGCGAAGTTTTCGGCCGGCCGGAGCGGCTGGCGGTTTTGAACGGCCTGGTGCACCCTCCGGTCATCCGCCGCGAGGAGGAATTGATTGCCCGGCGGTCCCTCGAGGATCCCGGCGGCATCGCCGTGGTCGAGGCGGCCATTCTGGTGGAAACCGGCAGCTATCGCCGGTTCGACCGGCTGATCGTGACCGTCTGCCGCCCGGACCAGCAGATCGAGCGCGCCATGGCCCGCAACGGGCTGACCCGCGAGCAGGTAGAACAGCGCCTGAGCCGCCAGATGCCGCTGGAAGAGAAACGAAAGTACGCCGACTACGTCATTGATACGTCGGGAGCCAAGGAGGATACCGTCCGGCAGGTGCGCGAAGTGTATGCAGCGCTGCGGAGCGTGAAGTTATGAGACTGCGTCCCATCCTGTGGGCCATCATCCTGGTGGCCGGTTTCATCTATCTGACTTCGGTGGCCGATTGGGGCCTCCCCCGCTTCCTGCAGCCCGCCGGCAAGTCGGCGCCCATCTGGTCGGGGCCGGATGTAGCCCGCACCGCGGGACTCTCCAACGATGAGGTCAACAACATCGAGGTCTACAAGACCGCCAACCAGGCCACGGTGAACATCACCAGCGTGGTCTACCGCGAGGGCTGGTTTTTCCAGCTCTACCCGGAGAAGGGCACCGGGTCCGGATTCCTGATTGATAACCAGGGGCGCATCCTGACCAACAACCACGTGATTTCCGGCCAGGCGCCTCAAATCCAGGTCACCCTGGCGGACAAAAGCCAGTACAAAGCGCGCATCCTGGCCACCGACCGCGCCAACGACCTGGCTCTGATCAAGATCGAGCCCCGCAAGCCCTTGCCGTTCCTGCGCCTGGGCGATTCCGACCACCTGCAGGTCGGCCAGAAGGTATTGGCCATCGGGAACCCCTTCGGGCTGAGCGGAACGCTGACCACCGGCATCATCAGCTCGCTGGGCCGCACCCTGGCGGATGAAAGCGGCAGCGAGCTGGCCGAGATGATCCAGACCGACGCCGCCATCAATCCCGGCAACAGCGGCGGCCCGCTGCTGGACAACCAGGGCAGCGTGATCGGTATCAACACGGCCATTTACGGCCCCGGGGGGAATATCGGCATCGGTTTCGCGATGCCGGTGAACCGGGCCAAGGTGATGCTGGAGGAGTTTCAAGCCCGCGGCCGCTTCCAGCGTCCTACCCTCGGTATCCAGGCGGTGCCGGTCAGCGGCGACCTGGCCGATGCCCTGGAGCTTCCGGCCGAGGGCGGTCTGCTGATCCAGCGCGTGGAGCCGGGTTCGGCGGCCGACCGGGCCGGCCTCCGGGACGCGCGGCGCATCGTCATCGTCGGCAACTACCGCCTGGGAGTGGGCGGCGACCTCATCATGGAGATCGACGGCCAGCCGGTGGACGACTCGCGGGTGTTCCAGCGCATCATGAACCGCAAGCGCATCGGCGATACCGTGGAACTTCTGATTTACCGCGGCGGCCGCACCATGACCGTGCGGGTCAAGCTGGACGAAGCCGCCCAAACCTTGTAGCTGCGCGCGGCGACGTGTAGCTGCGCGCGGCAACGTGCCGATCCATACGCTGAAGCTGTTATCCCGCCGCCGTTCCAGGTCTCTGCACGCCTGCAGGCGTTGTAGAGTAGCAGCGGGGGCCTGGGGATGCAATACCCGCTGACGCCAATTCGTTTTCTGGATCGCGCCGCCGGTCTGTACGGCCATAAGGAAGGCATCGTTTCCGGAGAGAAACGGTTCACCTTCGCGGAGTTCGCGGAACGGGCCCGGCGCCTGGCGTCCGTTCTGCCTCTGGCGGGGCTCCGGCCGGGCGACCGGGTGGCCTACCTCAGTTTCAACACCCATCAGCTGCTGGAAGGCTACTATGGCGTGATCCAGGCGCAGGGCATCATCATGCCGCTGAATGTCCGGCTCTCGCCGCCGGAGCTGATTGCCATACTCAATCACTCCGAAGCCCGGCTGCTGCTGTACGAAAACGATTTCACGCCCCTGGTGCAGGCGCTGCGCGGCGCCTGCCCGTCGATCTGCGCCGCTCTGCCGCTGGACGCCGGGTACGAGGAGTTGCTGGCGCAGGGGAAGCCGGAAGCGGCGGACATAGCCGCATGCGACGAGAACGCGATCGCGGAGTTGTTCTATACCAGCGGCAGCACCGGCACTCCCAAAGGGGTGATGCTCTCCCACCGCACTCTCTACCTGCACGGGCTCTCGGTTGCCGCTACGTTCAATTACGACGACCGCCAGGTGGAACTGCACACCATACCCCTGTTTCACGCCAACGGCTGGGGCCGCCCGCACTCGCCCATGATGATGGGCATCCGGCAGGTGATGGTGCGGCGATTCGAGCCGGGTGCCGTTTTGCGCTTGATCCAGGAGGAGAAGGCCACCTGCATGTCGCTGGTGCCGACCATGGCCGGCGCGCTGCTCGCGTCGCCGGATCTCAACCGCTACGACTGCTCGAGCCTGGAGCAGATCCACCTGGGAGGGGCGGCCGCTTCGCCCGAACTAGTGGAACGTATGGAAGCGGCCTTCCGCTGCCGGGTGATGGGCGGATACGGCCTCACCGAAACTTCGCCGGTGATCACTTCGGCCCGGGACAAGAGTACGGTACAGTATGCTGGAGACGCGGAACGCCGGGAGCGGCGGGCCATGGCCGGCTGGCCCATCCCGGGTGTGGACGTCCGGGTGGTGGATGCCTCGCTTCAGGACGTGCCCCGCGACATGCGGACCATCGGCGAGGTAGTGGTGCGCGGGGACCACGTGATGGACGGCTATTTCAAGGACCCCGAGGCGACGGCGGCGGCGATGACCGGCGCGTGGCTGCGCACCGGCGACATGGCCGTGTGGGACCGGGAGAACTACGTTCACATCGTGGATCGCAGGAAGGACATCATTATCAGCGGCGGCGAAAACATCTCCTCTCTGGAGGTGGAGAAGGCGATCTTCGCGCATCCGGCGGTGCTCGAGTGCGCGGTGGTGGGCGCGCCCGACCCGAAGTGGGGCGAGGCTCCGGTGGCGTTCGTAGTGGCGAAGCCCGGCGAGCGGCTCAGCGAGACGGAACTGCTCGATTTCCTGCGGGAGCGCCTGGCGGCGTTCAAGCTGCCGCGCGCCATCGAGTTCAGCGAAGCGCCCCTGCCCAAGACGGGTACGGGCAAGATCATGAAGCGGGCTCTGCGGGAGAAGTTCTGGGCCGGAAGAGAACGCCGGGTCCAGGGATGAAGAACGGCCTGGAGTGGAGTCTGGCGGCGCTGCTGGTGCTGACCACCGCGTCGCTGGGCGGCACTCCGGCGCTGGCCTGGTCGGTGGCGGGCGCAGCCGCTTCGGCCCTGCTGATCGCCGCCCTGTGCGGCGGCGCGCTGCGGCAGCACGGCGTCCTCCTCTTCCTGGCGTGGCCCGCCGTTTTCCTGGGATACGCGGCCCTTTCGCTGTGGTACGGCGCGGTTCCCGCGCGTTCGCAGTTCTTCCTGGCCCAGTGGACCGGGTATTTCGCCGCCGCGGCGGTCGCGTTCGTCTGCGTGCGCCGGGGCGGCGGCCGCATCCTGATCCGCACGCTGGTGTGGCTGGCCGCCGGGCAGGCGCTGCTCGGCGTAGCGCAGTACCTGACCGGATACCGGAAGATCCTGTGGTACGAGAAGACCCGCTACCTGGAAGACGCCACGGGAACCTACATCAACCACAACCATTTCGCCGGGCTGCTGGTGCTCGCGCTGGCTCCGGCGCTGGGACTGGCGGCCGCCCGCCTGCTGGGCGGGAAGCGGAGTGGCGTCCTCTACTCCGGCATCGCGGTCCTGCTGCTGCTGGGCCTGCTGTTTTCCCGCTCCCGGATGGGGATTGCGGCGGGGCTGGCCGCGTTCCTTTTCTTCGGCGCCTACCTGTGGGCCAAACTGCCGCGCCGGCGCGGGGCGCCGGTGATGGCGCTGATCCCGCTGGCCGCCCTGGTCTATGGCGCGTGGATCGGCCTGGGGCCGGTTGCCTGGCGCTTCGCCCAAACGGTGGAGCGTCCCGACGACCGCCTGACCATCTGGAAGGACTCCTGGCGCCTGGTCGAGCAGCGCCCGTTATTCGGCTGGGGCGCCGGGACGTTCCCCGCAGTCTATGCCGCCGTCCGCACGGAGCCGAGCGACCTGCGCTGGATGGAGGCGCACAACGACTACCTGCAGCTCCTGTGCGAACTGGGCGTGGTGGGGGTGGGACTGTTCTTCGGTCCCCTGTTCCTGCTGGTTGGCCGGCTGGCCCGTCAAGCCTGGCGGGCATCCGGCCTCCAAGGGCGGGGGAAGGCAGCCCTGGCCGCCTCGCTGGCCGCGATCCTGCTGCACGAAATGGTCGATTTCCACCTCTACATCCCCGCCAACGCGTTCTGGATCCTGACGCTGGCCGGAATGGGCTACGCGCAAGCGACACGGCGCGCCGGTTGAGACTCAGACGGGCAGCGTGGGAAACCCGGCGGCCGCTTCCAGCGCGCTTCCGATCCGCAGCAGGAGGGCTTCGCTGAACGCCCTGGTGACGATCTGCAGGCCCAGCGGCATGCCTCGAGCATCCAGGCCGCAGGGAATCGACAGGGCCGGCAAGCCCAACAGGTTGATGCCGCGCACCAGGCGCGTGGATGCCAGCCGCACGTCTTCGACCGCGTCCCCCAACTGCACCGTCGCGTCGCCGATTCTGGGCGCCGCCATGGGCGTGGTCGGGGTGAACAGGCAGTCGATGCGATCCCACAGCTTGGCGAATTCCTGCTGCATCGTGCGGCGGAGCCGTTGGGCATTGACGTAATCGGCGGCGCGGAGGAAGCGGCCCTGGTCGAACAGGGCGAGGACGTCGGCGCCGAACAAATGCCGCTTCGTCTCGAGATACGGTTCCATCAAGGCCGATGCTTCGCCGTGCAGGATCACCCGCGCCACGGTGTTGATGGCCGCCAGGTCGGGCACGCGAACCGGGACAACCCGGGCGCCGAGGGCCTCCGCCGTCCGCGCCATGCGCCGGATCGCCGATTCCGTCTCGGGCGCGATCCGGTCGAAGTAGCCGTTTTCCGGCCAGCCCACACGAAGACCGTCCAACGAGGCATTCTCATCGGGAAGGTAATTCCCGACCGGGCGGCGGGAGGAGGTGTCGTCCCGAGGGTCGAAGCCGGCGATCGCCTGAAGGGTAACGGCCGCGTCGGCCACCGAGCGGGTCAGCGGGCCCATGTGGTCCAGGCTGAAGTCCAGCGGCATCACCCCGTAGCGGCTGACCCGGCCGAAGGTGGGCTTCAACCCCACCAGCCCGCAGAAAGCCGCCGGGATCCGTATGGAGCCCCCCGTGTCCGTGCCCATGGCCATGTAGGCCATTCCCGAAGCGACCGCGGCCGCCGACCCGCCGCTGGACCCCCCGGGGATCGTTTCCGGATCCCATGGATTGCGCACCGGGCCGAAATGAGGGTTGTTGGAGGTGATGCCCAGGGCGAGCTCGTGCAGGCCGGTCTTTCCCATGAGCACGGCCCCGACCTCGTTGAGTCTTTGGGTGACCGCCGCGTCCCATTCGGGGACGTAATCCTCAAACAGTTTCGACCCGCAGGTAGTGCGAACCCCAGCCGTTCGGAAGACGTCCTTGAGAGCGATCGGGATGCCATGCAGGGGGCCGCGGTCGATGCCTCGCGCCAGCTCCTGGTCGGCCTGCTTCGCCCGTTCCCGGGCCAGGTCCTCCGTCACGGTCAGAAACGCGTTCAGGGTGGGATTGCGCTCCGCAATCTTCGCCAGACAGGCTTCGGTGAGCTCCACCGAGCACGTCTGCCGCGCACGGAGCGCCGCGGCCGCCGCCCGAAGGGTCATTCCTCCTCCTCGGGAGCCGCGCGGAAAACGGTGGCGGGCTCGATCTCCGGCGGGATGGCGCCCACCAGGGGCCGGAAAGCTGCCTCCAGCGCATCGAGCACCGGAATGCTCCGCTCCAGGTCGGCCGGAGGAATGGCAAAGCCCTCGGCCTCCGCGATCTTTTTCCAGTCTCTCATGGCTATTCTTCCGTGCCGGACCGGTTGCTGCTCGGCGGCCGCCAATCGCAGGAATTGTCCGGCCCACGGCCGGCGCGCGGCGACCCTCAACCACCGGTGAAGCGGCTGAGAATCAGCCAGCCGATCACGATCAGGATTATCCACAATGCGTCCATATCAGTGCTCTTCCAGGGATTCGGCGGCCAGTTTCGAGCGGCGGGCGGCCCATTCCGCCCCGGTCAGCACAATCAGCGCCGCCACGAAACTCCACAATACTATCGTTACCGAGATGAAAAAAGGACCGTATTCGTTACGCAGTTTGGAGGCCAGGAAGGGCCAGCCCAGCAAAACCAGGTATTTCAGTATTTCCAGCGCGATGCCGACCAGGATGGCCTGCGGCAGAACGGCTCGCCAGGGGATGCGCCCGTTGGGCAGCAGCCAGTAAACCAGAAACAGGGCCAGGATGATCAGGGGCAGCGCCGCGGCTTTGAAAAAGAGCAGCGTCATCCAGGTGCTGAGCGTCTGGCCCCAGCCTTCCACCAGCTGGCGGTTCAAAGCGGTGAGCATGAACGAGCTGAGGGCCAGGCCTCCGCAGGTGAAGATAGTCGCCAGGCTGACCAGCTGGTTCTTGAAGTAACTGCGGTTCTTACGGATGCCCCAGACCCGGTTCAAGGCCACTTCCATCGGCTCGAAGACCCCGTTGGCGGTGAACAGCAGCAAGGCCAGCGAGGTCAGCTGCACCGGGCCGCGTGAGTTCACCGTCACACTCAGGTTGCGCTCGATAAAATCGCCCATCTCGCCCGGAAAGAAGTCCCACAGGGCCAGGTAGATGGTCTTAACCGCCAGGGGCCAATTGAGCACGTACTTGGCGAAGGAGACCATCACGATCAAGAAGGGGAAGAAGGAAAGCAGGGCGCTGGCCGCGATGGCGAGCGCATACACGTGCACCTCGATGTCCAGGCAATAATGGACGGAAGGCTGCCAGTAGCGGATGATGCGGGCCCACGGGCCGTCGGGCAATCGGGCGCTTTCGAACACCTGATTTCAGGATAACAGCGGCCCGGCTTACTCCAGGGCGCTGCTGAAGTAGAGGTCGTGGCGGCCGGGAGGCTCCAGGCCGGCGTTGCGCACCGCCAGGGCGATTTGGGCCAAGTGGCGGATCTCGTGAATCATGAGGAAGAACAGCGTCTTGCGGTCGCTCATGCGAAAACCGCGCCCGGGCGTACCGAACTCGCGCGGCGCGAGCGGGTCGGCGGCCGGAGCGCGGACATAGTTCAGCAGCCGCTCCCGCACGGCATCCCCGTAGGCGAACAGCCGTGCACAGTCGTTTTGCGAAACGGTCTCGTCCAGGACCGGAGAGTGTCCCAGCAGACGCTGGGCGTGCCAGTCCTCAGCTTGAAAGACGTGGTGCAGCAGGAGTCCCGCGGTCGTGATCTCACCGTTGGTTTGGACCGGAGTCGCCAGGGCTTCCGGACGCGCCGCGAACCACTCTTTCCACCGCACGCGCTCGGAATCGCTGTAATCCAGCAATTCCTGAATGGTCAGGGACAGGCTCATCCGTAGAGTGTCGCACCGCGGCTGCGCTGCCGCCAGGCTTGGAACAGCAGGCCGGCCGCCGCCAGTATCGCCCAAACCGTGATCAGCCATCCGGCCAGGTTCTCCAGCGGGAGCGTGAAGCGCAAGTCAATGTCGTGCCGGCCGGGGGGAGCATCGATTCTCAGGAAGCCGAAGGCATCCTGGCGGACCGGCAGGACGAGGCCTGCGCTGGTCGCCCGCCAGGCGGAATCATAGCTGACCAGCACGACCAGCGATTGTCCCGGCTCGAGTTGCGCCTGTACACGCATGGCGTCCGTGCCGTTCCAGACCGCCGTAGCGGGCGAGTCCGGTCCCCGCTCCAGGGACTCCGCGTAGGGCTGCACTCTCTCGGCGTCGGTAGACCCGCGGGGCGGTAGCAGCCGGTCGTGCCGCGCGGTGTCGACTACCCGCGCCAGGCCGGGAAACCGGCGTGGCGCCCGGTAGATCACGTTGCCCTGCCCGTCGTCGTAAACGGCAGGCAGCGCGCCGGTAAACTTCCTCGGATAGGTCCAATCGTGGTAGATCTCCTGGGACTGCTTGTCGTGTACGATGGCGGTGTCCGCGCCCATGGCCTGCATCCAAAGGATGCCGAGTTCCGGCTCCGGCCCGATCAGGATTTCCCATTGGGCCGGCATGACCGCCGTGTTCAGCAAACCCTGCTCGGAACCCCCGCCCAACTGCGGGAGATCGAACCAGGCGTTGTACCAGAAGCGCACCGAACCGGCCGCCACCGTTCGCATCCCGGGAAGATTCCGGCTCATCCACCCCGGGATGCGGAATTCCACCCGCTGCCGGTAATTGGGGTCCTCGCGGTAGATTTCCCAGGAGTGCCGCACGTAGCGCCGCGCGGTCGCAAAAGCCAGCAGCACCACAAGGATGGCGGCCAGGCGCAGGGCGGGCACGCGCCGCTGCCACAGCCGGCGCAGTCCCTCCAGCGCCGCCAGCGTCAGGACGAGGTCCAGTTCAGGGACCAGCCGTATGGGCTCGCCGATCACGCGCAGCTTCAACCAGTACCAGCCGGCCACCACCAGCAGCAGGATCGCGGCCGCGCCCCACACGAAGACACCGGAGTCGCGCTCCGGCCTCCCCCGCGCGAATTTCCAGCTCAGCAGTCCGAACCCAGCCAGGCAGACGGCCACCACCAGCCCGGACCAGGCGTTCCCGGGGGTGGCGACGAACTCCATGTTGCGCAGCGTGATGCGCAGGTAGGACGGCACGAGCCAGAAGGCCGTCAATCCATAGGCGAGAACGGCAATGCAGGCCGCCCGGAGCCAGACCCAGCGGTCGAGGCGGGTGACCCGGACGCTCCAGGCCATCCATGGAAAGAGGATGGCCAGCGCGGTTGCGCCGTAGAAGTTGTTTGAAACCACCAGGGCGCATAGCGCTGCCGCCAGCGCCAGCACGGCGGGCCGGTACTTCTGAAGGGCCCGGAAGCTGGCGGCCAGCGCCAGCGGAAGCAGGCTGAAGGCCGTCATGTGCGGCCCCTCTCCGTAGCGCAGCAGCACGTGCAGGCGCTGCGGGATCAGCCAGTTGCCTGCATCGCGGCGAATGTCCGGCAACAGGAGGAAGGACGGCGAGAGCAAAGCAGCGGCCGCCGCGCCCAGCCAGGCTATCCCGCGCGAGCCGCTCAGGACCCGGACAAGCACGTAGACGCCGGCGATGCCCAGGCAGTAGAAGAATGCCGTGTAGATGTGGTAGGCCCGCGCTTCGGGCACCCCAGCCGTCCGCGCGATGAGGGCGGTTCCGTAGCGCAGGGCGGGCGGGTAGATGTAATCGAAGCGGGTGCCGCAATACCAGAGCGGCTGCCAGCGCGGGTGCGGCCAGTGCCGGTTCAGGAAGCGCGCGTCGGCGATGAACGTGCTATCGATCGACGCCCAGTTGTCCAGATAGGTGGTCCGGAACAGCGGCCAGATCAAGGCGGTCGAAAGCGCCAGGATCAGGCAGAAGTCCGTGATCCAGGACGCGCGGCTCTTATCGTGTTTTCCCACGTGGATCAGACGGCCCGTCATGTCCGGCTCAGCCGCTTGAGCCGGGTCCCGACGCGGCCGGCAATCCGCGATACCGGCGATCCAGGCTTTGAAACTGCAGCTGCCGGACGACTCCCGAGCGGTGGAGCACATAGCGGAGCAGCAGCCAGAGGATGCTCAGGCCGTAGCGGGTGCTTTGCAGAAAGGAGGCCGAGGAAGCCTGGGCGAAATAGCGGGTGGGGACAGGCACCTCGGTGAAGCGCAGTCCCAGTTCCACCATCTGGGCGATGATCTCCTGGTCGAAGATGAACTTGTCGGAGTTCATCTGGAGATTGACGCTCTCCAGGGCGTGGCGGCTGAAGGCCCGGTATCCGGTGTGGTACTCGGACAGCGTGAGGCGAAACACTTTGTTTTCGAGCCACGTCAGGAAGCGGTTCGAGATGTACTTCCACCACGGCATGCCCTGGGACATGGGGTTCACGCCCATCAGGCGGGAGCCCAGCACCACCTCGGCCAGGCCTTCCTGAATCGGGCGTATGATCTGCGGCAGCAGCGTCGGATCGTACTGGTAGTCCGGATGAACCATCACCACGATGTCGGCGCCCGCCTTGAGCGCCTCCCGGTAGCAGGTCTTCTGGTTGGCTCCGTAACCGTAATTGCGGTGGTGCACGAACAGCTCCAGGCCCAGCTCCCGGGCAATCCGGGCGGTCTCGTCCTTGCTTCCGTCATCCACCAGGATGACCAGGTCCACCATCTCCCGGGGCAGATCGGCATAGGTCATGCGCAGCGTGCGGGCGGCATTGTAGGCCGGCATCACCACTACGACTTTCGGCTTGCCCGGGGTCATCCGCCGCTCTCCTCCAGGCGGGTCACCACGATGAACTGGTAGGCGAACAACTGCTTCCACAGCCGGGAAAGCGCATGGGCCGCCTGGTCCAGGAAACGGACCCAGAAGGTGTGCGACCATTGCGGCAGCGCCAGGCCGAAGGGCGTGGCCGTGGTCAGCACCTTCTCGATCCGGTAGCCGGAGGTCAAAAACAACTCCTCCCAGCCTTTCCAGGGATAGAAGTGCAGGTGCGTGCGGTCAAACAGGCCGCGATCGTGCTGCGGAAAATTGCCCAGCAGCACCATCAGCCGGAAGTAGATGTGGCCGCTGTTGGGCAGGGAGGCCACAATGCGTCCCCCCGGGGCGAGCCGGGAGCGTGCGTCCCGCAACAGGCTGGGCGGGTCGTGCAGATGCTCCAGTATATCCGCGCAGATGATGTAGTCGAACTGGCCCAGGTCCGGCACACCGAAGTTGAGGTCGGCCTCGACCAGTTCCACGGAGGACGGAAAGCGGTGGCCCGCCAGGCCCGGCTTCTCCACCCCCACCACCTGGAAACCCCGGCCCGCCAGGACTTCTCCCAGGTAGCCGTGGGCGCAGCCCAGATCCAGGATCCGGCGCCCCTCGCCGTGGGCGGGAAGCACTTCCAGCAGCAGGGTATGGCTGCTGAACGGAACCGGTTTGAAGGTGTAAGGAACCTCGCGCCCCTTCATCTGCCCGCACTTAATGCCCGGTGTCACTATTGGCGATTATCGGAGATTCGGTGGAGCGCGGGCAAATTGGAGTCCGAATTTACGGCGCCGCCTCCAGTTCGATCACCACCGCTCCCCATTCCCGTTCCACCCGCACGGTCAGTCCCTGCCCGGCCAATCGGGAGGCCGGAAGAGTCTCCGCGGACGAGCCGTCCCGGATCACGCGGTAGCGTGCCGAGGGATCGAGTCCGCGCAGCCGGAAGACACGCTCGGCCGGGCTCCTGGCCAGGCGGTAGGCCAGCAGCACGCTGCGCCGCCCTCCGGGAGCGGCATATTGCAGGGCCATCCAGCCTTCCGGCGACTGGTTGGGCGGAGGCGGCGTCAAATGGTAGACATCCGCTTCATCGATCACCGGGCGGATCCGCTTGTAGAGCTTTACGTTCTCCGCCGCCCGCCGTGTCAAGTCCGCACTCCAGTCGAACACCCGGCTGGAGATCCCGAACTGGCCGTTCATCGGAACGCGGAACATGAAATCCCACCACTCCGGCGGGCTCTCCGGCTTCACCTCGCCGCGCTCCCCGTCGCCTACCATCCAGTGGTTGCAGACCTGGGGTGCGAATTCGAGCGTGCAGCCGTAGGCCAGCTGCAGGGAGGGAACCGGGGCGACCACGTCGGAAAGCCAGGTGGTATGGGTGTGCGCCATGATCCCGAGGTCGAAGCGCAGTCCGCCGCTCGAGCAGTTCTCGATCAATACGCCGGGGTGGGCCGCCCGCACTTCGTCCAGCCACTGGTAGTAATTGACGATGTGGTCGAACAGGACGCTGCCCGGGCGGTCGAATGCCGCCGGACCGAACTCGGAGCCGATGTCGATGTTGTAGTCGATCTTGATCCACTCCAGTCCGTAGCCGGAGACCAGGCGGTGGATCACCGCGTGGGCCCAGCGGCGCACTTCCGGCCTGGCGAAGTCGAGCATGTAACGTGCGCCGCGCAGGACGGGCTTCCCGTCGTAGTGCAAACACCAGTCGGGATGCTCCCGGAACATGCGCGAGTCCACGCCCAGGTTCTCGATTTCCACCCAGAGGCCGAATTTCATGCCCCGGCCGCGAACATGTTGCGCCAGTTCCTCCAGCCCGTTGGGGAAGGCGGTGCGGTCCACTTCATAATCGCCCAGTTCGCGGCTCCAGTCCTTGCGGTTGTACCAGCCGGCATCCAACACGAAGACTTCGGCGCCCAAACCGGCCGCAATGCCGGCCGAACGCTTCATCTCCGCCACCGTCATCTTCCCGGGGAACGGGTACCAGGAATTGAACTGCACGAGCAGGGGCTCGCCGCCCGGCCGCGGGGGGAAGACATAAGCACGCTGGTAGCGGTGCAGCTGGTTGGCCGCGTCGTCCAGGTCTCCTGCCGAAGTCGTGAAGGCCACTTCAGGCAAAGCCCGGGAGGCGCCGGAAGCCAGGGTCAGGGCGCCGCCGAAATCGAACAGCGAACCCAACCGCACGTCCAGGGGAGTCTCGCGCAGCGGCGTGCGGGCGGCGCCGGGCAGGCGTTCAAAATCCATGCTCCAGTTGCCGGACCAGGCCAGTTGCGCGGCGTAGCGAACGCCCAGGGTGCGGTTGTGGAGCGCGAACCAGGGCGAGTACAGGCTGGTGGAGCGTCCGCGTTGCGAAACCAGGCTGCGGCGGCTGGCCTGGAGAGATTCGCTGGCCACCTGGCGCTCCTGCCCCCATCCGCCCCAGAGATAGGTGAGTTCGTATTCACCCCGCGGCAACTGCCAGGACAGTTCGGGGAAGGACTCGATTCGCAGGGCGGCTCTGCCTCGGTTGGCCAGAAGAACGTGCCGGGTCATTACGCCGGTGTCGCCCCAGGTGGCGTAGCGTATTTCGATTTCCAACGGCAGGCCGCGCTGCTGGAACAACAGCCGCAGTTCCTCGACGCCGTCCCTCACCGTGCGGATCTGATGGGAAAGCAGCTCCAGGGTCTCCGGGGCAACCGGGCGGCCTTCCACCATACCCGCAACGTCGGAGGCCGGGGACGGCGGCGCCTGCCTGCCGGTTGTCATCCGCCAGGATGGTTTGCCCGCGGGGCCGAAGTATTCCAGGCGGACCGCCTGGTCATCCTGTCGAAGACGGTATTCGGCCGGGCCGCTGGTCAGAATCCAGGAATGTGAAGCCGGATCGTGCCGCACTCCGGCATTGAGAAGCCATGCCAGGGGGAAAATCAGGACGGCCAGGCGGCCGGCCCCGCGCAAGCGGCTCGCACGAAGACTGACGCCGGATTGGTTAAGTTCCGCCATGCAACGGAAATCTTAACCCGAACCGGATCAGGGGTGGGCTGCCCCGCCCGGTCAGGCGGGGCAGCCCAAGGGGGCTGAGGGGGTTCCTCCAGTCTGCCGTTCACTGAGATACGCGCAAGCCGAAGCGAAAACGGCTCACCCGCCGGAGCCGGTTTTCTCAGCGCCGTCCGGGAACCCGGCCCGAAGCGCCCGTGCAGGCGTCCAGCACCGCCACCGGCCGCCAGTCTCCGGAGTCCTTGAACCGCGGCGTCCAGATCTCTTCGGCCGGCCGGTGATCCCCGGACAGCGGAGCCAGCTCCACCGACACTTGCGTCTGCCCCGGTTTGACCGAAGGCCCGCCCGGATGGGCGATGACGAAAGGCAGATCGATGTCGTCCAGCAGGTAGGGCGAGGGGGTGCTGCGCGCCGTGACTTCGTACACGTAAGACACCTGCCTGGAGTAGAACAATCCGCCGTTGAACGGCGAGAAGACGGGCAGCGCCGCATAGAAAGGCGAAGCGCCGTCCCGGTTGGCCGCGATCAGCCGCACCCGGCTGTTGGAGGAATTCCTGCCCAGCTCATAAACCGGAGCGTGGACCTGCATGCCTCCAGCCGGAACTTGAAATCGGACGATAAAACGGGTAGCCTGCGTGGCCAGCCCGGCGCCGTTCATGCCGCCGGCAGCCGGATAAGCCGGATCGTAGAAGCCGCTCTCCGTGCCGTACATCAGGCCCGGTACGTTCTGCGCCTCGGGCAGGGGCCGCACTTCGGCGCTGGGAGCCGGAGCGCTGCTTATTGTCATCGCGCGCAGGTCCTGGGACCCCGTCTCACTCACCCGCACCACGAACGATACGCCGTCCGGAACCTGGGTGCTGAAGGGGTTCCGGGCCAGGGGCTCGTTGTACGCCGCGCACTGGTTGAAGGCCAGCGGGGCGGTGAGTTCCTCGCTGTTGGCGGCGTTCCGGAGCTGCCAGTGAATCCCTTCGCCGCTAAAGGCCACGACCACAGGTCCGGGGTTGAAATTCAGAGCCGGGTCGCTGGCAGCCAGCGTGGCGTAGGTCATGATGGGCGGAGCGGTGCTCGATGGGACACCGAGCAGCGAGGCGTCCACGCGGATGTTGGTAAAGCGCAGCACCTGCATTCCGCCCGAGGGCACGTTCAGCTTGACATTGGGCCATACCAGGCTGTTCTGCCCGGCCAGCCGGCCCTGGTAGACATTTGCGTTCTCGCAGGTCTGGGAGGCCGGGCAGGGAACCGCGGCCTGAGCGCCGGGCTCGTCCACCAGCAACAGGGCCTCGGTGGCGGCTGCCGCCGGATTGAGCAACCGGCTGGTGGCCCGGGTATTGGAGAGAAAGACGGTGAAGTCAACGGTCCGCGGCCCGCTGCCGTTCATGCACATCAGCAGCAAGTCGCCTGTCAGTTCCGCCCGTCCGTTGTAGCGCAGCATCGCCGGCACGCTGTTGACCATGCAGCCCTCCGCGAGCAGCGTCGGGAGGGCGGCGAGAAGAAGAGAAAGCAGCGGTTTCCGCACGAAGAGTCACCCTTGGTTTGATCGTCGGCACTGATACCTGGAGCTAAAGCAGAGAAGATTGTATCAGGTGAGGCGCCCCACGAATCGAACGCGGATGCGGGTCCGGTACTAATCCGTTGGGGGTACGCCGGCTGAGGCGGGCTTTCTGTTATGCTCTCGTGCAGGTTCCGGTTTGTCGGGCTGGACACGGTGAGGCTTTCTTGGGTGTGCCCCCCCGCGAGGCGGACTTTGGAAGGAGGTACGGTGCGCCGGTACAGCAGGCGGGCCATTGCTTCGCCGCTGATCTCACTCCGGGGGGTGGTCCTCGTACTCCTGTCCATCCTCCCGGCCGCCCCTTTGGAAGCGCGCGACAGCCCGGAAGCCCCTGCAGCCGGCAAGCGCTATGATCTTTGGGACCCGGGCGGGGACCGGGCCAAGAGCCGGGGATTCCCCCCGGTTGGGAAGGCCGGCGAGTTCACCCCCGGTTTTGTCGCCTCGGAATGTGCCGAACTGGACTCCTCCGCGCCCCTGGACCACTACCGCTTCTTTCGCTTCCATACGGACCTGGATTTTGATGAACCTGTCCCCGGCACGATCGTGGTGACGGGCGGCGTGCAGTCCAAAGCCGAGACTTACGTGAGGCGATCGAGCGGCACCCTTGAGGTGCAACGGCGCACGTGGCGCTCCTGGGTGTGGTTCCTCTATGTCGCCCTCTTCGGTTTGCTGATCGTGCTGACCGTCGCGTTTGTCACGATCTGGATTTCGAGAGCATCGAAGGAGGAGTCCTACAGCCTGTCAGGAATCCGGTTCCCGGCGGTTTGTGCGTTGCTCGTGCTGATTTCGGGGTACCTGACCGGATCATCGCTCGTGGTGGACAACGCAACCGAAACCGATCTTCAGGTCCAGGTGAACGGAGGCCCGGCCGCGAGCCTGCCGGCCGGGCACTACTTCAGCACGCGCGTCAGCAGCGGCGACGTCACAGTGGAGGTATTCAACGGCGGCCGGATGGTCGAGTCAGCCAGGCTCAGCCTGGACAATAGCGGCAGGGATCTCATTGTCCGGGCGTTCCGGGGCCGGGGGACCTTCGTCTACAATATCGCCGCCGCCAATTCCTACGTGTACACCGCCGCGGGCTACACAGCGCGATAGCGGCCCCCCGGCCCTGGTTTCCTAAAAGTACAGCTTCAAGCCGAACTGGACGATCCGCATGGGCGTGCGCAGGCTGCGGATCTCCCCCATGCGCGCTCCGTCCGGCACAATCGTGTCGTTGGACGTGAAGCTGATGTTGCCGGGCGCACCGAAGTAAGGGGTGTTGGTGGCGTTCACGGCCTCGGCGCGAAACTGCAGCCGGATGTTCTCGGTCACCGGGAAGTTCTTGAACAGGGAGATGTCGAGGTTGCGCTGCCCGGGCGCGTCCAGGATGTTGTAGCCGGCGCTGCCGAAGTGACACAGATCCGGCCGCGACGGGATATTACAGGTCACGCGGCGGAAGGCCAGCGGATCGAACCACAGCTTGCGGGTGGGACTGTCCAGTTCCCCGGAAGCGATACGGTCGGGACGGACCGGGCCGCCGGTGTTCAGGTCGCCGCCCTGGGTCACGGTGAACGGGAATCCGGTGCGGAACGAAACAATGCCGTTGGTCTGCCAGCCGCCCAGCACGTGCCGCAGCGCGCCCCGCATGTTCTGACCGGGCAGTTCCCAGACGAAGTGGGTGATCAGGATCTGGCGCTGATCGAAACCGAACCTTCCCCGGGAGCCCCGGCGATCCAAAGGATCCTGGAATTGCGCCCCTTCCTGGCCGCCGTTTTCCCCGTCGCCGTGCGCCTTCGCATAGGTATAGGCAACGCCGACGGCGAGCCCGTGCGAGAAACGCTTATCCAACTTGGCCTGCAGCCCGTGGTAGAACGACTCGCCGTAGCTGTCGATGTAGCGGATGTTCGCCAGGTTCTGGATGCCCAGGTTCGGGGTGGCCGGGTCGTAAACCACCTGGTAGGGACGGCGGTCCTGAATGTTGGTGTTGGACGAGGGCGGCGCCTGGTTGTAGTTGCCGACGCTGTTGCCGACGTGCGATCCCTTGGTGCCCGCATATCCGACCGTGAGGGCCATCTGGAAGGGCAACTCGCGCTGGATGTCGAAACTCCACTTCCAGACGTCTCCGTCCTTGTAATCCGGGGGCAGGTATAGCACGTTGATGGGTTTGACACGGGCCGAGCCGCCCGAAGTCTGCAGGAACGGATCGTTCAGGGTGAGCACGGGCTGGCCGGGCGTGAACTGGCGCGTGCGGATGGTGTACGGCTGCCCGTCCGCGCCGGTCACCGAAAGCGTTCTTGCCAGTTGCGTGACCGCGTTATACTCCAGGCTCCCCGATTTGGGCGGCATCAGGTTGAAGATGGTCCAGGTGTTGACGTGGTTGATGTTGTCGAACCAGCCGGCGCCCATGCGCACCACCCACTTCTCGGTCGGCCGGTAGGCGATGCCGATGCGCGGCATGAAGAACTTCACTTCCTGGTTCGTCAGCTTGACCGCGCCCTGCTCGTTGACCTCCGTGGGGTAAATGGTTGGAATCAGGGCCCCGCCGGGCGCCTGATAGCCCTTGCCGCGGTCGATGTCGGCGCCGAATCCGGGAAAGTCCAGCGTGCGCCACAGCCCCTTGGCGTCTTTCGGGAAGCCGCTGTAGTCGAAGCGCAGCCCCATGTTTACGGTCAGCTTGGGCGTCACCTTCCAATCGTCATGGACGTAGAGGCCAAAACGGTTGGCGCGGGGGAACGTCAACGGCAGACCTTCGGCCGATTCGGTGCGGTTGGGGAAACCCATCAGGAAGGATGCCAGGGCATAGCCCGTTTCGTTGCCGCTGAAGGTGTACCGGCCTTCCTCCAGGTTGGCCGCTCCGCGCTCCATTGAAATCCGGTAGATCTCACCTCCCAGCTTCAGCGTGTGCTTGCCGCGGATCAAGGTCAGGTGGTTGCCGGCCTGGATGGTGTCCATGTTGTCGTAGCCGTTGCCGTTGGTGAGTTCCTGTAACGTAAACGGCAGGCCGGCGAACTGCGGGATGCCGTGCTCGCGCGGGGTCAGCTTGCGGTTGCCGTCGCCGAAGACGCGAATCTGGCCCACCCCCAGGGCGTCCATGTCGAAATCCGGGTTGTCGGTGCGGGGGTTGCTGGTGAGGTCGTCGGAGATGTTGAAGCCCACCCGCAACTCGTTGATCATGGTGGGGCTGAAGGTGTGGACCCATTGCGTCGCCAGGTTGGAAACCTTGGAATCGCGGAAGACCGGGAGGTTGGGGTTGATATTGTTGGACGTCAGGTTGGAGCGGTCCAGCGCGATGCGGGCGAAGACCCGGTCGGCGTCGCTGAAGTAGTGGTCCACCCGGCCGAAATAGGTGTTTACATTGATCGGCTGGTTGACGCCTTTGCGGGCCGTGAAGTCCAGCGGGTCGGCCTGCCGGAACTCTGCCTTCGGGATAAACTGCTCGAGCACGTTCTGGGCCCCGGCGTGGAGACGAGAAGCCGGGATAATGTTGTTCGGGAACGGATCTCCGGTCTGGGGATCGTAGACTACCACCGGAGCGCGGAACAGCCTTCCCGTGGCCGGATTGACGCTGCCGGTCAGCAGTTCCGAGAAATCGCCCCGGCGGAAGGAATCGTGCGGGAAGAAGGCGGTCTGGACCTGCTCGATCCGGTCGCGGCGGGCCTCCCAGTTGAACGCCCAGAACATCTTGTTCTTGATGATCGGGCCGCTCAGCACCAGGCCGAACTGGTTGCGGCGCAGCGCGTCCTTCCGGGCGCGGGTCTGCCCGGCCGGGCGCTCGAAGTTCAGGAAGTAGTGCTCGGCGTCGAATTTGTCGTTGCGCAGGAACTCGAACAGGGTGCCGTGCAGCCTGTTGGTTCCGCTCTTCATGGTGATGTTGACCTGCGCGCCGCCGCCGAACCCGTACTCGGCGGTGAAGGCATTGGTCTGGATCTTGAACTCCTCGATGGCCTCGATGGACGGCACGAAGTTGGTGATGTGGATGCGGGGGTCCTTGGCGTCCACGCCGTCCAGGCTGACCACCTGGTGGGTCTCGCGCTGGCCGTTGGCGCTGACCGAGAAGCCCGAGCCGGGAATCGGGAAGCCGCCCAGGCCGTCGCCCAGGCCGGTCCGCAAACCGAACTGCACGCCCGGCACCAGCACCGCCAGTTGCGCCACGTTACGCCCGTTCAGCGGCAGGTCGATGATGCGCTTGTTCTCGATGACCCCGCCGGTGGTGGCGTTCTCGGTATTCAGCGGCACCGCCGAGGCCGACACTTCAATGGTCTCGGTCACCTGGCCCAGCTGCAGGTGGAAGTCCTGGCGCACCTGCGCGGCCGTCTCCACCCGGATGCCCCGGACTGTCTCGGTTTTGAAGCCTGGCTTCTCAACCCGCACTTCGTAATTGCCGACCGGAACCAGCGGGAAGGTGTAGTTGCCCGTCTGGTTCGTCAAAGTCGTCCGAGTCACCCCGGTATCGACGTTGGTCATCCGCACCAGGGCCTCGGAGATCACGGCCCCGGTCGAATCGGCGACCAGGCCTTCGATTGATTGTGTGGTCGATTGCGCCACGGCCAGCCCGCAAAATACGCTCAGGCACACGGCCGCGACTGCAAGAGAACGTCGCATTCCCTCACCCCCGGATGGTTGTAGATTTAGGTTTCGCTAACCCAGTGAAGTTGAGGTCAAACTATCACAGCAGCCCGGCGAGTTCAACCCGGAACAGTGAATTTCGGCACGAAGCCTGGTTCCCGGTTGTGGCCCGTGTCCTGCCTCCGATACCCTGAAAAGACATGGAGTCCATGCGATGCGCCACTTTCCGGCCTTGCCGCTTGCCGTTATGATTCTTACCGTTCTCAGCGCTGAGGAAGCCCCGCGGCCGCCGGTCGCCAAGGTGATTCCCAGGAAGATCACGATGCATGGGGAGACCCGCGTGGACAACTACTTCTGGCTGCGTGAGAAGGAGAATCCCGAGGTCATCGCCTATCTGGAAGCCGAAAACGCATATTACCGGGCGATGATGAAGCCGGCCGAATCCCTCCGGGAGCAGCTGTTCCAGGAGATCGTGGGACGCATCAAGCAGACCGACCTCTCGGTACCCACCCGCGAGGACGATTTCTACTACTATTCGCGTACCGTGGAGGGCAGGAACTATCCCATCCTGTGCCGCAAGCGGGGTAGCCTGGAAGCGCCCGAGGAGGTGATGCTCGACCTGAACCAGCTGGCCGAAGGGCAGAAGTATTTCCGTCTGGGTATTTCGGAGGTGAGCCCCGATCACCGGCTGCTGGCCTACTCGGTGGATAACGCGGGCGACGAAGTCTACACGATTCAGGTCAAGGACCTGGCAACCGGGAAACTCCTTCCCGATCGTATCCCTAACACTTACTACACCTTCGCCTGGGCGGCCGACAACAGGACGTTCTTCTACACCACGCTGGATTCCGCCAAGCGGCCCTACCGGGCATGGCGCCACACCCTGGGCACGACGGGCGCCGACAAACTGGTGTACGAGGAAAAGGACGAGAAGTTCTACCTGCGCCTGTCCAAATCGCGCAGCAAACAGTACCTCTTCATCAACCTGGCCAGCTTCACCACTTCGGAGACGCGCTACCTGCCGGCCGGCGAACCCAACGGTTCGTTTCGCCCGATCGAGCCCCGGCGGCAGGACATTGAATACGACGTGGAGCATCACGGCGAGGTCTTCTATATACGGACCAACGACGGCGCCAAGGACTTCCGGCTGGTCGAGGCGCCGGTGAAGGACCCGGGCCGCGGGAACTGGCGGGAAGTGATCCCGCACCGGCCGAAGGTGTACCTGGAAGGCGTGGAAGCGTTTCGCGACCATCTTGTGCTGATGGAGCGTGCCGATGCCCAGGTCCGGCTGCGGGTGCGCGACCTGAAGACCGGCGAATCGCACTATGTCGACGCCCCCGAAACCGTGTACTCGCTGTTTCCGGCCTCCAACCCCGAGTTCAACACCACGCGTTTCCGGTTCAACTATAGCTCGCTGATCACGCCGCCTTCCGTGTTCGAGTACGACATGGCCGCCCGCCGCCGCACGCTGCTCAAACAGCAGGAGGTGTTGGGCGGGTATGATCCGGCGAAGTACGAGACGGAGCGCATTTTCGCCACCGCACCCGACGGCCAGCGGGTGCCGGTTTCCCTGGTTTACAGGAAGGGCCTGAAGAAGGACGGTTCGAACCCGGCCCTGTTGTACGGCTATGGCTCCTACGGCTCCAGCGCCAACCCGGCCTTCAGTTCCGAGCGGCTGAGCCTGTTGGACCGCGGTTTCGTTTATGCCATCGGCCACATCCGGGGCGGCAGCGACCTGGGCCGCACCTGGCACGACGGCGGCAAGATGCTCCACAAGAAGAATACCTTCACCGACTTCATCGCCTGCGCCGAGGCGTTGATCGGGCAGGGCTACACCTCGAAGGAGCGGCTGGCCATCATGGGCGGCAGCGCCGGCGGCCTGTTGATGGGCGCGGTGGTCAACCTGCGCCCGGATCTGTTCAAGGCCGTGCTGGCCATGGTGCCGTTCGTGGACGTACTCAATACCGCCACGGACCCCAGCCTGCCCCTGACGGTAATCGAGTATGAGGAGTGGGGCAATTCGAACATCAGGAAGTACTTCGACTACATCAAGTCCTATTCGCCGTATGACAACGTGCGGCGACGGCAGTATCCCCACATGCTGATCACGGCGGGATTGAACGATCCGCGCGTATCGTATTGGGAGCCGGCCAAGTGGACGGCCAAGCTGCGAACCATGAAGGCAGGCGACAACCTGCTGCTGCTGCGGACCAACATGGCCAGCGGGCATGGCGGCGCCTCGGGCCGGTACGACCGCTGGAAGGAGATCGCGGAGGACTACTCGTTCCTGCTTCATGTGCTGGGCGTGAAGTAAGGTCGGGGCCGCGGGCCCAAGGGTGGCTCCGCGCGGCCGCGGCAGAGGAGGGGATTGGCCGGACCGGGCTTCAGGTACAATAGAGCGTATCTGGGCTAACATGAAAATCCTCTCTTTGTGGGCGCTGGCAGTATGTCCGCTCGTTCTGAGTGCGTCCTCCGGAGACCTGGAGCAGGGCAAAGCGGTCTTCCGGAGCAATTGCGCTTTTTGCCATGGGCTCACGGGCCGGGGCGGGCGGGGTCCGAACCTGGTTTCCAATTTCAACAGGAACATGAAGGAGATCGTCCGCAACGGGATTCCGGGAACCACCATGCCGGCCTTCCGCGATTTCGAAGAAGCCGATCTGGAGCGGTTGGAACTCTACATCCGCCACCTGTCGGGGGGCGACGTGAAGCCGGAAACCGTGGACGGCGATCCGCAAGCCGGGCGGCGTCTCTACGTGCGCAACGGCTGCGCTTCCTGCCACCGCATCGGGAGCGAGGGAAGCATTTACGGGCCCGAGCTGAGCCGCATCGGCGCGGCGCGTTCCGTGGACTACCTGCGGGAATCCATTTTGAAACCGTCGCTCGATGTTCCGCCGGAATACGAAGGCGTCACGGTGGTGGCTCACGACGGCAGGCGGACCACCGGGGTGCGCGTCAACGAGGATACCTTCAGCGTGCAGTTGCGCGACCTGACCCAGGGCTTCCGGCTGTTTCAGAAAGACGAGGTGAAGCAGGTGATTCACGAGAGCGCTTCGCTCATGCCGGCTTACGACAAACTGACCGCGCAGGAGTTGAACGACCTGCTGGCCTATTTGAAGACGCTGCGCGGAGAGATCGCGGCGGGCGGCGAGGCCAAGCAGGCGGAGGGAATCCGATGAGAACCGCCATTCTGGCGGCTGCGCTTGCCGCCTCGCTGGGCGCCCAGCCGGTGAGCTTCGAGCGGCTGGTGAAGGCTTCCGGCGAGCAGCACAACTGGCTGACTTACTGGGGCGATTACAGCGGAGTGCGGCACCGCAGCCTGAAGCAGATCCACACCGGGAACGTGAAGGACCTGCGGGTGGAGTGGATGTTTCAGACCGGCCAGCCGGGCGCGTTTGAGACGGTTCCGCTGGTGGTGGACGGCATCATGTACATCACTGCCGGGGACGGGGTGGCCTTCGCCCTGGACGCCCGCAGCGGGCGGCAGTTGTGGAAGTACAAGCACGCCTTTCCGCCGGGGGTCAAAGGCAGCGGGGTGAACCGCGGCTTCGCCATCCTGGGCGAGCGGCTGTTCATGGTGACGCCGGACGCGCACCTGATCGCCCTGGAGGCGCGCAGCGGGCGCCTGTTGTGGGACGCCGAGATGGCGCCCCACACCAAGGGAGCGTACAGCGCGACCCTGGCCCCGCTGGCGGTCAAGGACAAGATCATCAGCGGCATCTCGGGCGCCGAGTTCGGCATCCGCGGATTCATCGACGCCTATGACGCGCAGACCGGCAAGCGGGTGTGGCGCTTCTGGACCGTCCCGTCAAAGGACGAGCCGGGCGGAGAGACCTGGCTGGGCGACTCCTGGAAGCGCGGCGGCGGTTCCACCTGGATGACCGGGACCTACGATGCGGAGCTGGATACCATCTATTGGGGTGTCGGCAATCCCGGTCCTGACCTTTACGGCAAGGACCGCCTGGGCGATAACCTGTACACCAACACCGTGGTGGCGCTGGATACCGACACCGGCCGGCTGAAGTGGCACTATCAGTTCACGCCCCACGACACCCACGACTGGGATGCCTGCGAGACGCCCATGCTTCTGGACCTGAACTGGAAGGGCAAGCCCCGCAAGCTGGTGGTCCAGGCCAACCGCAACGCCTTTTTCTATGTGCTGGACCGGGTGACGGGCGAATTCCTGATGGCCCGGGAATTCGCGCGCCAGAGTTGGAACAAAGGGTTCGACGAGAAGGGCCGCCCGGTCGCGGTGGCGGACTCCGAGCCCAGCCCCGAAGGGACCCGCCTGTGCCCCGGCCTGGCGGGCGCCACCAACTGGATGGCGCCCTCCTACAACCCGGAGACCGGCCTGTTCTACTTCGCGGTGCGGGAACAATGCGACGTCTACTACTCCTCGCC
>JADZAF010000299.1 GCA_020852755.1 Bryobacterales bacterium
AGCTTGTGCCTGCCTGAAGCGAGAGCTTCCAGGAGAGCCGGATGCGGGAAATCTGCACGTCCGGTTCGACGAGGGGAGAGGAGGTCGCGCCCTTGCGTCGCCCCCTCTCCTACTCTACCGGCTCGGTAGGCGCGGTGTCAATTCAGCGGTTGCTGCGTGGAGCGCCGTTTCTGAGCCGCGACCAAAGGGAGCGGTCGAATTCCGCTCCTTCCGGTCGCGGCTCGGTAGGCGCGGTGTCAATTCAGCGGTTGCTGCCGCACCCACCCAGGGTGTCCCCCGTCCCCTGGCCGGCGAGACGGCGCTCATGCCGCCGCTGCGCGCCGGGAACACGCGCTGCCGGCGTCTACTGCACTACACTGACGCGGTCGGCCTCGATTGTGACCTTCTGGCTGATCGGCTGGCCTCCGCCGGTCGGCTCGACCCGCACGTCGTACGTACCCGGGTTCAGCAGCACCCCCTGCGCGAAGTTGCTGAACTCGTCCACGTGCCCGAAGTACTTGTCGTTCAGATACACCGCCGCGAACTTGTCGGTATGCTTGATCCGCAGGCGGCCGAAGGGCGGCTGGGCCAGGGGCCGGGGCTTCATCGTCTCTCTCAACGTGAAGGTCTTGCCCGCTTCGATGGTCACGTTCGAGGTTACGTCTTCGTAGCGCGGCTCCACCAGCTTCACTTCATGCTGTCCGGGCGCTACCGCATACTTCCGCCCGATGCGGAAGTTGGCTGCCGGGCCCACGTACTTACCGTCGATGAAAACCCCGGCCCGTCCGGGGTTCACTTTCGTCTTCAGATATCCGGTCTGCGCCAGAGCCGGAGTGATCAATACTGCTGCACAAAGGAGAAACAGGCCGTAACGTCTCATATTTGAGATCCTTTCCGCAGGGAATCCCTACGCTGTCGCATGCCCCTGACACGACAAGGGCTGCCGCCTCGGAAGCATGCAATTCCAATTCCAGTCCTACGGCTGGATCCTGACGGTGACAGGACCGGAGAGCTGGAAATTCAGCACGGTCTCGGCCGGAACCACGGCCGCGTCGCCGCGGGTTGCCAGCACCGCGGCTGTACCCGCGCCCCCTCCCGCGCCCGCTCCGATGGCGGCGCCCCGTCCGCCTCCGGCGATGGCGCCGATGGCCGCGCCGATCCCGGCCCCGATGCCGACTTTGGCGGCGTCCTTCTTCTTGCTGGATTGGGCCTGCCGGGAAACCGTGTTGGTCGAGACCGCGATCGACTCTCCACCGGATGTGACGGAGCGGAGCGCGAGAGCAAGGGAGGCCACCCCCTTCACCCGCCCGCCGGGATCGGCTTCCACGATCCGGCCGCTCACCGCGGCGCCCTTCGGCAGGATTTCACGGCCCTCCACAACCACGGGCTTTTCGAGGGTTGCTTCGAATTCCTGACCGGTCTGGTGGGTCTTGGTCGAGAGAGTCGAGGTCGTCCGGACCGCCAGAACCGTGCCCTCTTCGAGCGTCACGGTCCGCGGCTTGGCGGGCGCAGCCGCCCCAGGCGCAACGTTGGAGGGCGCAACACCGGACGGCGCCCCGGCCGGCGGCCTGGCTTTTGTTTGCCGTTGTGCCCGGGGCGCCTCGGCCCTGGGGGTAAAGCTCTGTGTCGGAGCCGGTGCCGGCTGCGAACCCGCTTCCGGCGCCGGTTGAGCCGGTCCCTCCGCGGCGGGAGGAGCGGCCTGTTCGCCGGCGGGCTGGTTGGTGCCGCAGCCGGCCGCGATCAGCATCACAGCGATCACAACGGCCACTGTGGAGATTCTGTACCTGTGCGGGTGCATAGCTGCCCCCAGTATAACGCCGCATGCCCGAAGCCGAGCTTATTTTGTCTTACTGAAAGTGCCGTCAGGCAAACCCGGCCGCGATCATGTCACAATCGGACGTTCCATGAATACTTCCTCCACGAAGTCAACCGGCGGCAGCGAGCCCGGGTTGCGGAGGGCGCTCAGCCTTTGGGACCTGGTCTTCTACGGCATCGTCGTCATTCAGCCCACGGCCCCCATGCCTGTCTTCGGCGTGGTGCACCAGGAGGCCCGCGGGCATGTGGTCACCACCGTCCTCATCGCCATGGTGGCCATGCTCTTTACCGCCATCAGTTACGGCCGTATGGCCCGCGCCTACCCCAGCGCCGGCTCAGCTTTCACTTACGTGGGGCGCGAGATCCATCCCGCCCTCGGATATGTGACCGGATGGAGCATGGCCATGGACTACATGCTGAACCCGGTGATCTGCACCATCTGGTGCAGCAAGGCGGCCGGCAACATCATACCGGAGATTCCGTATGCCGCCTGGGCCGTCTTCTTCGCCCTGTTCTTCACCTGGCTCAACCTGCGCGGCATCCGCCAGAGCGCGCGCGCCAGCGAAGCCCTGGCCGCGGCCATGGGCGTGGTTATCCTGATCTTCTTCGTAGCCGCCGGCCGCTACATCCTGGGCTTGCAGCACGGCCCCGGATTCTTTACCCGGCCCTTCTACAATCCGGACACGTTCTCGCCGCAGGCATTGTTCACCGGCACCTCGATCGCCGTCCTCACGTACATCGGTTTCGACGGGATCTCGACGCTCTCGGAGGAAGTGCGCGACCCCCGGCGCAATATCCTGCGGGCCACCGTGCTCGTCTGCCTCATCACCGGTGTTCTCGCTTCGCTCGAGGTTTACGCGGGCCAGCTGGTCTGGCCGGAAGGCCGTCCCTTCCCGGACGTGGATACGGCCTACTCCTACGTGGCCGGTCAGGCTGCCTTGGGCGCTCCGGCGGCCGATCCCGGCGCGCTGCGCGGCGTCTGGCTGTTCCAGTTGGTGAATTTCACGCTCCTGATCGCCACCATCGGCTCCGGCAGCGCGGCACAGCTCGGCGCGGCCCGCCTGCTCTACGGAATGGGGCGCGACAACGCCCTGCCCAGGCGCTTCTTCGGCGCCATCGAACCCAAGCGCCGCATCCCGCGCAACAACATCCTGTTCGTCGGCGCGCTGGCCCTGCTCGGAGCCTTCATATTGAGCTATCAGCTGGGCGCGGAGATGCTGAATTTCGGGGCCTTCATCGCTTTCATGGGAGTGAACGCCGCGGCCTTCCGCCGCTATTTCCTGCGCGGGCAGAAAACGCTGGGCAATTTCCTGCCGCCCCTGCTGGGATTCTGCATCTGTTTCTACATCTGGTTGAACCTGCGCTGGCCGGCCAAACTCGCCGGAGGCCTGTGGCTGCTGGCCGGAGTCCTGTACGGAGCCTGGAAAACACGCGGCTTCAAGGGAGAACTGGTCAGCTTCGAGCTGCCGCCGGAGTAGCGCGAAACTGCTATATCATGCGGATAACAGACTGTGCGGGAAATTGCTGCCATCTGCCTGGTCCTGTCGTCGACGGTTTCCTGGTGCGCTGCCCAGGATGATCTGTTGCGCCGCGCCGCGCAACTGGACAGCGAAGGAAAATGCGCCGAGGCCGAGCAGTACTATAAACAGGCTTTCACCCGGGCGCCTTCCTCCCCCGCCGTGCTCAACAACTTCGGCAATCACCACCTCACCTGCGGCCGGCCGGAAGCCGCCCGGGAGTATTTCGAGCGGCTGCTGAAGCTGGTCCCCGCGCACCCCAATGCGAACCTGCAGCTGGCCCGCATGGCCGCCGAGGCGAAGCAGGGGGCCAAGGCCCTGGCGTATCTCGCTCACGTGAAGAGCTCCAATCCCGCCATCCTGCTGCTGCGTGCGGAGGCCCTGCACTGGGCGGGGCGGCGGGCCGAAGCGGCGAACGCCCTGGACGGCGTGGAGCGGGACGCCAGGGCCAACCTGCCGGTTCTCTTCACCCTCGGTCTCACCTGCGCCCGCCTGGGCCTGTATACCCGCGCCGAATCGGCCTTCAGCGCTGTCCTGGCCCAGCGTCCGGGCGATTTCAACGTGCTGCTGAACCTCGGACGCGCGGCGGCCCGCGCCGGCAATTACGATCGTGCTCTCCGCGCGCTGGAAGTCGCCGCAAGGGTGCAGCCGGACGATGCCGAAACGCTGCTGGAGATCGGGCTCGTGCACCTGGCCCGCCAGGATTACAGTCGCGCCGTCTATGTGCTCGCCCAGGCACGCCAGCGCGCTCCCAAGCGCCCCGATATCCTGTTGCCGCTGGCCCAGGCTGCCGAATACGCCGGCTACTACGGAGACTCGGCCCTGGCGTACGACGAATATCTGCAACTCCGTCCCGGCGACGCCGCGGCACGCCGCGACCGCGGCCGGGTCTACGCTTACACGGGCACGCGTCTCGAGGAAGGGCTGAGGGAACTCAACCGCTACGTGCAGAGCCATCCGAAAGACCCGCTGGGCTACTTCTCGCTGGCGCAGTTTTCGTGGAAGGACCGGCCGGAGCAGTCGCTCGAGCAGCTCGATTCCGCCCTGCGCCTGGACCCGAAGCTGCTGCCCGCGCGTTTTGCCCGTGCATGGTTGCTGCACCGCATGGGCCGCACCGCCGACTCCCTGCCGGACCTGGAAGCCATCCTCCGCATGGATCCGAAGAACGCGCGGGCGCTGGATCAGCTCGGTCTTTCCTACCTGACACTCGATCAGGCGGCCAGGGCCGAGCCCGTTTTGCGCCGCGCGCTGGCCCTCTCTCCGCGGGATCCCGAGATCTCCTTGCACCTGGGCCGCACCTTGATGGAGCTGGGCCGTGAAGAGGAGGCCCGGCGGTTCCTGGCCGAGTTCCGGAAGATGCGCCCGGCAAACGTGCGCGGGCCGTTGACGGAAGCCGGCATGATCGAACTCGCCGCGCTGAGCAGCGCGGATCGCCGGAAACGGGAGATCGAGCGGCTCCGCAACCTGAACAAGGAACGCCCCGACGAGCCGGAATTCCGCCTGGCCCTGGCCCGAATCCTGCTCTCCGACGGCCGGGTGGAGGAAGCCGCCGCCGAGTTCCAGCAGCTCCTCACGCGCCAACTGGAGAGCCGCCTCTGCGAAGAAGCCGGCGCCGCGCTGCTCCGCGCCGGACAGTACCCGCTGGCCCGCGACTTTCTTCAGCGGGCGGTGGCCGACCGCCCCGCCGTCCGGCTGGATCTGGCCATCGCGGTCTTCTTCACCGGCGGAGCGGAACAGGCCCTGGAAGTGATCGGGACGATCCCCGCGGGCGAGCACGCCGGCGACTACCTGCTGATGAAGGCCCGCATTCTGGACGCGGCCGGGAGAAAGGAGGAAGCGGCCGCGGTGCTGGCCGAAGGACTGCGCCGTGCGGCCACGCGCCCCCAGGTGGTCGAGCAGGCCGCCGTGCTGCTGCTGGCTCAGAAGCGGCACGCCGACGCGGTGGCCCTGTTGGACCAGGCGCTCCGGTCCGCGCCGGATAGCGGCGAACTGCTGCTGGTTCGCGCCGCGGCCCTCGCCCGGACGGGCCGGCTGGCGGATGCGCGCCAGGCTGTGCGCGCGCTGGAATCCCGCTGGCCCGAATGGGACGGCCCTTATGTTCTGGACGGACTGCTGCTGGAGCGCGCCGCGCGGCCCGCGGAAGCCCGGCGCAAGTTTGAAACCGCTCTGGCTCTCGGTTCCCGGAATCCGGCCGCGCGCTGCGGCCTGGCGCGCCTGGAAAGCGCGGCTTCGGCGCATCCCGAATGCGCTTGCCACAGCGGGCTGGATGCATTCCCGGCGCCGGCATGCGGGCAGCCATGACGGCCCGCCTCGCCATCCTGGCCGCCCTGGCCGTGCTGCCGGCCGCCGTGCTGGCCTTGCGCCCGGCCGGCGCCAGGCCTCCCCGCCCGCATTTCACCGACGTCGCCCCGCGCTCGCAAATCGCCTACATCTCGAACAACGACTTCACCGGCCGCAAGTACTTCCAGCAGCCCATGTGCGGCGGAGTGGCCATCCTGGATTACGACAACGACGGATGGATGGACATCTTCTTCACCAACGGCGCCAAACTGCCGGAACTGAAGAAGACGGATGCTTCCTTCTACAATTGCCTGCTGCGCAACCGCGGCGACCTCACCTTCGAAGATGTGACCCGTAAGGCCGGAGTAGCCGGCGAACACCTGGATTTCAGCTACGGCGTCGCGGCGGGCGATTACGACAACGACGGCTTCACCGACCTCTTTATCGCCAATACGGGCAGGAACACCCTTTACCGGAACAAGGGGGACGGGACTTTTGAGGATGTGACCGATGCGTCCGGCCTGGCCTCCAAGCCGGCCGACACCCTCAGCGTGCAGGCCGCCTGGTTCGATTACGACAACGACGGCCTGCTCGACCTCGTCCTCTCCAACTACACGCTCTGGCGCGCGGACAAGGACCGCCGCTGTACCCGCGGCGAACTCGAAATCTACTGCTCGCCCAGGCTGTATGATCCCGTGCCGCACCGTCTCTATCACAACCTCGGCAAGGGCGGGTTTGAAGACGTCACCGGCAAGTCCGGGTTCGGCAAGGCGGCCGGAAAGGGGATGGGCATCGGCATCGCGGATTTCAACGACGACGGCTGGACCGACGTCTTCGTCGCCAACGACACCGAGCCGAATTTCCTCTACCTGAATCAGGGCGGCGGCACGTTCAAGGAAGTGGGCCTGCTCTATGGTGTCGCTTACAACGACAGCGGGGAGACGGTCTCCTCCATGGGCTGCGATGTCAAGGACTACGATAACGACGGCTGGGTGGACGTCTTCTACAACAATCTCATGGGCCAGGTCTGGGCGCTGTTCCGCAACCAGCGGGGCAAGTCGTTCCGCTACGTCTCGCCCGTCGCCCGGATCCTGCAATTGAGCGAGCCGCGCTCCGGGTGGAGCAACGGCTTCATCGACTACAACAACGACGGCTGGAAGGACCTGTACTCCTCCAACGGCGACGTCGACAACCTCTCGCCCGAATCGCCGCAGCACGACACCATGTTCGAGAACGTGGACGGCAAGCAGTTCATCGACGTCTCCCGGGAAATGGGCAAGGACTTTCTCCGCGTGGGCTACCAGCGCGGATCGGCCTTCGCCGACCTGAACAACGACGGCTTTCTCGACGTTGTGGTGACTTCCCTGAACCGGAAGCCGCGCATCCTGGTGAACTCGGCGGACAACGGAAACCAGTGGCTGATGGTTCAGACGACCGGGAAGAAGAGCAACCGCGACGCCATCGGCGCGAAGATCAAAGTTACGACGCCCTCCGGGCGCGCGCTGTACAACCACGTCACCGTCAGCGTGGGCTTCATGTCCTCGAGCGACCGCCGGGTTCACTTCGGATTGGGAGCTGAGAAGTCCGCCGCCTCGGTGGAAGTGCGCTGGCCCGGCGGCGCCGTGCAGACCCTGTCCAACGTCCCCGCCGGCCAGGTGCTGAAGCTGGCGGAGCCGGAGTGATACACTCGCCTGATTGGAGTTGTGTGTGAGCAGAGCAGGGGCCTGCCTGGTGGTTCTGGGCTTCGCAATCGCGGCGCCGGCCGTGAGCGCGCAGCGGCCCGAGCCGGCCGCCATCACCATCGACTACCCGGCGGAGGGCTCCGTCTTCCCGCCCGACATGACCGCCCCGACGTTCCTTTGGCGCGATGCTTCGGCGGACGCCGCGGCCTGGCGGATCGAGGTGGCGTTCGGCGACGGCGGGCCGCCGGTTCAAATCGAATCGCGGGGCGAGCCGCTGCGTGCCGGCGAGATCGACCCGCGGACCGTCGCCGAAACCAACCAGCCTCCCACCTTGACTCCCGAGCAGGCCGCGGCGAAAACCTGGGTTCCGGAAACGGCCGTCTGGGAGCAGATCAAGAAGCGCTCGGTCGGGCGGCCCGCCGCCGTCACCATCACCGGGCTGCGGGAGGCGGGTTCCCGGCAGGCTGTTTCGAGCGGCCGCGTGACCATCCGGACCTCCAGGGATCCGGTCGGCGCGCCCATCTTCTACCGCGACGTGCCGTTGATGCCCTCGGAACTGGAGAAGGGAGTCATCAAGCCGCTGGCCCGCCAGGCGGTGCCGCTGATCGCCTGGCGCCTGCGCAGCGTCAGCGAGCCCCGCAGCCGGGTGCTGATGGAGGGCCTGCACTCCTGCGCCAACTGCCACTCCTTCTCCCGCGACGGCAAAACCCTGGGCATGGACCTGGACGGCCCGCAGAACGACAAGGGCCTCTACACCCTGGTTCCGATCCGGCAGCGCATGTCGATCCGCAACGAGGACGTGATTGCCTGGAGTTCCTTCCGCGGCAAGCTGGGCGGCAACCTGCGGGTCGGCTTCATGTCTCAGGTTTCGCCGGACGGGCAGTTCGTGGTCACGATGATCAGTCCTGCCGCGCTGGAGGCCGCGCAGCCGGTGTCCGCGGAGCGCCGCAGGCTGCAGCGCAAGGACACGGACCACTTCTATGTAGCCAATTTCAAGAACTACCGTTTCCTCCAGGTTTTCTATCCGACGCGCGGGATCCTGGCCTGGTACAGCCGCGCGACGGGCCGCCTGCAGCCGCTGCCGGGCGCCGACGATCCCCGCTATGTCCACACCAACGCCGCCTGGAGTCCCGACGGCAAGTACCTGGTGTTCGCGAGGGCCGGGGCGAAGGACGCCTATCCGGCGGGCAGGCCGATGGCCGAGCGCGCCAACGATCCGAACGAGACGCCCATCCAGTACGACCTCTACCGCATTCCCTTCAATGGCGGGAAGGGCGGGCGGGCCGAGCCGGTGGCGGGCGCTTCACAGAACGGGATGAGCAACACTTTTCCGAAGATCTCTCCGGACGGGCGCTGGATCGTGTACGTGCAATGCCGCAACGGCCTGCTGATGCGTCCCGACAGCCAACTCTACATCGTTCCGGCCAGAGGCGGGAAGGCGCGGCGCATGCGCGCCAACACGCCGCTGATGAATTCCTGGCACAGCTTCTCTCCCAACGGCCGCTGGCTGGTGTTCTCCTCGAAATCGCGCTCGCCTTACACGCAGATGTTTCTGACCCACATCGACGAGCAGGGCAACGATACGCCGGCCATCCTGATCGAGAACGCGACCGCGGCCAACCGGGCGGTGAACATTCCGGAATTCGTGAACATTCCGCCGGACGGTTTGATGAAGATCGACACGCCAGCCGTGGAGGTATACCGGCTGTTCGACCAGGCCTGGGACCTGGCGGAGAAGGGGCAATACGAGGCGGCCATCCCGCAGTGGAGGAAGGGACTGGAACTGAGTCCCAACGATGCCAGGGCCCGCCTGAATCTCGGCTTTGCGCTGGCCCAGGCGGGCAAGCCGGACGAAGCCATCGCGCAGTACCGCCGGGCGCTGGAGATCGATCCCGGGTATCCCGAGGCCTACCTGAACCTCGGCAGCGTGCTGGCCGGGACGGGGAAGCCGGACCAGGCGATCGAGCACTACCGCAAGGCTCTGGAACTGGACCCCGAGAGTCCCGCGACCCACAGCAACCTGGGGGTGGCGCTGGTGCGAACGGGGAAAACCGAAGAAGCCATCGCGCACTATCGTAAGGCCCTGGAACTCGATCCCGCGTACGCGGGCGTGCACAACAACCTGGGAGCCGCGCTGGCGGGAAGCGGAAAGCTGGACGAAGCCATCGTTCATTTCGAGAAGGCGCTGGAGGCGGCGCCCGGCTCCGCCGAGGTGCATAACAACCTGGGGCGCGCGCTGGCCGGGACCGGCAAGATCGACCAGGCTGTGCCGCATTTCCAAAAGGCCCTGGAGGCCAATCCCAACTACGCGGAGGCCCGCTACAACCTGGGTGTGGCCCTGGCGCGCTCCGGCAGATTGGACGAAGCCATCGCGCACTTCGAGAAAGTGCTGGAGGCGAGCCCGGAGGCCGTCGAGGTTCACAATCAGCTGGGGCGAACGCTGGCGCGCGCGGGGAGGTTCGACCAGGCCATCGTCCACCTGGAGCGCGTTCTCCAGGCCAACCCGAATTCCGCCGAAGCGCACAACGGCCTGGGGTTCGCGCTGGTTTCGAAGCGCATGGTGAACGAGGCGGTAGCCCATTTCGAGAAAGCCCTGGCCATCGATCCGCACTACTCGCAGGCGCACCAGAACCTGGGCGACACGCTCTACTACCTGCAGGGAAAAGCCGCGGAGGCCCTGGCCCACTGGAAAGAAGTGCTGCGTGCCGAGCCGGACCACGTGCTGGTGCTGAACCAGGCCGCGCGCGTGCTGGCCACCCATCCCGACGCCTCGGTTCGAAACGGCGGCGAGGCCGTGGGACTGGCGGAGCGGGCGGCGCAGCTTTCGGGCGGCCGCGAGCCGGCGATCCTGGACACGCTGGCGGCGGCTTATGCGGAAGCGGGCCGTTTTCCCGAAGCGGTGGAGACCGCGCGCCGCGCTCTGGCGGGCGCGCTGCAGACGAACCGGCAGAAGCTGGCGGACGCGTTGAAGGAACGCATCGCGCTCTACGAGAACAAGGCCCCGCTGCGGTCCGCGCAGTAAGCGGGCGGGAGTCCAGCCCCCCCTTGACTTCGATCTCTCAGTGTGATGATGTATGTCGAACACTGTCCTTTCGGACAGCGGGGTGTGGTTAGTTTTGCCGTATAGCGATTTGTCCTAGGAGGATATGAAGTGAGTATTGCCAGGAAGCACACTCGCTTAGCTCTCTTTCTTCTGGCAGCGATGCTGGCTGCCGCCCTGAATGCCCAGGAATTCCGAGGAAGGATTCGGGGAAGCGTCGTGGATTCCACGGGCGGAGCAGTGGTGGGAGCCACCGTCACTCTGCTCAATACGCAAACCGGGGTCTCGGCCACCCGGCAGACCAATGAAACCGGGAACTACATCTTCGACCTGATCAGTCCCGGCACCTACACCGTCACGGTGGAGTTTGCCGGCTTCTCTCGCTTCCAGCAGGAGAAGATCGTGCTGCAACAGCGCGGCGACATCGCCGTCAACGCGGTATTGAAGGCGGGCGACGTCAAGGAAACCATCACGGTGTCGGCCGAGGCCAGCATGGTGCAGTTCAACACCGCCAAGCTGGACACCACGGTCGACAGCAAGCTGGTCAACAACCTGCCGCAGATCTACCGCACGCCCTTCCTGCTCGCGCAGCTGGATCCGGCGGTGGAGAAGAACGACGGCGGCACGGAGTTCCAGCCTTATCACAGCTGGGGTCCCAACAACCAGCGGATCGGCGGCGGAGCCAATTACAGCAACGACCTGCAGGTGGACGGCGCCGCGGTGGGCATCGGATACAAGACCGGGTACGTACCTTCGCCCGACATGGTGCAGGAAGTGAACGTGCAGCAGAACGCGGTGGATGCCGAGTACGGCAACAGCTCGGGCTCCAACATCAGCCTCACGCTGAAGTCGGGCACCAACGACTGGCACGGCACCGCCTTCTACCAGGGCCAGTACCCGTGGGCCAACGCCTACGAGAACCGGGTCTACCGAACCATCAACCTGGGCCGCACGCACATGTACGGCGGCACGGTCAGCCACCCCGTCATCAAGAACAGGCTGTTCAACTTCGTGGCGTACGAAGGATGGGACAAGACCGACCCGTCCACGCTGCTGAACACGCTGCCGACGGACCTGGAGCGGCAGGGGAACTTCTCGCAGTCGCTGAACGGCTCGGGCGGCCTGCGGACCATCTACGACCCGTGGACGACGAAAACCTCGGCGGACGGGTCGGTCATCACGCGCACACCCTATCCGGGCAACATTATCCCGTCTTCGCAGCAGGACCCGGTGGCGGTGCATTACCTGGGCAAGCTGTGGAAACCCAACCGGGAAGGCCGGGGCAACTACCACCTGGACAACTTCGCGGC
>JADZAF010000300.1 GCA_020852755.1 Bryobacterales bacterium
CGGTCGTCTGCGCGCCGTAGCCCAAAGGGAACCAAACCTACGGTTTCGTTCCCTTTGGAAACCCTTTCTTCCCTCACCTCGCGCGGCTTGGCCTCTGGCTGACGGGCTCTGGGCGCTCAACAGCCACGGCACCGGACAATCCCCCGGGCTTGCAGGCTGACCGCTGATCGCTGATGGCTGACAGCTTGCGGCCGTTACGGTTACGGCGGAACGCGAAATCTGAGGGACAAATTCTGAGATTTTCAGCGCTGGAATTTAACTGACTAACTCTCCGGCGGACTTTGGAGATTTTCGCGAGGGGTCGCCTTACGCCGGCAGCGCCCGGGCCTCGTCCGCTGCCGGCTGCAGCCTCACGCCCTCCCAGCGGGCCACTACGGCGGCCGCCAGGCAGTTGCCCGCCACGTTTACCGAAGTGCGGGCCATGTCCAGCACCGCGTCCACGCCCAACAGGACCGCCACGCCCTCCAGCGGCAGCCCGAAGCTCCCAATGGTGCCCGCCAGGATCACCAGCGCTCCCCGGGGCACGCCCGCCACCCCCTTGCTCGTGAGCATCAGCGTGAGCATCATGAGCAGCTGCTGGCCCGCGCTTAGTGGAACCCCCGCCGCCTGCGCCACGAACACCGAAGCCAGGGCGAGATACAGCGTCGAGCCGTCCAGGTTGAAGCTGTAGCCGGTGGGCAGCACGAAGGCCACGATGTGCCTGGGCACTCCGAAGCGCTCCATGTTCTCGAGCGCCCGCGGAAGGGCGGCCTCACTGGAAGCCGTCGAGAAGGCGATCAGAAACGGTTCCCGGGCGGCCCGGTAGAAGGCCGCCAGGGGCACCCTGGCGATCAACGCCACCGCCCCCAGCACGCCTGCCAGGAACAGAATCTGGGCCGCATACATGGTGAGCACGAGTTTGCCCAGGCCGAACAAGACGGCGAACCCTTTCGAGCCGACCGTCACGGCCATGGCCGCTCCCACCCCGAAAGGAGCCAGGTACATCACGTAGCGCGTGTAGCGGAACATCACCTCGGCCAGCGATTCGGCGAAATCGACCACCGGCTGCGCCTTGGCCCCCACCCCCGCGCAGGCGGCCCCGAACAGGAAGGAGAACACCACCACCTGCAGCACGTCCCCCCGCGCCATGGCGTCGATCACGCTGGAGGGAAAGACATGCTCCAGCACCTGTCCCAGCGACGGCTTTGCTTTTGGCACGGCCAGCTCGGCAGCCGTGTGCTGGAGCGTCATCCCCTCCCCCGGCCGCACCAGGTTCACCGCTCCCAGGCCCAGAAAGAGCGCGATGGTCGTCACGATCTCGAAGTACACGATCGTCTTCAGCCCGATCCGGCCCATGCGCTTCAAGTCCCCGGCGCCGGCCACCCCGTACACCAGGGTTCCGAACAGCAGCGGCGCGATGATGGACTTGATCAGGCGCAGAAAGATGTTGCTGAGCGGCGAGAGTTCCCGGGCCGCGCCCGGCGCCGCCACGCCCAGCAGCACTCCGGCCCCCATGCCGATGAAGATCCAGGCGGTCAGCGACAGGCGCTTCCAACCGGCCGGGAGCGCGCTCATCGCTCGCCCCACTTCAGTTTCTGGCGCAGCACATCGAAGAAGCGCATGCGGGGCGGGCGGATCAGGTGCAGCGCGAAGCGCGAACTGTGGCACACCACCCGGTCATCCTCCTTGAGCGGCTCGCCGATCTGGCCGTCAATGGTCAGGTAGACCGGCTGGTTCTTGCTGCCGCAGACAATCTGGACCACGCTGGTCTCCGGGACGATCACCGGACGGTTGGTCAGCATGTGCGGGCAGATGGGAGTGATGCACAGAGCCGGCACGCGGGGGAAGATGATGGGCCCGCCGGCCGAGAGCGAATAGGCGGTGGAGCCGGTCGGCGTGCTGACGATCAGGCCGTCGGCCTTATAGGCGCACATGAACTGGTCGTCCACCCAGGCGTCCAGGTCGATCATGCGCGCCAGGGCGGGCTTGGTCAGAACCACGTCGTTGAGCGCGTAGTGCCGGATAATCACCGTCCGGTCGCGCACCACCTCGGCTTCCAGCAGTTTGCGCACGCCGATCCGGTGCTCGTTCCGGAAGGCGCGCTCCAGTTCCGGGAACAGCTCCGAGGTCGTGATGGCCGTCAGAAAGCCGAGTCCCCCGAGATTGACCGGGAACAGCGGGATCTCGTGCTCGCCGATGGCCCGCGCGGCGGAGAGCAGGGTTCCGTCGCCGCCCAGCACGATCACCAGGTCGCAGCCTTCCGGCACCTGCTGGCGCGGCAGGCCGGCCAACAGGGTGGTGTAGGCAGCCGTCTCCTGGTCGCAGCGCACTTCGATTTTGCGCGCCTGCAGCCACTCGATGAGCTGGGGCACCATCTGATACGCCTCGGGCACGTTGGGCTTGGTGATGATACCGACCGTTTCAATGTCGGGCATAGAGCAGGTATTCCTGGTTCCCTTCCGCTCCCAAGACGGGACTCTCCATTAAGCTCGTACTGAACCCCAATCGCGCGGCCGCCTCCTGGACCCGCAGGCAGGCCGCCTGGCGCAGCTCGGCCTGGCGCACGATGCCTCCTTTGCCGACCTGCCCTTTCCCCACTTCGAATTGCGGCTTCACCAGCACAACCATCTGGCCCTCTTCCGTAAGCAGGGGCGTCACGGCGGGAATTATCAGGGTAACCGAAATGAAGCTGACGTCGCAGACCGCGAGGTCCACGCGTTCGCCGATATCATCGAACCGCAGATACCGGGCATTGATCCCTTCATGCACTACCACGCGGGGATCGTTGCGCAGTTTCCAGTCCAGCTGCCCGCGGCCCACGTCCACGGCATGTATCCGCAAGGCGCCCCGTTGGAGCAGGGCGTCGGTGAACCCGCCCGTGGACGCGCCCACGTCCAGGCAGACGCGGCCGCGCACCGCGATGCCGAAGCCATCCAGCGCGGCCGCCAGCTTCGACCCGGCCCGGCTCACGTAGGGAGGCCGCGCCAGAACTTCCAGCCGGGCGTCCTCGGAAACCGCCTGGCCGGGCTTTTCCGCCCGCCGTCCGTCCACGGTGACCTCGCCCGCCAGGATGAGGGCCTGCGCCTTCTCGCGCGAGCCGGCCAGACCCCGCGTTACCAGCAGCCTGTCGAGCCGCGCCGTCCGGGGCTTCCGGTCTCTGGCCATGCGCCCTTCAGGTCTTCCGCTGGACGATCAGGCCGGCCAGCTCGCGCAGCACCGCCGCCCGCTCCCCGAAAGGCGCCAGCGCGTCCTGAGCCTCCTGCCGCTCGCGCTCCGCCATGCGCCTGGATGCTTCCAGGCCGTAAACGGCCGGAAACGTTACCTTGTGCTGCTGCGCGTCCTTGCCGGCGGTCTTGCCCAGCCCCTCGGAACTCTCCTCCACATCGAGGATGTCGTCAACGATCTGAAAGGCAAGGCCCACATGCTCGCCGTAGCAGGAAAGCGCCGCGAACTGGTCCTCGTCCGCCCCGGCGCAGATGGCCCCCAGCCGCAGGCTGGCGCGCAGCATGGCCCCCGTCTTGGCGCGGTGGATCGATTCCAGCAGCAGCGGGTCCGGTTCGCGGTGCTCGCCCTCCAGATCGAAAACCTGCCCGGCGATCATGCCGCCCACCGTACCCGCCGCGCCCGCCAGTTCCGCGATCAGCCGGACCCTGCTGTCCGCCCGGGCCGAATCCACCCCCGCCAGCACCTCGAAAGCCAGGGTGAGCAGGGCGTCCCCCGTCAGGATGGCCATGGCCTCGCCGAACTTCTTGTGGCAGGTCGGCTTGCCCCTGCGGTAGTCGTCGTTGTCCAGGGCCGGCAAGTCGTCGTGAATCAGGGAGTAGGTGTGGATCAACTCCAGCGAGCAGGCGGCTGTCATGACGCCCTCCGCGGTATCCGACACCGCTCGCGCCGCCTCCAGGCAGAGAATCGGACGGATCCGTTTGCCGCCCGCGAAGATGCTGTAGCGCATGGCCCGGTGCAGCATCTCGGGTGGGACGGTTTCGGAAGGCAGCAGCCGGTCCAGTTCGGCATCCACCCGCTTCCGCTGCCCGGCAAGGTGCTCGCGGAGGCTCATGGCTTGTCGTTCCGAAAGGGTTCGGGCTGGACCCTGCCTTCTTTCCGGAGGAGAATTTCGACCCGGGTTTCCGCGTCTTCGAGTTGTTTGCGGCAGCTCTCGCTCAGAGCCATTCCTTTCTCGAAAAGCTCCAGGGAGCGCTCCAGGGGAAGGTCGCCGCTTTCCAGTTCCTTGACGACCTTCTCCAACTCGTCAAGGCAGGCTTCAAAGCTCTCGGCCGGACGCCCGGCCTCTTGTTCTTCAGCCATTGATTCATTCTAGCTGGCCGCGCGCCGGCAAGCGTTCCTTCAGGCCCCGGCTGCCGCGCGGAAAAGGCTCGTCTGCGCCCCGCCCGCAGACGTCCGGGGGGCTCGCGTTCGTAGCGCGCCGGGATCGCGAAACCTCCCAGGCTCATGGCATTCGTGCCCGGGTGCGCCGGTACAACTCCGCAAAGCCCTCTGGCGGGATCTGCTCGGCCCGCATGCGCGCTTCCGGCCAGGCATCCACAGCGGAACCGTAGATGGGCGCCAGGTTATTCCGCAGGGTCTTCCGCTTGCTCCGGAAACAGAGGCCGGCGAACGCCAGAAAACCGGCGGGGTCGGCAATGCCCAGCTCCGAGGCCCGGTTTCGGGGCCGGAGGCGCACCACCACGGAATCGACTTTGGGCGGAGGCCGGAAGGCGCCCGGCTTCACCACGAACAGCGCCTCGGCATCCGCCGAAAGCCATGTCCGGACGCTGAGAAAGCCGTACTCCCGCCGGCCGGGCCGCGCGGTCAGCCGTTCCCCGACCTCCTTCTGCACCAGAAACACTCCGCGTTTCAGCATCGGGCCGGCGGCCAGCACATGCTCGAGGATCGGGGTGGCGGCGTAATACGGGAGATTGCCGGCGATGACCGCGGGACCCCACCCGGCCAGGTCGACCGCCAGGGCGTCGCCCTCCAGGATCTGGAGCCGCGAGTCGCCGGCAAACCGGCTGCGCAGGTGTTCCACCAGGCCCGCATCCAGCTCGATGGCCACGACTCGCCGGGCCAGGGAAAGAAGTTGCGCGGTCAGCGGCCCGCGCCCGGGCCCGATCTCGATCACCAGCGGTTCACCGGGGTCGCATGCCGCCCGGGCAATCCGTTCCAGAATGCCGGCCTGAGTGAGAAAATGCTGCCCGAGCTTCTGGCGAGCCACGGAGGCCGCGATTCAGCCTTTCACCACGATGTGACTGCGGCGGAACGAAACCCAGACCCGCCCGGCCGTGGGCCGGCCGAATGCGGTCGCCGGGTTGAAGCTGGTGAACAGGATCATGTTGCCGATCTGGGCCTGCACTTCCCGGCTGATGTGGGAGTCCGCCACGGCGTAGTCGACGATCCGGCCCTCCTGGTCGACCAGCAGTTCCACCAGCACCTCGTCGCTCACTCCGAACGGCGAGGTCGTGGCGATGGTCGGTTCGGTGAACAGCCCGGTCGGCGTCATGTTGAGAGGACCGGCCAGAACGCGCAGGTGGGGCAGCAGCATGCTGAACAGGAACAGCGCCGAGACCAGGCCTCCCGCCACGGGCAGGGCCATCGGCCGCATCAGGTTGTCGGAGGTAAGCTTCAGACGTTCAAACCAATTATGGAATTGCAGGGCCAGGGAACTCCGGTTCCGGGCGCGCACACATTCCTGGGAGGCCATCACCAGCAGTTCTACGCCCAGCCACTTGGGCGGCATCGCCTGGCGCAAGCGGCCGAGACCGCGCCGGAGTTCGGACAACTCTTCGGACCGCTTGGCGCATTCCGAACAACCCATGAGATGTCCGGACACGTCCCTGCTCTCCTCGCCGGATAACCGGCGGTCGAGAAAGGCGGAAAGGACCTCCCGGACCGATTGGCAGCTCATGCATGCCTCCATTCAGCCGGCTGAGGCGCCCATCGCAGCACCGGCTCCGGCTGCAGCCGCCCGGTCAGTTGCTGGCGCATCGCTTCCCGGCCCCGCAGGATACGCGACTTCACCGTACCCAGCGAAACCTGAAGGATTTCGGCAATCTCCTCGTAACTCAGATCCGAGATATCGCGCAGAACCACAGCCTCGCGAAAGGCGGGGTTGATGCGCGTCAGGGCGTCTTCGATCAGCACCTGCTTCTCCCGGTCGAATACATAGTCGAACGGAGAGGCCGCGGAGTTAGCCAGAGTATCGCCCAGGCGCTCACATCCGTCGCGTTCGTCCTCGAGCCCCACTTCCTGCCTCCGATGGCGGGAAAACCAGCGCCGGTGATTGTGCGCTTCGTTCACGGCAATCCGGTAAATCCAGGTCCGTAAACTGCTGTCCCCCCGAAAATGCTTGATGCTGCGAAAGATCTTCAGGAAGACTTCCTGGACCACGTCGCAGGTGTCCGGGGAATTCCCAAGCAGGCGGTAAACCAGGTTGTAGACGGGCTCTTGAAAACGGTGGACCAACGTCTCGTAGGCCTCTTCGGAGAATTCCCGCAAGCCCTGCAACAATTGCGAATCGTCGAGGGGGGGCGCCCCCTCGCGATGTCCGTCCGGGTTGCGGTCGAACACAAGCGAATCAGCCACGGCGTTCAGCCTCTAGCGGAGTTCACTTCTATCCTAGCAGACCAGTAGACACCGCAAGACCCCTGAAAGTTCCGCTTACCCGGCATCCGGCCCTGATCCGGCACGTTCTCAATGGGCGCTGCCGCGGCGTCCCGCGCGGCTTCCATCGCGGCCGCCCGGCTCCAAAACCGGCGCCCGCGCCCGCCCCGAACAGGGATTCCTGGCCCTGCTATGTTAAGATTCGGCGTATGACAAAGCTGGCCGCCGGCACGACCGCCTGCCTGGGTGTAGCCCTGGCGACGTACGCCGTCCGCGGCCGCTCTTCCACTTTTTTCGGCCCCTCGGTATACCGGGGAGCCACGGACCGGCCGTCGCTGGCCCTGACCTTCGACGACGGTCCCAGCGAAAGCACCCCCGGGCTGCTGGCCTTGCTCGCCGCCCACGGCGTGACAGGCACCTTCTTCCAATGCGGCGCCAACGTCGAGCGGCTGCCCGAGGCGGCCCGGGCCGTGCGCGAGGCCGGGCACGAGATCGGCAACCACGGCTACTCCCACGCGCCCTTCTACCTGCGCTCGGCGGCTTTCATCCACGGGGAACTGGAACGCGCCCAGCGCGCCATCCAGCGGGTAGCCGGCATTTCCCCGCGCCTGATGCGCGCCCCTTTCGGCGCCCGCTGGTTCGGCCTTCGCTCCGCTCAGCGCCGCCTGGGATTGCTGGGAGTCATGTGGACCGACCTGGCGCTGGATTGGAAACTGAGCGCCGGACGCATCGTGGACCGGGTGGCGCCCCGCGTGCGCCCCGGTTCCATCCTCTGCTTCCACGACGGCCGGGAGTTACAGCCCAATCCCGATATCCGCTCGACCCTGCAATCCCTGGAGCGCCTGATCCCGATGCTTCTCTCCAGGGGATTTTCGTTTGAAACGGTGAGCCAATTGCTATGTCCGAAGAACTGACGCAGAAAGTACTCGCAGTGATCGCCTCGACGCAGCGCATCCCCGTCGAACGGGTAACCATCGAAAGCACCTTCGAGGAGTTGGGCATCGATTCCATGGACGGCGTGAACATCCTGTTCGCGCTCGAAAACGAGTTCAACATCAACATCCCGGACGAGGAGGCCAAGAGCATCCGGACCGTCCGCCAGATGGTAGAGGGCATCGGAAAGCTGGTCGCAGGCGGCGAGAACACGCCGGCGGTGGCAAGTTAGCGTGGCCGCCCGCAGAGTGGTCATCACGGGCCTGGGAGTGATTTCCTCCCTGGGCCGCAACGTCTCCGAGTTTCGGGATTCTCTCCGCTCCGGCTGCTGCGGTATACGGCCGATTGAAACCGTCGATTGTTCCGCCCTGCGCTTCAAGAACGGCGCCCAGGTCTGGGGCTACGATCCGGCGGCCTATTTCGACCCGAAGGCCTCCGCGCTGCTGGACCGTTTCGCGCAATTCGCGGTGGTAGCCGCGCGAGAGGCGGTCGCCGGCGCCGGCATCGAGTGGACGCCGCAGTTGCGTTCCACCGCCGCCGTGATCGTAGGCTCCTCCACGGGCGGCCAGACCACCGAGGACACGGCCTTTTGGGACGTGTACCGTCTGGGCAAGCCCCGCATCTCTCCCTTTACCATCCCCCTGATCATGAACAACGCCGGGGCCAGCGCCATCTCCATCGAGTGGGGCCTGATGGGACCCGCGTACACTGTCTCCACGGCCTGCTCGTCTGCCAACCATGCGATTGGCCAGGCCTTCTGGATGATCCGCGGCGGAATTACCGACCTGGCTCTGACCGGGGGCAGCGAAGCTCCCTTCAGCTTCGGCTGCCTCAAGGCATGGGAGGCGCTTCGCGTGGTGTCCAAGGAGACCTGCCGGCCCTTCTCCAGCGACCGGCAGGGCATGGTCCTGGGCGAGGGCGGCGCCATTCTGGTCCTGGAATCGCTCGAAAGCGCCCGGGCGCGGGGCGCGGCCATCCTGGGCGAGATCGTCGGTTTCGGCATGTCCTCCGACGCTTCGCATTTGACCCAGCCCTCGGCGGAAGGCGAGGCGGCCGCCATCCGGGCGGCTCTGCACGATGCCGGCCTCAAGCCCGGCCTGGTCGGCTACATCAATGCCCACGGGACCGCCACCGAGGCGAACGATGTGACCGAGACGGCGGCCATTCGCAGCGTCTTCGGCAGCCACACCGACCGGCTGGCCGTCAGCTCGACCAAGTCGATGCACGGCCACGCTTTAGGCGCCGCGGGAGCCCTGGAAGCCATCGCCACGGTACTGGCTCTGCGGGAGGGAGTCCTGCCGCCTACTGTCAATTTCACCACCCCGGACCCGCGCTGCGACCTGGACGTGGTCCCCAACCAGGCACGCGCCGCGGATGTGGAGTTCGCCCTCTCGAACTCCTTCGCCTTCGGTGGTCTCAACGCGGTGCTCGCCTTCCGGCGCCCGGAGTAGGCAGCGCCTTCGCGGCCTGGAGCGCCGCCGTCCGGCGGAGGCGCCCGCCGCGACAAGAAGCCAGGTCAGCGGGCCCTGGCCGCCCCCGCCTGTGCGCCGGTCCGGCGCTTTCCCTCCGCGTCCATGGCCCGGAGACCGGCGAGCACGTCGCTCGGAGTGACCGGAAGCGGCTCGTTGTGGATCGACTCCCCGGGCGCGCAGGCTTTTTCGGCCACCCGCCTCAGGTCGTCGTTCGTGACACCCTCCAGCCCGATCGCACCCAGGGTCGTGGGCAGCCCCACCGACTCGCAGAAGCCGTAGACCTCGTCGATCAGCCGGGCCGGCTTGCCGGTCAGGAACAGGGAAGCCAGCGTCCCCACCGCCACCTTCTCGCCGTGGTAGAAGCGGTGAACCGGCGCCAGGGCCGTGAGACCGTTGTGGATGGCATGCGCCGCCGCCAGCCCGCCGCTCTCAAAGCCCAACCCGGAGAGCAGCGTGTTGGCCTCCACGACGCGTTCCAGGGCCGGAGTCACCACCCGGGCCTCGCACGCCGACCGCGCCAGGACGCCGTACTCCAGGATCGTGTCGTAGCACAGCCTTGCCAGGGCATGGGCGGTAAGCGACCCGACCCGCCCGGCGATGTTGGCCGCGTGCCTGCGCTGGCAGGACTCCGCCTCGAACCAGGTGGCCAGGGCATCGCCCATGCCCGAAACCAGCAGCCGGACCGGGGCTCGCGCCACGATCCCGGTATCCACCAGGACCAGGTTGGGGTTGCGCCCGTGGGCCACCGCCCGCAGGAACTCGCCCTCCGGAGTGTAAATGATCGAGAGCGAGCTGCACGGCGCGTCGGTGGAAGCGATGGTAGGAACCACGGCTACGGGCAGCGAAAGCCGTTGCGCCACCGCCTTGGCCGTATCCAGGGTCTTACCCCCTCCGATGCCGGCAATCGAGTGGCAGGCCGCCTGCCCGGCCAGATCCGACAGCCGGTCGATCTCCGGATCGGAACATTCGCCCCCGAAACGCTCCACCGCGATCCCCACCTGCCGCTCCAGGGCGGAACGGAACTCGCCGAAAAGCGTGTCCAGCACCAGGCTGTCGCAGAGGATGAAGCACCGCGCCCCGAAATGCGACAGTTCGCCGCCCAGTTCCTCAATGGCGCCGCCCCCTTGGATGTAGCGGCCCGGGAAAATCGTCGCCGAGATCATGCCGGCCTCTTTCCTATTGCTCCAGGATCTGCTTCTGAACGCGTAACTCCTGCGCCTGCAAGCTGTTCAACTGGCGCAAGTCCTCTTCGGCCAGGGTGATGGTGTTCTGGATACGCGCCACGTCGGCGCCGCCGGGCGCCCCCCCCTCCTGGCGCTGCCGGCTCTCCAGGGCTCCGGAAACGTCCCGGAACTGCTCCGCCATCTCGCGATACCGGTTCAGGACACTCGCCAGGTGGGCATCGCGCCGGCGCCGGATATCCTGAAGCTCCGATATGAGCCGGGAAGATTGCTGGCTTTTGAGCGAGCTCTTCTGGTTTTCCTCGCGCAGCTTGCGAATGGCCAGCTCAAGCTGCACGATACGGCCCGTTCTGGACTTCAGTTCGGTTTCCTGCGCGTTGATGATGCGGTTCAACCCCGCGATCTTCTCCCCCAGGTCGGCCTGGGAAGCGGACCGGCGCTGGTTCTCCTCGCTGACCCGCTGCAGCTCCGCCTCCAGCTCCGCCAGCCGGGATTCCAGCCGGCCGGAATTGGCGGCCGCCGCGGTCAGCTCGTCCTTCAATTGCCGGATGGCCTGAGCGTCGGCCTCGGTCCGCTTCCGCAGCGCATCCAGCTCGGACGGATCGGCGGCTCCCGCGACCGGAGGAGGCAGCAGCCCCGGATGTGTTTCCCGCAGGGTTTCGATCTCTTCAGCCGCTTTTTGAAGTTGGGCCCGCAGCGCCTGGTTCTCCGCCGAGAGCTGTTCCACCCGCGCAGTCTGCTCGCGAGTGACCCGCGCCTGCCGGACGAGCACGATGGCCAGCACGGCCGCGGCGAGAAAGCCGATCACCCAACAAGCTCTGACTAACTTTGCCATCGATGACTCCCTTCTCGACGACAGTCCGAAAGCACCACTACTTGAAGGCGAACTGCGTCCGGTAACTCAGACTGCGCTCGCCCTCCCCGCCGGCCAGCCCCAGCTGGATTTCGACATTCTTCAAGGACCGCTGGGGCACTTCCAGGCTGACGCTGTAATGCGACGTAATCAATTCGATGCTCTTCTGAATGGCGGTGGGGATCTCCACCACGGAACGGCAGAACTCGGCGCCGCCGCCGGTGATCTCGGCCAGCCGCTTCAACCCCACCTGGTAAGCCTCGTTGAGCCGGTCGCTGCGATAGTTCAGGTGCACGATGAACAGGGGCGCCTGGCGGCCGGCCAGGTTGGCTTCCATCCGGGATACCTTCTCCCGCACCAGTTGCTCGGGAAACCGGCGGCTCAAGTCGCCCGAGTCGCTGGAGTTGATCACCGGGTTGGTGAAATCCTCGCGATAGTTGCCGACGTCGCTATCGGTCACGTAGAGGATGGCGACACGGATGTCCGCCTTGGCCAGAACCGCGTCCGCCACGGTTTCCACGGTTTCCACGGTTTCCAGCAGCCCGGCTTTTCCACTCACGGGAATCGCGCGCACGGCGTCGCTCAACGCAGTCCGGTCGGCGGTGGGATCCACCAGCACCCGCAGGCCGTCCTGCGATCGCAGCAATCCTACCAGGGCGTGCCCGGGCAGACGCTCCAGGGCAGCCGTGAAGGCCTGCTTGGCGGAGTCGGCCAGCTCCAGGTATTCGGTCAGGTCGAAAACCACCAGCACCAGCAGGTCGTCTTCGGGGCCGTTCACTTTCAGCACCTTGGTGGGAGCGCCGCCCAGCGAGGCGCTCAAGTCCTTCGGCCGGATGGCCGGGGAGGCCTGCTCGCCGCTGGAGGCCAGCCAGAACGGGATCCGGAAGTGCCCCCGGCGCTCCTTGGGAGCGGCCCAGAGGAGGCTCCCCAGGACCGCCACGGCACAGATCCCCAACACCCGCCTCCGCATCAGAAACTGATCCTCAGCCCCAGTTGGATGACCCTCCCTCCCACCGACCCGATGATCTTGCCGGCATTCACGTTCGGCGCATCGGCCGGTCCGATCACCATGTCCGGATCGTTCCAGTTGGCATGATTCAGGGAATTGAACCCCGCCACGCTGAATTCCAGCGTCCGGTCCGCTCCCAGGCTCACACGCTTGTTCACGGTCATATCGTAATTCAGATAACCGGGAGCCAGAACACTGGAAAGAGTGCGGGGACCGTTGCCGATGGTGAAATCGGCGGGCTGATCGAACGCGGCGGGATTGAACCACAGTTCCGGCCCGGGGTTCTTGACCCGCGGACTGACGCCCGGAACCACGTTCACTCGCAAGGCCTGCACGACGCCGCCGGTGTTATTGTACTGCGGGCGCGGGAAGATGGGCCCGCCGGTCTGGGTGATGCCTGTCCCGGTAAAAGACCAGCCGTCAACGATGAAGCGCCGCCAGTCCGGGAACCGCAGCCAGCCCTTGCCCGTCCCGAGCGGCAATTCGTAGGTGTAGCTGAGCCGGAGACGGTGCGGCACCGATCCGGTGGTGACCGACCATTCGTTCTGGTTATGGAAGAAATCCTGCTTGCCGTACGGCCCCGAGTAATCGTCCATCTGCTTGGAGAACTCGTACTGGGTGCTGAAGGTGATTCCCCTGGAGGCCCGCTTCTCCAGCCGCACCCAGGCCTCGCTGCGGTGGTAATTGCCCGCCGGCCACGCGCTGTAAACGTCAAAGCCCTTGAACTGGGGATAGGGGCGCAGGGCGCGGTTGAACTTCTCGTCGTTCAATTCGTCCCGGTACACCAGATAGTCCAGGTGGACCGCGTTCGGGTTGACGCCCCCGTTGCTCAGAAACAGGTCCCGGCCTCCCGAAGTGTCGGCGCCGAAGGATAGCATCATGGACCCCGGCAGCTCCCGTTCGATGTGCAGCGACGCGCTCTGGTAGACCGGAACGTTGCCGCTCGTGTCGACCAGGTCGGCGGTGGTGTCGTTGGCCGCCTCGGGCCGCAGGTCCGGCAAAGCCTTGGTCAGGGGCGGCAGGCCCCGCGAAAGGACCACGGCGGGCTGCAGTTGCACGTTGGACGAGATGTAAGTCGGGTAGTCGTTGAAGCCCTGCGTGCCCCACTGGCCGCTGTACATCGGGATCATGGCATAGCTGCGCGACCAGGAGGCCCGCACCACGGTCTTGGTGCTGCCCCTCGGATTCCAGGCCAGGCTGGCGCTGGTGTCCATGCTGACCCGGGTGGACTGGAAGGCCCGCCCGCGGCCGTCCCGGGCCGCCGCTACCAGTGCGCCCGGCCGCCCGTTGGCGGGATTGATGACACTCAGGTCAATGGTGGACTGCCGGTCGTATTTCTCGATTCGGGGCGTCCGCCGGGTCAACGTGCCCCCCACCGAAAACGTCAGCCCCTTTCTGACCTCCCATTGATCGCGCAGCACGAACAGCGAATACGCGCGCCGGAAGTAGGAAGGCGCCACCACGACGCTCTTCTCCGCGTATTCGGCCTGACCCAGGAGGAAACTGGCGAAGGCATGGCCGGTGTCCACGATGCCCGGCAGGCTGGTCAGCCCGGACCCAAAGCGGAAGTAGCCCGAGGGGTATTGCGGTCCGTAGGAGTTCACCCGGTAGTTGATATGCTCGGCGACGAAACGCAGCGAATGCTTGCCCCGCCGCAGCGACAGGGCCTCCACCCAGACGAAACTGGCGCTGCCGTAGCGCGAACTGGGGTTGGAGCGCCCCATGGCCAGGTACGGCTGGAACGAGAGTACCGGAAAGGACTCCCCGCCTGCGTTGGCAATCCCCAGGTCGCCGGTCCCGCCGCCGCTTTCCAGCCCGTAGCGCGACGAATCGGAACTGGCGGCGAAGGTAACGGTATTGACGGTGTTCGACGATGCCGTGAACACGTAATCCACCGACCCGCGCCGGGAGTTGTAGCGGCGGTCGTTGTCTCCCGGGTTGGCCGCGTTGGGGAACCACCGCGCGGCGCCCAGAAAGCCGTTCGAGAACGCAATCTCGCTGGTGATGCGGTGCCGCTCCCCAACAGCATGGTCCAGCTTGGCGATCACCCCGTCGGCCGAGTTCGCCTCCGGAGTGTTGATGAAGTAGTTGTTGCGGAAAAACGGACCGACCGCGGCGTTGGGCGAGGGATAGAAGCTCACCGCCTTCTGCGCCACCGGATCCTGCCGGGCGGTCGGGATCAGGTTGCCGGGGAATGGATCGCGGATGTACTGCAGATTGTCGGTCGAGACCGGCTGGGCGGGATTGAAGTCGGGATTCTCCCGGGTGGTGGACGGGTCGTAGATGGGCAGCAGCTGCCCGGCCTGGTTCACCGTCTCCGACCAGTCCCCGCCCCTCTCCGCCAGCGTCGGGATGGTGCGCAGGTAGGTCCGCGAGATCCGCTCCCGCATGCCCTCGTAGGAGAGCGAGAAAAACGTGGTCCGCCCGCCGCTGTACAGCCTGGGGATGACCACCGGCCCGCTGACGTTGAAGCCGAACTGGTTGCGCCGCAGCAGCGACTTGTTCCCGCCCCGCTGCGTGATCTGATGGGGCACGGCGTCCAGGAAGTCGTTCCTCAGGTTCTCATACAGACGCCCGTGCCAGACCAGGTTGCCGGCTGAACTGCGGGCTCTGCGGGGGCTGTCCTCGCGCAATCCCAGGTTGCGCGTCTGGACCTTGAACTCCTCCACCGCTTTCTCCATCTCGCTGGCCGGCTGCGCGGTCTTCTGCTGGGCGCAGAAAACCGGGAGCGCGCAGACCACCGCCAGGATGAGGGATTGAATCCGCATGGAGCCCTGTTAGAACTCCATTGTACCCGGCGGCTCGCGGCCGCTACACTTGAGGCGAGGAGCCATCCCATGCCGGCCGGAATCGCGAGCGGGAAATACGGGTTCATTCGCAGCGTGGACCTTCCCTATGAACAGGCGCTGGAGAGAATCAAGGCGACCCTGAAGGAGCAGGGCTTCGGAGTCCTTGCCGAGATCGACGTGCGCAAGGCCATGCAGGAGAAACTGGGCATCGAGTTCCCGAAATACATGATCCTGGGCGCCTGCAACCCCAACCTGGCCAACCGGGCCATCAATGCCGAACCGCGCATCGGCCTGCTGCTGCCCTGCAACGTGCTGGTGCGCGAACAAGGAGGCGCCGCCGAAGTGGCCGTCATCGACGCCCGCCAGATGATGCAGTTCGTCGGCAATCCCCAGCTGGAACCCATCGCCGAGGAGGCCAACCAGCGGCTCCGCAAGGCGCTGGAAGCGATCTGAACCGGCCCTAAGGCAGCAGCACCACCTTGCCGAACTGCTCCTTGTTCTCGAGCCGCTCGTGCGCTGCCCGAATTTCGGAAAGCGGGAACGTGCGGTCGATCACCGGCTTCAACTTCCCCGCGAAGACGAATTCCAGCACGCGGTGCAGTTCGCCCATGGAGCCCATGAAGGAACCCAGCAGGGAAAGCTGCCGGCTGAACAGGAAGCGCAGGTCCACCCGGGCGTCGTAGCCGGTGGTGGCCCCGCAGGTGACCAGCCGGCCGCCCGCGGCCAGCGATTCCATGCTCTTCTGCCAGGTGGCCGTGCCCACGTGCTCGAAGACCACGTCCACTCCGCGCTTGCCGGTAATCCTCTTGACCTCGGCCGAAATATCCTGCGCGTAGTGATCGACGACGTGATCCGCCCCCAGCTCTTTCGCTTTGGCCATCTTCGCCTCGCCGCCCGCGGTGGCGATGACCCGGCAGTGAAACAGCCGGGCAATCTGGACGGCGGCCGAGCCTACGCCGCTCGAAGCCGAAATCACCAGCACATCCTCTCCCGGCGCCAGGGCGGCCCTCCCGATCAGCATGTGCCAGGCCGTCAGAAACACCAGCGGTACGGCGGCGGCGTCTTCGAAGCTCATCTCGTCCGGGATTCGAATCGCCGTGTACTCGGGCGCGGGCATCAGCTCGCGGTTGCCGCCGTCCACCGCCGCTCCGAAAAGCGTGTACCGGCGGCAGAAGTTGTCGCGCCCGGCAAGACACTGCGGGCACTGGCGGCAGCTCAGGGCCGGGGACAGCAGAACGCGCCAGCCGGGCTGCACCCGCCGGCACAATTCGCCCACCCGCACCACTTCTCCCGCGATGTCGCTGCCCAGCACGTGAGGCATGGGGATATTCATGCCCGGGATGCCGTTACGGACGAAAAGGTCCAGGTGGTTCATGGCGCAGGCCCGCACCCGCAGCAGGATTTCGTCCGCCCGGATTCCGGGATCCGGAACCTCCTCGTACACCAGAACCTCGGGCCCTCCGTGGGAATGCATCCGCGCAGCTTTCATTCGTTCCAATCTCCTGACTGATACGATAGTCTTTTTATGCTGCGAATTGCGCTGCTTTTCGTGTGCGCCGCGCTGGCGGCGCCCGCCCAGACCCGCCTCCTGCGCTTCCCCGACATCCATGCCGAACGGGTGGTATTCACGTATGCGGGCGATCTATGGATGGCCCCCGCGGCCGGCGGCACGGCCGCGCGCCTCACCGCCCACCCCGGGCTGGAATTGTTCGGCAGGTTCTCCCCGGACGGCAAGTGGATCGCGTTCACCGGCCAGTACGACGGCGACGAACAGGTGTACGTCATTCCCTCCACCGGAGGGGTGCCGAAACAGCTGACCTTTTACCCGGCCCGCGGGCCGCTGCCGGCGCGCTGGGGCTACGACAACCTGGTCTACGGCTGGACCCCGGACGGCAAGTTCATCGTCTTCCGCTCCATGCGCGAGGGCTGGGCGCCCAAGGACGGCCGCCTCTATACCGTCTCCCCGGAGGGTGGCCCGGTGCAGGCGCTCCCCATGCCCACCTCCGGCTTCGGCGACCTCTCCCCGGACGGCAAGCGCATCGTCTATTCCCCCCTCTACCGCGACTTTCGTGCCTGGAAACGCTACCAGGGCGGCTGGCAGCAGGATCTCTACATCTTCGATCTGGCCTCCAGCCGGATTGAACCGGTGGCGCCCTCCGGCCGCACCGAGCGGGACCCCATGTGGATCGGAGACAGGATCTGTTTCGCCAGCGACCGCACCGGCACGCTGAACCTGTTCGAGTACGACCCGGCGTCGAAGAAACTCCGGCAGCTCACCGACTCCAAACAATGGGACGTGCGCTGGCCCAGCCGCGGCGAGAACGGCGAGATCGTCTATGAGATGAACGGGGAACTCTGGACTCTGAACATCCGCGATGCCAGGCCCCGGCGGATCTCCATCCAGGTGCCCGGCGACGGCCTGGCCTCCCGCCCGGCCGAGATCTCCGCCGCCGGCCAGATCGAGGGTTTCGGACTCAGCCCCAAGGGCGAGCGGGCGGTGTTCGTCGCCCGGGGCGATGTCTTCAACGCTCCGATCGAGAAAGGTGTCACCCGCAACCTGACCCGCTCTTCCGGCGCTCACGACAAGTGGGCCTCCTGGTCGCCGGACGGCCGCAGAATCGCATATATCTCGGACGAAACCGGCGAGGAAGAGCTCTACGTGATCCCGCAGGACGGCAGCGGCGCGCCCGAAAGGCTCACCTCCAACGGCAAGGCCATGCGCTACCGGATCGAGTGGGCCCCGGACGGCAGGCGCCTGGCCTTCAGCGACAAGGACGGCAAGCTCTACGTCCTCAAGCTGGACGACAAATCGATCCTCGAAGTGGCCGATGAGCGGCGGGGCCAGCTGCTGGATTACACCTGGTCCCCGGACTCCGCCTGGCTGGCCTACAGCCTGACCGGCGAAAACGAGTTCAATTCCCTGTGGATCTGGAGCGCGTCGGAGAACAAGGCCCGCCGCGTGCAGGAAAACCTGTTCAACCAGTTCCAGCCGGTGTGGGATCCGGAGGGCAATTACCTCTACTTCCTGAGCGAGCGCGAATACGCGCCCCTGCTCAGCGCCGTGGAGTGGAACTTCGCCGGCGCCCGCAATGTCTCCATCTACGCCCTGGCGCTTCGGAAGGACGCGAAGAACCCCTTCCCGCCCGAGGAAGACCAGGTGACATTCGACGAAGCCGCCAAGGAAGCGGAGAAGAAGCCCGCCCCCGTGACCGTGCGGATCGACTTTGACGGCCTGGCCGGGCGGGTCGCCCGGGTCCCCGTCCCCGCCCACAACTACCGCGGCCTCGCGGCCGTCAAAGGCCACCTGCTCTACACTCGCGCGGGCGAACCCTACTACGGCAGGGAACCCGATCCGCGCCCGGCTCTGGTCATCTTCTCCCTGAAGGACCGCAAGGAAACCGTGCTGGCCGAGGGCGTGCAAGGATTCGAACTCTCCTGCGACGGCAGGAAAGTCCTGGTCCGCGAGAGCGGCGGCTTCGGCCTCTACGACGCCACGCCCGCGGGCAAGAGCGGGCGGAAGTCCGTTTCCACCGCCGGCCTGCGGGTGAACCGCGTTCCCTCCCGCGAGTGGAGCCAGATCTTCAACGAGGTATGGCGCCGCTACCGCGATTTTTTCTACGTCCCCAACATGCACGGCTACGATTGGGAGAAGCTGCGCGCCCAATACGCTCCCCTGCTCGAATACGTCGGCCACCGCTCCGACCTCAACTACGTCATCGGCGAGATGATCGCCGAGCTGAACGTGGGACACGCCTATATCGCCGGCGGCGATTACACCGAGCCGCCCCGGCCCCAGGTGGCGCTTCCCGGCGCCCGGTTCGAACTGGA
>JADZAF010000301.1 GCA_020852755.1 Bryobacterales bacterium
CCCGGCAACTCCACGGACACCGCCGGCAGAGCGGGCAGAGTGATCCGCACGCCAAAGTCCTGCTCGGCGGCCGCCCCGGCGGCATCGGTCACGCGCAGCCGGAAGCCGAAGTCGCCCCCGCCGGACGGCGAGCCGCTCAAGACGCCTTCCGTCGAAAGGGTCAGGCCCGGAGGGAACCCGCCCGCGGCGAGCTGCCAGGAGTAGGGCGGCCTCCCCCCATCGGCCGTGAAGCTGGCGGAATACGGCTGGCCGGCGTCACCGGGGGGCAGGTGCTGCGCCGTGAGGATGCGCAGGGCCTGGCGCGAGATGGTCAGTTGAAAGGCCTGGTCGGCGGTGCGCCTGGCTCCATCAGTAACGCGAACGGTAAAGCTGAAGACTCCCTCGCTCTCGGGAGTTCCGTTCAGCGAGCCGCCGGTGGTGAAGGCCAAGCCGGGGGGCAGCGTGCCTCCGGTTCGAGACCAGGAGTACGGCGGTGTGCCGCCCGCCGCATTCAGCGTCTGGCTGTACGCCTCGCCGGCCCGGCCCTGGGGGAGGGGCGAAGCCGTGGCGATTGACAGCGGGGCCGCCACTCTCAAGGCGAACAGCCGGTCGGCCTGACTCTGCAACTGGTCGAGGACGCGGATGGTGAAGGAGAAGTCCCCGGCTTGCGTGGGAGTGCCGCCGACTGCTCCGGTCCGGGCATTGAGATAGAGTCCGGCAGGAAGCCCGCCGCCGGAAACAACCTGCCAGGAGTACGGCTGCACGCCGCCGGAGGCAGCCAGCTGGACGTTGTAGGCGGCATTGAGGTCCGCCTCTTTCAGGGGCGACGGGGTGTCGATAGCCAGCGGGGTGAGGGGACGCACCGTGATTGAGAAGATCTTCTGGGCGGAATTCTCCAGGCTGTCGGAAACCCTGGCCTGGAAGCTGAAAGTGCCCGCCTGCGTCGGCGTGCCGGCAACAGCGCCGGCGGAGGAGAGGGCCAGACCGGCGGGGAGGCTGCCGGACGCCAGCCGCCAGGAATAGGGCGCCAGGCCGCCCGAGGCAGTGAGTGTAGCGCTGTAGGCGACATTGACCGTCGCTTCTCTCAGGGGGGACTCGGTATCGATGGCCAGCGGCGACAGCGCACGAACCGTGATCGCAAAGGTCTTCTGCACAGAGGTCTGCAGTGTGTCGTAGACCCTGGCCTGAAAACTGAACGTGCCCACTTGCGTGGGGGCGCCGGTCAGCGCTCCGCCGGACGACAGGCCGAGACCGGCAGGGAGGCTGCCGGCAAAGAGCCGCCATGAGTAGGGCGGCACGCCGCCGGAGGCCGCGAGCTGATTGCTGTAGGCGATGTTGAGATAGGCCTCCGTGAGGGGAGACTCAGTGACGATGGACAACGGGACGGCCGGACGAACCGTCAGCGAGAATACCTGCTCCGCGATGTTCTGCCTCGAGTCGTACACTCGCACTCGAAAGCTGAAGCTTCCCGCCTGTGACGGCGTGCCTGAAAGCGTGCCGTTCGACTGCAGCGTGAGCCCGGGCGGGAGAGCCGACTGGTACAGCCCCCAGGTGTAGGGAGGAAACCCGCCCGTGGCTTCCAGTCTCGTGGAGTAGATGGCTCCCTCGGTGGCGGGGACCAGCGAGGCGGAGGTGGCGATGGCCAGGGGCGCAACGACGGTGAAAGGCAGCGTTCCGGAGAAGGTCTGGCCGTTCGGTGTGCGGTTCACTACCGAGATCTGCGCGGTGCCGGGGAAGGCCACGAGACTTGCGTTCACCGTAGCGTACAGGATCGTGCCGGTCATCACGGTAGTCGGCAGATCGACAGGATTCGAATTCCCCCACTGCCAGCGCGCGACCGTTCCGTAAGGCGGCGAGATGTCCGTAAGGAAGCCGCTGCCGGTTATCTGAATCCGAAAGATGTCGGATCCCGCGAGGACGCTGTCCGGAGACAGCGTCTTGATCGAGAGCGCCACCTGGGCGGAAGCGGAAGGGGCCAGGCACAAACCGGCGAGCAGGACTCCGAGCCAGCGGGCGATCATTGGATTTCCCCTCCCTCGCCGCCGGCGGCCGGCGCCGGCACAAACGCAAGCCGGGGCGTCTCACCTTCGCCGTCCAGCAGGTAGAGGGTTCCGTCATCCGCGCTAGTTAGCTGGAACACCCCCCGGCCCGACAAGCGGCTGATTTGGGAGGGAACCCGGGGGCAATCAACCAGCGCCGCGCGCCCCGTGTCAAGGTCCAAGACGAGAACCGCCGGAGGGTCCTGGTTGGCGACGAAGACGCGCCGGTTGTCGAGCGATGCCGCGATCCCCGCCGGCGAGGTGACTCCGCCGGCGTCGCCGGCCAGCACCGAGATGGAGCCTCCGCCTTCGATCCGGTACACACGCCGCGCGCCTGCGTCCGCGTAAATCAGACCGCCGCTGCCGGCCAGGTACGCCGTCACGGCGGGACCTTCCAGAGACGCCAGGTGACTCCAGCCGCCGGCGCGACCGGCTTCCAGCAGGCTATCTCCGGCGGCGGCCAGCACGCGGGCCCCGTCATCCCGAACGGCCAGCGCGGTGATCTCCCCTGACGGCGTGTCCGGAGCATCGAGCCAGTAATGGGCGGGATCATCGGGCAGATTCGGGAAAACGGCAATCCTGCCGGCCCCGCGGTCGTAGACGGCGGCCGCCGTGCCGCGCGGGCTGGTGATCACGATGGCATCGCGCAGGCCTTCTCCGCCAGGAAAAAGCGTCTCTGGCCCGGCGCTGAGGCGCCGTACGATAACCGGCTTGCCCTCTTCGGCCGTGACGCCGATGAAGTAGTCGCCATCCGCCGAGGCGGCCCAGGCGGTCAAGGCGGGCACTCCTTCCAGGGCGGGTCCGAGTGTCGCGGCGCCCGCCACGCCGCGGATCAGGCGGATGCCGGTCTTCCGCCCGACGGAGATTCCAAGCAGCGGACCTTGAACCAGACGGCCCTGCGCCGCGGACCGGGGCGCCCGCGCGGTTTCAGCGGTCTCGCCGCTTACGCGCTTTGCCCCTATACGCTCGGCCGGGAGCACAGGTGCAAGGAGCAGGAGCGAACTGAACGCGATCAGCATCTTCATGGGGGTCTTCTCCTCCCGGATGCCCGGAGCGGGCCGGCTAGGGCCCGCCTACCGAAGGGGTTCCCGGCGTGATGACCGTCGGCGACGTCACCGGCGGAGTGGGCGTTCCGTTGCTTGAGCCGTTGCCGGAGCGGGTGGCTGCGAATACCCCTCCGGCAACTCCGGCTCCCACCACGGCCAGGATGGCGATCAGTTTCCCGGCCCCGCCCGCACCGGCGGCCGCTCCGGCCGTCAGCACCGCGTTTGCCTGGTTGATGGTGGTACTGGCAGTGAGGTTCTGATAGGAGGCCTCGACCTTGATCTGATACTTGCCGGACTGGGCATTGGCGCGGAAACCGCGCATCACCGCCCGTCCCTGGTTGTCGGTGACCACCTTGAGGCTTTGGCCGCCGCCGGCGAAGGCCCCGCCAGGGCCGCTGTCGGGCAGCAGAAAGAAGACCGTGGCGCCGGCGACCGGGCGATCGTTCTCATCGGTCACCTGGACGATCGGCTCTCGCGCGGTACGCTGGCGGATGTTATTGATCGCGCCCTCTCCTTCCACGATCACGAGGTTCAACCTGGCCGGGGCTGCCTGCGCGGTCTGCGAGGCGAGGGCCGGCTGAAAACCAGTCAGAACCGCCACGAGCAGGGCCAGGGCATTGCGGGGCTCAAGATAGAGCCAGTGTTGCGGCATCGGATACCTCCTTTGCCTGTTACAACGCGGCACGTCCATTATGCTCCAAAATCCTTCTCGTGGTAAATGCGGCTATAGGGTCAACGAATCGGTTTTCATTTTCGCCGCGTCCTGATATGTTGTGGGTAGCAGCCATCCGGGACAAGGAGGGAACCATGCGACCTGCCGGGGCGAGCGCCGCGGTTGCGGTCCTGCTGGCCGCTGCCGCTCCAGGCGGCGGCCAGAACCTTCCCGAGGGAAGGAAACTGACAGCCCGCGAGATCTTCTATTCCGCTCCGAAGGCGGCCAAGCGAACCCGGCCGGCGCCCTCGCGGGCGAAAGCGCAGGCGCAACCGGCTGCAAAGCAGGAGCGGGCGGAGAGAGCGAAATCCCGACAGCCGCCTGAGCGGCAACCGTCCACAGAGCCGGCGCCGCTGGTGCTGGCGGTGCAAAAGAGCCTGCCGCCGCTGGGGATGCGCTGCAGCGTGCTGAAACGCGAAGGGGCGGCGGTGCTGCGGGAAGTGGCTCCGGATTCCGTGTTCCATTCCGGCGATCGGATTCGCCTGCGGGTGGAGGTGAACGACCAGGGCTACCTCTACGTGGTCCATCGCGGATCCAGCGGCGTCTGGAAACCGCTCTTTCCCTCGTCGGAGATCGAGGCCGGCG
>JADZAF010000302.1 GCA_020852755.1 Bryobacterales bacterium
ACGGCTGGGAGCAACTCCACCGCAAGTTCGGACGCCTGCCCTGGGGCCAGCTGTTCGGACCGGCCGTGTACTATGCCCGCAACGGCTTCCCGGTAACCGAACTCATCCAAAACGGCTGGCAAGCCGCAGGCGGAAAGCTCGCGGGCAGTTTCTTCCTGCCCTCCGGGGCCGCTCCCGCCGTGGGCGACATCTTCCGCAACCCCGACCTGGCGCGGGCCTTCGATCTGATCGCCTCCGGCGGCGCCGGCGCGTTCTACAAGGGGGAGATCGCCAGGGCCATTCTCAAGACCTCCGACCGGCTGGGCGGTACTCTGACTGCCGCCGACCTGGCCGAGTTCCATTCCGAATGGGTGCAACCGATTTCGGTCGAGTACCGCGGGTGGAAAGTGTACGAGTTGCCGCCCAACGGGCAGGGCATGGCCGCGCTCGAGATGCTGAACCTGATGGAGCGCTTTCCCCTGGAAGGGAGCGACCCCGCCGGTGCCGAAACCTTACACGTGAAAATGGAGGCCCAGAAGCTGGCCTACGCCGATCTCCGGCGCTACCTGGCCGACCCGCGCTTCTCGCAGGTTCCGGTCGCCGGCCTGCTTTCGAAAGAGTACGCCGCCGAGCGCGCCGGACTCATCGATCCGAAGCGCGCTCAGTGCGACGTAAAGCCGGGCGCTCCGTCGAAACCGCTGGGTGACACCATCTACATGGCCGCCGTTGACCGCGACGGCAACATCGTCTCCCTGATCCAGAGCATCTACCAGAGCTTCGGGTCGGGGGTGCTGGTGGACGGCATGGGCTTTCACCTCCACAATCGAGGCGGCCTGTTCGAGATGGACGCGGCGCACCCCAATGCCCTGGCGCCCCGCAAGCGGCCGTTCCACACCATCATCCCGGGCTTCATGGAGAAGGGCGGGCAGCGCATCGGCTTCGGCATCATGGGCGGGCTGAACCAGGCCCAGGCGCACGCGCAGTTTGTCTCTCACATCGTGGACCACGGCATGAACCTGCAGGCAGCGCTGGAGGCCCCGCGCTTCACCAAGCTCACCTTCGGCGGATGCGACCTGCTGATGGAGGCCCGCGTGCCGCCCGAGGCGCGCCGCCGGCTCACCGCAATCGGACACGAGATCACGGTGCTCGGCGATTACTCTCCGCAGGTCGGCGGGGGGCAGGCCGTCATGCGCGATATCGCGGCCAAGACCAACTACGGCGCATCGTCGCCGCGCAAGGACGGCGCGGCCATTCCCGAGCCGCCGCCGTATCTCGGCAGGTAAGCCCAGGCAACTGCCGCGCAGGCGTTGAACCCGTTCCGCGGCGGACGTACAATTCCAACAGAGACCTTCGGACAACCGAATACTGGGAGGGAAAACCATGGCTACTCTGGGAAAAGCCCTGGAATTTGACGAAGCAAAGTTGCATGCCTTCCTGGAGAAGGCAGTGGCGGACATGGGCGCCGCCATACACGCCACGCTGGTGATCGTAGGAGACAAGCTGGGCCTGTACAAAGCGATGGCGGGCGCGGGCTGGCTGACTTCCGGGGAACTGGCCGCCCGGACCGGCACCGCCGAGCGCTATGTGCGGGAGTGGCTGAATGCCAATGCAGCCAGCGGCTACGTGACCTACGATCCGGAAACCGGGCGGTTCCAGTTGCCGTCCGAGCAGGCCTTCGCCCTCACCGTGCAGGACCTGCCCGGCGCCTTTCACGTTATCGCGTCCTGCTTCAAGGACGAACCGAAGATCACCCAGGCATTCCGAACGGGCGAAGGCGTGGGCTGGCACGAACACGACGCGGGCCTGTTCTTTGGCACCGAGCGGTTTTTCCGGCCTAATTACGAAAGCAACCTGGTCAGCGCCTGGATTCCCGCGCTGGATGGCGTGCGGGAGAAGCTCACGGCGGGCGCCACGGTAGCCGACGTGGGCTGCGGTCATGGCGCGTCCACGATGATCATGGCCAAGGCCTTTCCGAAATCGCGCTTCTACGGCTTCGACTACCATAGCGGCTCGATAGAATATGCGCGCCACGTAGCGGGGCGAGACGGTCTGATGGACCAGGTTACCTTCGAGGTGGCCAGCGCCAAGAGTTATCCGGCCAACGGCGGCTACGACCTGGTCACGTTCTTCGATTGCCTGCACGACATGGGCGACCCGGTGGGCGCCGCCCGCCACGTCCTCTCGACACTGAAACCCGGCGGCGTGTGGATGATCGTGGAACCGTTCGCCAACAACCGGCCCGAGGAGAATCACAACCCCGTCGGGCGGGTCTACTATTCGGCTTCGACCATGATTTGCACGCCCGCCTCGCTGGCGCAGGAGGTTGGGGCGGGGCTGGGCGCCCAGGCGGGCGAGGAGCGCATTCGCGGCGTGGTGACCTCGGCCGGCTTCACGGGCTTCCGCCGGGCGGCCGAAACTCCCTTCAACCTGGTGTTTGAGGCCCGGCCGTAGCGCAGATTTGCACTCTGACCGGCCGAGCGAGCCGAGGCGAACCGGAAGGCCGCGATCCGGACCGCTCTTCGTGCAGCTCACCTTCACGCCGGGGGCTGGAGAGAAATTTCCGATGTGCCACAGCCCTCGCCGCCGCCTTGAGGGCGAGGATCGTCAGGGAACCGGGAGCAGCACCTGCGGATCCTCCAGAGTTTCCTTCTTCCAGCCGGCGCCGCCGGAGTCGCTTCCCGCCCACTCTACTTCAAAATCCTCACCAGGTTGCTGTAGTCGTCGGTCCAGACGCGCAGGTTGGGGTGCGGCTGGATGCGTATGCCGGCGCGGCTGAAGACGGGCTGGTCGAACAGGCCGGGCCGGCTGCTCACCAGCACCCAGGTGGCGCCGAACACGTTGTGGATATGGTCGTCTTCGGTGTCAAAGGAAAGGCACTGCCGCCCCAGGGCGGTGGCGATGCGCTCCACCACGGGCTCCAGTTCCAGATACCGGTTGGACACGTGCACGGCCAGGATGCCGTCCGGTTTCAAGTGACGGAAATAGAGCTGGAAGGCTTCCCGGGTCAGCAGGTGAACGGGTATGGAATCGCTCGAAAAAGCGTCCACGGCCAGCACGTCGAACTGCTGGGGCGCCTCGCGCTCGAGCGAGAGCCGGGCATCGCCGAGCACCACCTCCACCCGGGCCTCGCTTTCCCTCAGGAACCGGAACTCGGAATGGGCCAGCCGGATTACTTGCGGATTGATCTCGTAGAAGCGGTAGTAGTCGTCCTTGCGCCCGTAGGCCGCCAGAGTGCCGGCGCCCAGCCCGATCACACCCACCCGCTGGGGCTGCCGGCCGGAGTTCAAAAGCGCCAGGCCGACGCCGGAATTCCTCCCGTAGTAGGTGGTCGGCGTGCGGCTGCGGCCCGGATCCAGGAACTGCTCACCGTGGTTGATGGATCCGTTCATGAGCTTCCGGGTGGCGATCTCCTCCGCCCCCTGGTCGCTGACCCGCAGGCTGCCGTAGAAATTGCGCTCCCGGACCCGGTACCCCTTGACCGAGGATTGCACGCCCATGGCCAGACAAACCAGGATGGCGGCGTACACCCCCAGGATCACCACCCAGGTTGCAGGCTGCCCGCCGCGGTACAGGGGTGTGGCGGAATCCCGGAAGAGGACCATCAGCGCCAATGCCCCGCACAGGGCGATCGCCACCGGCAATTCGTAGTACCCGCCGAACACCCGCGGCGCAGCGTAACCGACCAGCATGCCGCCCACGGCGCCGCCCAGCGCGATCATCAGGTAGTACGAAGTCAGGTAGCGGGGATGCGGCTTCAACCGGGCCAGTTCGCCGTGGCACACCATCGAGCAGACGAACAGGGCGGCAGAGAAGATCGGGATCAGAACCTTGAGATCGACTGTCTCCAGGTCCTCGGTCAGGGTGTAGGCCATGATGGCCAGGGCCATCGCCAGCAGCCGGAGAAACAACGCGCGGTGATACCAGGTGTCACGGTCAAAGCAGAGGATGAAACTCAGCAGGTACAGGCTGAGCGGCACAATCCACAGAAACGGGATCGAGGCGATGTTCTGCGTCAGGTGATTGGTCACCGCCAGCAGCAGGGCGGACGCGCAGGCGGGCAGCGCGATCCATAGCAGGCGCACCGCCCAGCCCGCGGGGGCTGCCGTCTCCGTATCCGAGCCGTCCGGGCGGACGAACTCCGGGCTGCGTCTGCGCCGCAGGGCCAGCACCATCGAAAGCGCCACGAAAAGCCCGTAGCCGGCCGACCAGGCGTGGGCCTGCGTGCGGGTGGAAGCGAACGGCTCCAGAAGCAGCGGATAGCTCAGGAGGGCCAGCATCGAGGCGGCGTTGGACAGGGCGTAGAACCGGTAGGGAAAAGCCCCGCTGCGGCTCGCCACGTACCAGGCCTGCATCAGCGGCCCGGTGCTGGCCAGCAGAAAGTACGGCAGGCCCACAGTGGCGAACAGCAGGCCGAGAATCCGAAGAATCGGATCCTCAGATCCGTTTGGCTTCCAGGCCGGATTGGGGTAGACCGGCACGAGCAGCAGGCTGGCTGCCAGCAGGGCCACATGCAGGCCGGCCTGGAACCGGCCGGGCAAATGCTCGGTGGTCCAGTGCGCGTACAGGTAGCCGAGCAGCAGAACCATTTGAAAGAAAACCAGGCAGGTGGTCCAGACCGCCGCGGTTCCGCCGAACCAGGGCAGAATCACCTTGGCGATCAGCGGCTGGATCTGAAACAGCAGAAAGGCTCCCGCAAAAATGGTGCACCCGTAGAACAGGGTGGATGCCAACCTGCGGGTTGCAGCCCCTGCCACGGGTTCGGGATCAGCGATAAGCGGCGACACCCGTAACCCTTTCCCCGATCACCAGCGCGTGAATGTGATCGGTCCCTTCATAAGTCTTGACCGTCTCCAGGTTGCACAGGTGGCGCATGACCGGGTACTCGTCGGTGATGCCGTTGGCCCCCAGCAGGTCGCGGCTCAGGCGCGCGCATTCCAGCGCCATGGCGACGTTGTTTCTCTTGAGCATGGAGACATGAGCATGATCGGCCCGCCCGCGGTCCTTCAGGCGTCCCACGTGCAAAGCCAGCAGTTGGCCCTTGGAGATCTCGGTGATCATCCAGGCCAGCTTTTCCTGGACCAGCTGATGGGAGGCGATGGGCCGGTCGTCGAACTGTTTGCGGACCAGCGAATACTGCCGCGCCGTCTCAAAGCAATCCATGGCCGCGCCCAGGACACCCCACCCAATGCCGTAGCGTGCCTGGGTGAGACACATCAGGGCGGCCCGCAGTCCTTTGGCGCCGGGCAGCGCGCTGGCCTCCGGAATCCGGCAGTCGGCGAAGGCCAGGCTGGAAGTGACCGAGGCCCGCATGGACCACTTCCCGTGAATATCGGAGGACGTGTAACCCGGCGTTCCCTTCTCCACCAGGAAGCCCTGGATGCCCTCCGGCGTGCGGGCCCACACAACCGCCACGTCGGCCATGGTGCCGTTCGTGATCCAGCTCTTCTCGCCGTTCAGGATCCAGCCGCCGCCGTCCGGCTTGGCGGTGGTGCGCATGCCCGCCGGGTTGGAGCCGAAGCCCGGCTCGGTCAGCCCGAAACATCCCACCGCCTTTCCGCTTTGCAGGGATGGCAGCCAGCGCTGCTTCTGTTCTTCCGATCCGAAGGTCAGAATGGGGTACATGACCAGGGCGCCCTGCACGGAGACGAAGCTGCGAATCCCGGAGTCGCCGCGCTCGAGTTCCTGCATGATCAGGCCGTACTCGACGCTGCTCATCCCGGCGCAGCCGTAGCCTTCCAGGTTGGCTCCCAAGAATCCCAGACGCGCCATCTCACCGATCAGTTCCGAGGGAAAGCGCCCCTCGCGGAAACTGTCGCGCATCAAGGGGATAACCCGCTCATCCACGAATTGCCGGGCGGTCTGCCGGACCAGTAATTCGTCCTCGCTGAACTGGGAATCGACGGACAGGAAGTCCACTCCGCGGAAAGGAGGCATAACTCCTTTTAGGATACCCCGGGTTCCACCCGGTACCGTTCCCCTGCGTGGGTGGGAAAACGCAGGATTCCGGCCTCCAGGGAGGCCTTGACGGGGGCATGGTCCCGCAACCGGATCACCCGGGCGCCCGCCTTTCCCCACGGCACGGCCAGCCGCACGGGCGCCCCCTTCTCACTCAGCAGCGTGACCGGGGAGACGGACTTGCCGTCCCAGGCCGCGCTGACCAGAAAGGCGCCCACTGCCCTGAGGTCGCGAAAGGAAGCGCGTCCCAGGCGCCGGGTGTTCGGGAAAAGCCGCAGCACCCCGCTGTAGCTCTGCAGCATGCACTCGTTCAGCACGGCGGGAAGGGACAGGTTCTCAGTCCAGATTCCCATGCGCATCATGAAGTCGAAGTCGGTGGTGTCCCGGTAGCGGCCGTCGATCTGCCGGCAGCGGTCCTGCGCCACACCGTTAGGCAGCCGGCAGTAGCGCACCTCGCGTTTGAACCATTCCAAATCAAGCATGCCCAGGCGGGCCCGGATCAACGGCTGGTAGACCAGGTCGTTGCCCCCTTCCAGGCGGACAGTGCGGGCCGTGCGCCGGGCGATCCCCAGTTGCTCCTCGCCCACTCCGATCCCCACCTGTTCTCCAGGGAAAACCGGCGCCAGGGTCACGGGAACGTTGTAGACATATTCGGTGGGGGCGCCCACGATGTCCAGCCAGACTTCGCCATGCGGGCCGGCGGCTTTGGGATAGGCAGCCATGTTCCGGCCGATCTCGGCCCAGACGGCGCGCTCGGCCGCGTCCTGGTCGAGGATCCCGGCCGCCTCGGCGGTGGCTTTCAACACGAACTCGCTCAGGGCCAGGTCGATAATGCAGTCCTTATTGAGGCGGAAATCGACCGTGAAGCCCCAGTTTTCGGGGCTGACGCTGGGGATGATGTGATACTTGCCGTCATCGCCTTTCTTCACGTAGGCGGCGAGGAAGCGGCTGGCGGCGCGCAGCAGCGGATAGGCGCGCTCCAGGAAGTCCCGGTCGAGTGTGTAGAGGTAGTGCCACCAGAGGCTTTGCACGGTCCAGGGGGTCTCGCAGATCTCGTAGCCCCAGGGCGGAGCCGGGTACGGGATGGTCTTGCTGGGCACGGGATAGGCGGAATGGGGAAAGAACGCTCCCGGCATCTCGAACTTCTCCCGCGCGTAGGCTTCCGACAGCGGCAGCAGGTTTTCGCACAGCTCGACGTAGGGCAGGTGCTGATCCACGTGGTTGCTGGAGAAAACTCCCCAGAAAACCTGCTGCGTGTTGTAGTTCATGTGGTAGTCCCCGTGCCAGGCGGTGCCGATGCGACCGCTGGTCCAGTTGCCGAAAAGGCCCGGAGCCACCTTGCCTTCGCGCAGGCAGCAGGCCAGCCAGTACTGGTTGTGATACCAGATGCGCTCCAGTTCCCGGTCGGCGAAGTCCACCGCCGAGCGGGACCAGAACTCGCGCCAGCGCCGCGCCGTGCCGCCGGCCAGGCGGCCGAAGGGAACTGCGGACAGGCGATCCAGTTCGCGGGCGGCGTGGGCGACGTTGTCCGGATGATCCCGGGGTGTATAGAGAGTAAGGTCGAGCCGGAAGGGTTGTGCGGCCCGGGAACGCAGGAACACGCGCCGGGGAGCCTGCGCCTCAGCCGACCAGTCCCCGCTCAACCGGCCGCACAAAGCGAAGTTGCGGTCGTCTTGCGAGCGGGGCGGTTCGGGAACAGCGGGTGAAGGCGGAGTTGCCGGGAAGTGCTGGTAGCAGGAGAAACCCGCCTCCGCAGCGCCGGCCTGGGCGCTGATCTCGGGCGGGGGGAGCTGCGCCGCCTCGTCGAGGTTCGGGTAATAGGCGACAGAGACGAACGGCGCGGCGACATCGGCGGCGACTGCAATATGGCCGGCATCCCAGTTCACCAGGCAGCGTACCTCGACCGGTCTCAACTTTCCGTCCAGGTCATCCTCTTCCAGCAGGATGGTCAACATTCCGGTGGAAAGGTCCAGTTCCTGGCGGACCACACGCACCTTGCGGGAGTCCCAGTGGATCCAAACGATGCCGCACGGCCAGGGGCGCGGCCAGGACTTGCGGTACGAGGACTGAACCTTGTCGGTGTACTCGCGGAACCAGTCCAGCGAGCTTTCCAGAAAGAGCATCTCCGGCTTGCCCTGCCGCCTGGCTTCCTCGCCGGCGCGTTCCCACATCTTCAGGAGCTCCCGGAACGTGACCACGTGCGGGTAGTGATCCTCGCTGACCCGAATGTCCCAGGAGTCCTCTTTGCCGATGTGCAGCCCGAGGGCGTCGGGCCGCACCGTCACCGCGACCCCGATATCGCCGTTGCCGAGCAGCATGCCCTCAAAGAAGTTGGGGGTGGCGCCCTCGCGAACGATGCGGTGCCTGCGGGCGATGGCAGCGCCGTCCGGAGCGGCTTCGGCTGCCGGAACGGCGGGAGCGGCGGCGGCGGTCACGGACGCTCCGAGGAATCCGCGGCGGGTGGTCTTCATGTGGGGAATGATACAACGGGCTTCGGACGCGCCGGGACGGAGTCCGGGATGCAGCCGTCTGCGGCTCCGAAGTGGCATAATCTGGATTCAACATGAAACGCCGCAATCTTGTGCAAATGCTCGCCGGCGGGGCTCTGGCCGGAACGGTTTCCAAGCGGGAACTGGCTGCCCAACAGGCTGCCGAACGCGCCACGCGCGGCATGCCTTCGCCGAAAATCAAGGATCTGCAGGTAATCAACTGCTCGCCCCAGGGGGTGCGGTTGACCGTGGTGAAGGTCATCACCGATCAGGACGGCCTGTACGGATACGGCTGCGCCACCTTCACCCAGCGCGCGGACCTGGTGGGTCCGGCCGTGGAGCGCTACCTGAAGCCGCTGCTGGTTGGGAAGCCCGCGGACCGCATCGACGACTCCTGGCAGATGATGTACAACGGCTCCTACTGGCGCAACGGGCCGGTGCTGAACAACGCCATCAGCGGCGTCGACCAGGCCCTGTGGGACGTCAAGGGCCGCCAGGCAGGCATGCCGGTCTACCAGTTGCTGGGCGGCAAGTGCCGCGAGGCGGTGGACTGCTACTCGCACGCCGGCGGAGGCGAGATTCCCCAAGTGATCGAAAGCGCCAGGGCGATCATGGCGCGCGGGTTCCGGCACGTGCGCGTACAGGTGGGCGTGCCCGGCATGGCGGCCTACGGCGCTGGCGGCCGGGGCTCGGGCATGAGTTTCAAGCCGCTCCACAACCGGCCGGTCTTCGAGCCTGCCATTTCGGCCCGGCGCAACCTGAAATGCATCGAGGAGTGCCGCAAGCAGCTGGGCGAGGAAGTGGAATTGCTGCACGATATCCACGAGCGGCTGCTGCCCCAGCAGGCCATTCAGTTCGCCAAGGACGTCGAGCAGTACAAGCTCTTCTTCCTGGAGGATCCCTTTTCACCCGAGGACATCGGCTATTTCCGCATCCTGCGGCAGCAGTGCGCCACGCCCATCGCCATGGGCGAGCTGTTCAACAGCCCGCATGAATGGACGCCGATGATCGCCGAACGGCTGATGGACTACATCCGTATCCACGTTTCCCAGGCAGGCGGGCTGACACCCTGCCGTAAGATCGCCGCCATGGGCGAGATCTTCGGCGTGCGCACCGCCTGGCACGGACCGGGCGACGTGTCGCCCATCGGCCATGCCGCCAACGTGGCTCTCGACCTGGCCTGCTGGAACTTCGGCATCCAGGAATACACCCACTTCAACGACGCCGCCCACGAGATCTTCCCGGGAACGCTGGTCGCCAGGGAGGGCTACCTGTATGCCAACGAGGCGCCGGGCTGGGGCATTGAGGTAAACGAGAAGGCGGCGGCCAAGTACCCGTTCCGCCGTGGAGCCGGCCCCCGCGGGGAGCTGAATGGCGGCTGGGGCGATGTCCGCAAGCTGGACGGCACGATCATTAAGCAATAAACGAAGGGGACAGGGGGATTTGTCGCCGGAATCGCAACAAATCCCCCTGTCCCCTTTGTTTCAGAAGCCGGTGGGGACGATCCAGTAGCTTTCGCGCCACTCCCCGCCGGGCGGCACGCTCTGGAGTTCCCTGTAGATGCCGGCGTGGGCCAGGTTGAAGGCGTTGGTGACGGCCGACATGGGCTCGAAGCAAATGAAGTCGCGGCCGCGCGGCGCGTAGACGACCGCCACGGTGTACTTCGGCCCGTAGATCACCGAGATACTCTCCCGCTCGCCCTCGACCCGGAACTCCGCCCGGCCGCTCGCGTCGCGCACCAGGCCACTGAAGACGTCGTCCAACTGGCCGCCCTCCAGGCTCACGGGATCCGGGAAAGTCACTGGCTTGCGCTCGCCGGTCGGGATCAACAGGCGGGACAGCACCAGGTGCTCGCGCGCGGCCAGGTGCGCCTTCCAGCGGTCGCGGGGCGTATCGTGCAGCCGGAAATAGGGGTGATACCCCACCGCCACGGGCATGGGATCGTTGGAGTGGTTGCGCAGCACGGTCTCGACCTCCAGCCTTCCGCCGCTCAGCCGGTAGGTCATCTCGATGGTGTGGGCGAACGGGAACTGCGCCATGAGTTCGGAGTGCTTCCAGAATTCCAGCCGGCTGGTCGCCCGCGCCGATTGCCCATCGGCCTCCAAAACCGCAATCTGCCAGTCGGGCGAGTAGGCCAGCAGGCCGTGGATCGGATTCCGGTTCGGATCCCGCCGCAGGTTGCCCAGGGCATCGTTCAACAGATACTTGCGCCCGTTGGCGTAGAAGGCGTCCTGGTCCAGGCGGTTGGCCCAGGGGGCCAGAAAGGGATTGCCGCACAGCGCGGGCCTGGCCTTGAGTTCCGCAAGGCTCGAGTACGGAAACCAGAACGCGTTCTTGCCGTTCACCTTCATCTCATAGGCGATGTTGCCGATGGACGGCACGATGGATACTTCCACGCGCCGGGCCGCGTCGCCCAGCCGGACGACTTCGATGCCGTCCACGACGGTCTTCCCCGCCGAGTAGTTCGCAGCTTGTGACATAAGCGGAATGAGCAGCAGAAAAAGGAATCGCATCACTTTTCGGTTTCGCGGAGATCGATTTCGGTCTCCTCCTGGCAGCACTGGCACTTGCCGGGCGTGTAGGTACGGATAGCGCACAGGTCGCACCAGTAGGTCACGTAGAGGCGTTTGCCGTTCTTGTGCACGAAAACGGGCCGGGTATGGATGGGGTCCACCTGAAAGCGGTCCGGGGCGGTGAAGCGGCCCGTCACCTCGACGTCCAACCCCGCCAGCCGCTTGTCGTTCAGCACTGCGGCGACCGGGTCATCGGCACTGAGCGAAACCAGTCTTCCCTCCGCGATACGTATGGCCGGCGGCTTGCTTGCGGACTGGACCAGGGCGCCCCGCAACGAGGCCGGCTGCTGGGTTTGCGCACATGCCAGACCGCCCAGGATCAGGCATGCGATTACGCGCCGGATCGACATTGATTTCAGTATGGCACGCTCACAGAATTTCCAGCTTCTCCCGGTCGAAGCGCATTCTGCGCCCGGTCTGGAGGGCCAGCGCGGCCATGCAGCAAGCCGTGGCGTGCGAAAAACCGGCTTGGATGGAGGCCCGCGGCGTGCTCCGGCTGCGCACGCAGTCGATGAAGTTCTGCATATGCGAGCCGACCGGCTCGGGCTGGATCCTGGTCTCCGCCTCAAGACGGTCCGGCCGGGTGCTGCCGGCTCCGCTGACCGTGAAAGACTCCATGTCCAGCGTGCCTCGCGTGCCCAGCCAGAGGTTGCGGTTGCCGGCGCTGTTGGTGAGGCTCATGGCAAAGCTGACCAGGAAGCCCTTGGGATAGTCCAGCAGGGCGTGGAAGACGTCCGAAGTCTCCCGGCCGTCCTTCCACAGGTATACGCCGCCGTTGGCCACCGCTCCGGCCGGGTACGGGTCGTCGAGAAACCAGTGGACCTGGTCGATGTAATGGCACATCCACAGGCCGGCGATGCCGTTGGTGTAGTCGCGGAACAACTGCCACTCGCGCAGCCGCCGGGCGTCGAAGGCGCGGGGCGGCCGGTGCAGGAGAAACTCGGTCCAGGCCACGTCGGACTCCCGGACGTGGCTGTGATCCCGGCGCCAGCGCGGTTCCTGGAAGTTGACCGACATATCGACCCGGGTAATCTGTCCCAGCAGTCCGGACCGGACCAGTTTGGCGGCGGCCACGTAGGGTCCCTCGCTGCGGCGCTGTGTGCCGATCTGCACCACGCGGCCGCTTTTCCGCACGGCCAGAAAGGCGGACTTCGCCTCGGCGAAATCCACGCCCATCGGCTTCTCGCAATAGGCGTCCTTACCCGCCTCGACGGCGTGCTGCAGGATGCGACTGTGACCGAAATCCGGGGTGGCGATCAGCACCGCGTCCACGCCGCGCCAGCTCAACAGCTCGCGGTAATCCACGGTCTGGCGCGGGGAGGTCTTCCAGACCTTGGCCGCAGTCTCCACGGCCCTTTCGCGGTTGGGCCGGTAGACGTCGCACACAGCGGTGACCGCCGCGTGGGAACACTTCTCCAGTTCACGCATCAGGTACTGGCCGCGGCCTCCGGCGCCGATCACGCCGACGGACACCCGGTCATTGGCTGCGCCGCGCGCAAGGGGGATGGAAGCGGCCGACGCCACCCAGGCGCGGCGGGAAATGCTGGACTCCATGATGGGCCTCACTGTAACACAACCCGCCCTTCCGGGCTAAGACCTCCCTATACAGGGTAAAATCAATACTTTCGGCTGTGCCCGATCCTGTTGGAGGAAGGTGTGAACCTGAGACCGAAGACTGCAAGTGCCGCCGCAATCCTCTTTTTTGCCGCCCTCTCCGGCGCCCATGCGCAGAGGTTCGAATTCGGCGTGCTGGGGACCAAGACGACCATCCGGGAAGCGCCCCTGGGGTCGTTGAACGACGATCCGCTGGACGACGACACCTCGCTCAAGGGGGGCTACGGCTACGGCGCCCGGTTCACTTTCAACACCCGCGGGTATTACGGGCACGAAGTCGGCTACATCAACAGCCGGGCTACGTTTCGCACCCAACTGCTGGCGGAAGACGGGGAGACCCGGGTCCCGCACGAAGACGCCATCCGGATCCAGCAGGCCTTCTACAACTTCCTGATCTACTTCATGCCGGCCGGCGAGCGCTGGCGGCCGTTCATCACCGGCGGCCTGCAGGCCCATCAGTACGGGGCGCCCAACATCCCGGATCAGGACATCGGCAGGAGCCGGAACTACGGAGCCAATTTCGGGGCGGGCCTCAAGCTCAAGCTGTTTCCGCACGCCTTGGCGCGCATCGATTTCCGCGATTACGTGAACGGCAAGCCCTACGACCTGACGTTCGACGATCCCACCAAGTCGGGCGGAACCATCCAGCACCTGGAGTTCTCGTTCGGCCTTTCCATCACCTTCTGAACCTGGCGCCGCGCCCACCAGGGCTGGTTCGCGGCCCCGCGGCCTAGGTTTCCAGAAACGCCATGGTCTTGATGCCCGAGACGTCAAAGCGTTTGCGGCAGCGCAGGTTCTTGCACATCACTTTGTCGTCGAGCAGGACCATGTAGCTTTGCGCCTTCTGGAACTTCGCCCGGTCGCGCTCATCGGCTCCGCCAGGGAGGCGGTCCTTTTTCCGGCGCAGCATCCAGCGGAGATCGTATTCCGCCGAGGTCCTGCAGGAAGGACAGTTGAGAGTGGCAGGCTTGGTGACCTGCGATTCGGTGTAGAAGGCGCGCTCGTCCATGCGGGCTATTATCGCCGATCGGGTTGCGGCCGGGAGCGCTCCCGTCCTCGAGCCGACCGCCGGGGGGAGGCGGTTGCGGCCCGGTTGCGGGAAGGTTGCTGGGAGGTTGGGGGAACTTGCACGCTCCGGCGCGGTTTGCTATAAGATTTGATCGCCAATTGCGGCGGGAAGCCAGATGCCCAGCAACCGAACGACGAGAACGCCCCAGAAGCCACAACAATTCTCATTGTTTGAGGAGGCGGCCCGGGCCTTTCGAAACGGCAACTTCGCGGCCGCCCGAAGCTTGTTCCAAAAAGCGGCCCAGGGACCGGATCGCGAGATCACCAACCGTGCCCAATTGCACGTGGCGATGTGCGAGCGGCGTCTTTCGTCTGCCGCACCGGCGCCCAAGACCGCCGAGGAACACTACACCTACGCGGTTGCGCTGATGAATTCGCACGATCTGGCCGGCGCCCGAAAGCACCTGGAGACCGCGATCCGCATGGATCCGAAGCCGGATCACTTCTATTACGCCCTGGCCCTGTGCCTCGGTCTGAGCGGGGATTCCCAGGGGGCCTACCAGAACCTCAAGCGGGCCATCGAGCTTCGCCCCCAGAACCGTATCGCCGCCCGCCAGGACGCCGACTTCGCTCCGCTGATCAAGCAGCCGCCGCTCGACCGCCTGCTGTTCCCCTGATGCAGGGAAACTCCGGAAGGCCGTTTCCGAGCCGCGACCGAAGGAAGCGGTTGGGTTCCCTCGCGCATTTCGCGAGACCCCGGAAGCCACGGAGCGTCCGCGGTGCAACCGCTCCTTCCAGTCGCGGCTCGGTACCCACCGTTGTCCCGTTTCCGGCACGGACGCGGGGCCGGCTGATTCTCAAGGGGGCGCGTGGTGTATCCTTGGTTCTCCAGGGAGGCACTTTGCGATGAACACCGACGTTACTCGCCGCCGGTTTTTCCGGCGTTCCGCAGGTCTGGCCGGATCCGGCCTGGCGGGAGCGGGCCTGGCCGGGGCCTCGATGCCGGCCCAGGTTGCCGCGGCCGCCAGAATCAAGCCCGGCGACCTCCCCAACCTCACCATCAAGGAAGTCAAGGCCTACGTCACCTCGGATGGAGTTCTCGCCTCGGTGGTGACCGAAGGCGGGATCGAGGGCAACTACACCCTGGGAGGACGATACTGGCATCCGGACTGGAACAACGAAGGCTGGGTCCGTTTCGCCCGAAGGGTACTGACCGGCAAGAACGCGCTGGACCGGCCCCAGTTCACCTCCCAGTGGGTGCCGCCCAAGCGCCGCCGGGGCCAGAGTTCCTATGCCTCGGCCATCGACAACTGCCTTTGGGACATCGCCGGCAAGGCGGTGGGGATGCCGGTCTACAAGATCCTGGGCGCCTACCGCGACCGGGTGCTGGCTTACGCCAGTTCCCAGCATCTCAAGACCCTGGATGAGTTCGTCGCTTCCGCCCTGAAATGCAAGGCCGAGGGCTTCAAAGCCTACAAGATCCACCCGCCTGAGGTGCCGCCCCACGGGGGCAGCGACTACAAGCTGGACATCGAGATTTCCAGGGCCATCCGCAAAGCCGTCGGCGACGACTTCATGCTCCTGATGGACCCGGTGGGCGTGTACAGCCGGCAGGAAGCCATGGAGGTGGGCCGGGTGATGGACGAGCTGAAATTCGTGGCGTACGAGGACCCCATCCCCACCACGGACATCGACGGCTACGTGGAACTGGCCCGCGCCCTGGACGTTCCCATCCATGCCGGCGAGTTCATCTTCTCCATCTACGATTACGCGGAGTACATCCGGCGGGGCGCCGTGGACGTTCTGCGATTCATCGTGGACAACATCGGCGGGATCACGGGCGGGATGAAAGTGGCTGCCCTGGCGGAGTGTTTCGGCATGGAATGCGCGCCGCATAACTGGGGCGACACGCTGGACCACGCCGTGCATTTCCACTGCGAGCTGGCCATGCCCAACAACGTCTTCTTCGAAATGACGGTGCCGCAGGGCGCTTACGACCGCTCGTACATGAAGGACCGCATCCGTATCGCCAGGGACGGCTACGTGTACGCCCCCGTCAAGCCGGGGCTGGGCTACGAGATCGACCGGAATGTGCTGGACAACATCACCAGGCGCATCGATCGCGGGCAATAGGCGGCGAGCCGGGCAAAAACGGTACAATAGAGTCGGAAATTCAAGCACTTCTCCAACAGGTGCAATCACCGGCAGGGCCGGCGCAAGCGAGGAAATTTCCTATGTCGTCAAATTCACTGAACAGAAGAGATTTTGTGAGGACCGCGGCCGGGGCCGGCGCCACGCTGGGCGCGGCCGCGCGGGCCTGGGGCCGGAGTTCAAAGCAGTCGGGACGGGTCATCGGCGCGAATGACCGGATCGCTGTCGGCGTGCTCGGCGTGGGCGGCCGCGGCGCTTACCTGACCCGGGTGTTCGCCGGCATCGGAGAGCGCACCAACGGCTGCCAGGTAGCGGCGGTGTGCGACGTGTGGGAACGGCGCAGGCGGGAAGTTTCCGAGCTGTACAAATGCAAGGGTGTGCTCGACTACCGGGAGGTCATCTCCGATCCTTCCATCGACGCGGTGGTCATCGCCACCCCCGACCACTGGCACTGCCGGATGGCTTTGGAGGCCATGGATCGCGGCAAGGACGTGTACCTCGAGAAGCCCATGTGCCATACCATCGAGGAGGCCAAGCAACTGGCCCAGACGGTGCGCGAAACCAAGCGGATTCTGCAGGTGGGGTCGCAGACCACTTCGGCGGACCAGTGGCACAAGGCCAAGAAGGCCATCGCCGACGGCATGATCGGCCAGATGCTGATGAGTCAGGGCTCCTACCACCGCAATACCAAAGAGGGCGAGTGGAACTGGAAGATCGACCCGGCGGCGGGCCCGGACTCCAAGGGCGACGACTTCATCGACTGGAAGATGTGGCTCGGGAAGGCTCCCAACCGGGGCTGGGACGCCGACCGCTATTTCCGGTTCCGCAAGTACTGGGACTACTCGGGCGGGATCGCCACCGACCTGTTCTATCACGTGGTGGCGCCTCTGAACATCTGCTGGAGCGAGCCGCAGTTCCCCTACCGGGTGATGGCTTCCGGCGGCATCTACGTATACAAGGACCGCGAGGTGCCCGACACCTTCAACCTGCTGGCGGACTACCCCAAGGGCCACTCCCTGGTACTGAGTTCCTCCATGGCCAACTCACGGCACATTCCGGGCCTGATCCGCGGCCACGAGGGCTCCATCGTGATGGTGGACCACGGAATGTTCGAGGGCAGGACCGACCACATCACGGTGATTCCGGAACGCCGGGTCATCTCGGATGAGTACAAGGCCAGGTTCGGCGAGAAGGAAATCGTCATACCGGTGGAAGCCAAGCCCGAGTGGGCTCACATGCAGAACTTCCTGGACTGCATGCGGACACGCCAGAAACCGACCCTCGACGTGGAAACCGGTTACCGTGCCCAGGTGACCATCTCCATGGCCGTGCAGTCCTACCGCGAAGGCCGCGTCCTTTATTGGGACGAGCGGGGGCAGAAGGTCGTCACGAAGCCGCCGAAACAGGGGTAAGGAGTACCGCCGGGCGCCGGGCGCCGTTCGCAGGCGCGCGAGCAGCCGGATGGATGGCTGACGGCTTGCGGTTGACCGTCTCCTCAGGGCGTATAATTGAACCCGGATGTGCAGGACCGGAAAGGAGCCTGCCATGAAGATACGCCCTGAAGACGCTCTCGATTACCATGCTGCGGCGCCTGCCGGAAAGATCTCGGTGGTGCCGACCAAAGCCTGCCGCACGCAGCGCGATCTGAGCCTTGCCTATACGCCCGGCGTGGCGGTGCCGTGTAAGGAGATCCAGCGGGATCCCAGCCTGATTTACAAGTACACGGGAAAAGGCAATCTGGTGGCGGTAGTCTCCAACGGAACCGCGGTCCTGGGTCTCGGCAACATCGGGGCCGCGGCTGGCAAGCCGGTGATGGAAGGCAAAGGGGTGCTGTTCAAGCGCTTCGCGGACATCGACGTGTTCGACATCGAAGTCGGCAGCGAAAACCCCGACGATGTCATCAAGGTCTGCCAGCTCATCGAACCCACCTTCGGCGGCATCAACCTGGAAGACATCAAGGCTCCGGAGTGCTTCTACATTGAAGAGGAACTGCGGAGGACGATGAAGATCCCTGTGCTGCACGACGATCAGCACGGGACGGCCATCATCTCGGGCGCGGCACTGCTGAATGCCCTCGAGGTGGTCGGCAAACGCATCGACCAGGCGAGGATCGTTTTCTCCGGCGCGGGCGCGGCGGCCCTGGCCACCGCCCGGCACTATGTCCGGCTGGGAGCCCGGCGGGAGAACATCACCATGTGCGACATCTGCGGCGTGGTCTACAAGGGCCGCACCCAGGGCATGAACCCGTACATGGAGCGCTTCGCGGTGGAGACCGAGGCGCGCACCCTGGCCCAGGCCTTGCGCGGCGCCGACGTTTTCGTCGGCCTCTCGGCCGGCAACATCGTCAGCCCGGAGATGCTGCGCGGCATGGCGCCGGACCCGGTGATCTTCGCCATGGCGAACCCCGACCCGGAAATCCCTTACGAAGCCGCGGTGGCGGCGCGGCCGGACGCCATCATTGCCACCGGTCGCTCGGATTTCCCCAACCAGGTCAACAATGTGCTCGGCTTCCCCTTCATCTTCCGGGGCGCCCTGGACGTGCGTGCCACGGCCATCAACGATGAGATGAAGATGGCCGCCACCTACGCCCTGGCCGCGCTGGCCAAAGAGGACGTGCCCGATGCCGTGCGCCGCGCCTACGGGGTTGAGCGCCTGGAGTTCGGACGGCAGTACGTGCTCCCCAAGCCTTTCGACCACCGGGTTCTCATCTGGGAGGCCACGGCGGTGGCGCGGGCGGCCATGGAAACCGGCGTGGCCCAGCGGCCGGTGGACCTGGAAGAGTACCGTGAACAGCTCGAGCGCCGTCTCGGAAAAGCGCACGAGGTAGTGCGCATCATGATCCACAAGGCCCAGCGCAAGCCCTGCCGGGTGGTCTTCCCCGAGGGTGAGGAAACCAAGATCCTGCGGGCCTGCCAGATCCTGCTGGACGAGAGGATCGCCGACCCGATCCTGCTCGGAGACGAGGAAGTCATCGCCCGGCGCATCGCCGATTGCCACTTGCATCTGAACGGCATCCGCATCGTGGACCCGCCCAAATCGCCGCGCCTGCAAGCTTACACCGACGAGTTCTACCGGCTGCGGCAGCGCAAGGGAGTGACGGTCAAGGAAGCGGCCGAACTGGTGCTCAACCGCAACACCTTCGGTTCCCTGATGGTGCACGTGGGCGATGCCGACGCACTCATCAGCGGCCTGACCCAGCACTATCCGGACACCATCCGCCCGGCCCTCCAGGTAATTGCCGTGCGGGAAGGGCTGCGCAAGGTTTCGGGTGTGTACGCCATGATCACCCAGCGCGGCGACATCTACTTTTTCGCCGACGCCACGGTGAACATCGAACCCACATCGGAAGACCTGGTGGAGATTGCGCTGTGCGCCGCCGAAATGGCGCGGCGCTTCGACCAGGAGCCGCGCGTGGCCATGCTCTCGTTCTCCAACTTCGGCAGCACCCGGCATCCGCTGGCGGAGAAGGTGGCCCGGGCCGTAGCCCTCATCAAGCGCCGGGCGCCCAACCTGATGGTGGACGGCGAAATGCAGGCCGACACCGCGGTGGTGCCCGAGATCATCGACGAGACCTACCCCTTCAGCGTCTTGAAGGGCGGGGCTAACGTGCTGGTCTTCCCCGACCTGGAAGCGGGCAACATCGCCTACAAACTGCTGGCGCGCATCGGAGGCGCCGAGGCCATCGGACCGATCCTGATGGGCCTGTCCAAGCCCGTACACGTGCTGCAGCGCGGGGCGGAAGTGGACGATATCGTGAAGATGACTGCCATCGCCGTAGTCGACGCCCAGGAGGCGGCGCAGCGGACGCCGGCGCCCCGGCCGAAGGCCCTGGTCGAGGCGTAGAGGCGGTCAGCCTGCGGGCGGCAGGCCGGAGCCGAAGCCGCCGTCCACCACCACGACGGCTCCGGTCATGAACGAAGAATCGCCGCCGGCCAGGAACAAGGCCACCCGGGCGACCTCTTCCGGGCGCCCGATCCGTCCGAGCGCGTGCAGTTTGCCGGCCGCGGCACGGGCCGCCGACGGGTCGGCCTGGACCTGGAAATAGCTCTCGGCCAGGCCGGCGTCAATGTAGCCGGGGGCGATGGCGTTGACCCGCACGCCCTCCCGGCCGTGATCGATCGCCATGGCTTTGGTCAGCCCGATGATGGCGGCTTTTGTGGCGCAGTAGCCGGCGCACATGGGCTCGACGAAGAAGCCGTTGACCGAGGAGAGGTTGACGATGGCGCCGCGGGTCCGGCGCAGGGCCGGCAGGAAGTGCTTGGAACAGAGGAAGACGCCGCCCACGTTGACCGCCATCTGGCGGTTCCATTCCTCGAAGGTGGTGTCGGCGACGGTCTTGCTGACCTGGATCGCGGCGTTATTCACGAGCGCGTGGACGGCCCCGAAGTGCTCCAGCGTGACGGCGGCCAGGCGCTCCACCGAGTCCGGCCGGGCCACGTCGGTTTCGACCGCAAGACCGGCGCCGCCGGCGGCGGTGATCGTGTTCACGGTTTCCCGGGCGGCCTCCCAATTGATATCGGCCGCCACGACCGCGGAGCCGGCCTTCGCGAATTCCAGGGCGCAGGCCCGCCCGATACCAGCGCCCGCGCCTGTAATCACCACCACGCGGTTGTTCAGATTCATGGGCGTCAGCCCCTGCGGTGAATCATCAGGCACAGGGGGAATGCTATCACAGGCCGGCTGAGCGGGACCGGTACATGCAACTGGACGGCATTACGGCGCGTTCCGGCCGGAAGCAGAAAGGCCTTGCATGCCGGAGCGCGACGCGGGCGGCCGGGGAGCCGCAACAGGAGGGCGGAATTTTGTTTGACAACGCTTCCGGCCGCCGTTAGGATGGAAGTATCACTGAGGAAGGAGGTGGTCCAGCAGACATGATACCTAGTAAACCGCGAGAGGTGGCCGACTCTTAAGCCGACCGCTCCTACGTTGATAGGCCTTGTTTCAGTGACAGGGCCCCGTTCCTGTGGACCGGCTGCCTCATCGCGCATGCACGAGCCTCAGGTATTCCAGGCTACCGAGCCCCCGGGGGATTTGAAATCCTCCGGGGGCTTGTGGTTTCCGGGGCCAAAAGCGTTTTGCGATATACTGGAGTTCTGAAAGGATTCTCCCCGTTAAGCGATGAAAGCCGGAATTCACCCCGCCTATAACGAAGTGAACGTTACCTGCGCCTGCGGCAGCACCTTCAAGACCCGCTCGACGCACAAGGGCGATATCCGCGTGGAAATCTGCTCCAGCTGCCACCCCTTCTTCACCGGGAAGCAGAAACTGGTGGACACGGCCGGACGCATCGACCGGTTCGAGCGCAAGTACCAGCAGACTCGCGGCAAGCACAAGCCCAAGGTGCAGTAGCGGGGGGCCCTGCCCGGTCGGGCGCCACCCAGCCCAAATTGTCCGCCAGTTCCCGCAGTTGCTCCCTTGAACCTGTCCGTGGTCCCGCGCGCGGTCCAGAGTTAAGGGGCAAGGCAGCCTGTCACCGAAACTCCCTGTCAAGTTTGGCTGCCAGGATGAAATCGCTTTCCGTCAGGCCGTTCACCGAGTGAGTGTAGATCCTGGCCTCTACCCGCCCCCACGAGAGCAGCAGGTCGGGATGGTGTCCTTCGGCCTCTGCCACCGCGCCCGCCCGGTTGACGAAAGCGAGCGCCGATTTGAAGTCCGGGAACTGAAAGGTTCGAAGCAGATGATGTTCGTCCACTACGTCCCAATCAGGCACCTGGTCCGCGAAGGCTGCCAGTTCCTGTCCTTTCAGGGCCGGGACACCGCCGTGGCAGGGAACGCAGTGCCTGCCGGCCAATCCGCTCGTTCCAGTTCCTCCCATATGCCGCCCCTCCTCCGTGATCTCCGGCCGGTGAACCTCTCCAAGACTAGATTAATTCTAATGTAGAACCCGGTCAACAACCGGCTTGCAGAGGCCTGGACCGGGAAGTGTGCGAAACTGAATCCCGGATCACATGCCCTGCTTCCTTGGCATCGATGTCGGCACCTCTTTCATCAAGGCGGCCCTGATTGACGCAGGCGCTCTGACCCTCCGCGGCAGCGTGCGCCAGCCCTTCCCGGAGTTCCTGGCAGGCCTGTCTCTGAAGCACCGGGAGGTCGATCCCCGAGCCGTCATGGCAGCCGTGGAGTCCGCCATCCAGGGACTGGCGATCGACCCGGCCGCGTGCGACGGGGTGGTCCTGTGCGGCCAGATGCACGGCTTCGTGCTGGTCGACGAACGGGGCGAAGCGGTCTCGAACTACATTTCCTGGCTGGATCAGCGGGTTTCACCCGAAGAGTTCGAGGAGATAGCCTCGCGAGTCAGCGAAAACGAGCGGGCCGAACTGGGCAACGAGTTCCGGTCCAGCATCGCGCTCTCCCTGCTCTACTGGCTGAGACGGCACGGACAACTTCCGGAGGGCGGGGCAACGCCGGTCTCGATCGCCGACTACGTGGCGGGACGCCTGTGCGGCTCCCCTCCCATCATGGAGCCGACCCAGGCCGCGGCCTTCGGGGCGCTCCGGCTGGGAACTCTGGACTGGCACCGGGAGGTAATCGGCAAACTGGGGCTTGAAGCGCTGCGCTGGCCGGAGGTGAGGCCCACCGGAGCCGTGGCAGGCTGGTGGAACAACCTGCCCTGCTACGCCGCGGCGGGTGACCAGCAATGCGCGCTGGCTGGGGCGCTGCTGGGGGAAGCCGAACTCTCCGTCAATATCGGAACGGGGTCCCAGGCCGCTCTCATCGCGGAGACCCCTCAAGGGGGACCTCACCAGACCCGTCCCTATTTCGACGGGCGCTTCCTGCGGACCATCACTCACATCCCGGGCGGAAGGGCGCTGCGGGCGCTGGTCGGACTGCTGACCGAATTAGGCGGCGGGGACGAGGAGGAAGCCTGGCGGAAGATCGAGGAGGCCGCGGCGGCCGCCGGACCCACCGACTTGCGGGCCCACATCGCCTTCTTCCCGGGCCCCTGCGGGGAGCGCGGCTACCTCGAAAACCTGCATGAGGGCAACCTGAGCGTCGCCGGCGTCTTCCGGGCGGTATTCGAATCGATGGCCCGCAATTATGAAACCTGCGCCCGGCGGCTGGATCCCGAGCGGCTGGCGAAGCGGGTTGTTTTCTCCGGGGGTGTCGCGCGCCGCTTCGCGCTGTTGCGGGAGCTGACGTCGCAGAGGCTGGCCCTGGCGGACCGCCTTTCCCCGCACCCCGAGGACACCCTCTTCGGCATGCTGGTGCTGGGCTTGGGCTACAGCGGCCGCCACGGAAGTGTACGAGAGGCTACGGAGAGCATCGCAGCTTCCCTGATGCAAACCCGGTAAGCGGGGGACGGGCTGCTATAATGGCGCCGGGCAATTCATGCTGAACCGCAAGTTCTGGGAGCGAAAGAGCGTCTTCATCACCGGCCACACGGGCTTCAAGGGAGGATGGATGTCGGCCTGGCTGGTTGAACTCGGCGCCCGAGTGTCGGGCTACAGCCTTCCGCCGGATACCCGGCCGTGCTTTTTCGAGCTTTGCGGCATCGCCGGGCGCGTGGAATCGCGGTTCGGCGACATCCGTGACTCGAAGACCCTCGGCCGGGCGGTGCGGGAGGCCGAGCCGGAAATCGTCTTCCACCTGGCCGCGCAGCCGCTGGTGCGCCGTTCCTACCAGGCCCCCCTCGACACCCTGGCCACCAACGTGATGGGGACGGCCCACGTTCTGGAGGCCGCCCGATGTGCGCCCGCGGTCCGCGCCGTGGTCGTGGTGACCAGCGACAAGTGCTATCTGAACCGGGGGCTGCCGCGAGGCTACCGCGAGGACGATCCGATGGGAGGACGCGACCCGTATAGCGCGAGCAAGGGCTGCGCCGAACTGGTGACCGCAGCCTACCGGCAGTCGTTCTTCCAAACCGGAAAGGCGGCGGTGGCTACCGCGCGGGCGGGCAACGTGATCGGCGGGGGCGACTGGGCGGAGGACCGTATCCTGCCGGATGCCGTGCGGGCGTTCGGGCAGGGCAAGCCTCTGGGAGTGCGCAATCCGGACGCGGTGCGCCCCTGGCAGCACGTGCTCGAGCCGCTGGCTGGATACCTGATGCTGGCCGGGAGGCTGTGCGTGGAAGGGGACCGGTGGGCGGGGGGGTGGAACTTCGGCCCGGATGAGAGCGGCGCGGCGCCGGTCTCGGCCCTGGCGGACCTGATCGTGCGCCACTGGGGCCAAAACGCCGCCTGGCTGGATGCCCGGGAGCCCGGCGCGCGCCATGAGGAGAGCTACCTGATGCTGGATTCGGGTAAAGCTCGCGAGATGCTGGGCTGGCGCCCCCGGTTGAATCTGAGCGAGGCGGTGGAGTGGACGGCTGCCTGGTACAAGCAGGCCTTGACGGGCGCCGGCGGGGATTCGATGTACGAGTTCACCCGGCGGCAGATCCGCTGCTATGAGGAGCGAGAATCGCCGGCCGCCAGTCGCGGCTAACGGCCCGCCGCGGACTAAACCACAAACGGAATGAAGCGCTTGGTGCGGCGGCAGTACTGGTCATAGCCGGTGAGGCGGCCGGAGAGCAGGCTTTCCTCGCGCGCGGCCTGGCGGAACACGATGGGGACCAGCGCCAGGGCAGCGAACACGAGCCACGAATTGAGCGCCAGTTCCAGGCCGATCAGCAGGCCAAGATCGCCCGCGTAGATGGGGTGCCGGACATAGCGGTACACCCCCCGGCTGACCACCCTTTGCCCGGGCAGCACGCCGGCGTTTTCGATGTCGGACCAGTTGCGTCCCAGCTGCACCCGCCCCAACACCGCCACGGCGAGGCCGACGGTGTACAGGAATATTCCGGCCGCGCGCAGCATTCCGGGTTCGGGACTGAGGGGCAGCACGTCAGGCGCCAGGCACTGCGCGAGGATTCCCGCCAGGATAGAGATTTTCACGGCTTTCACTACCCGCCGGGCGAAGGGCTGGGGCTCCCGCTTGCCCGGGCGCTGCTTCATGAACTCCCAAACGGCTTTGTGAAACAGCAGGCCGGCCAGCAGGTAGATTCGCAGGGGATCGAGCGCCATCAGTCGCCCCTTCCAGCTCCCACCGCGCGGTACACCTCGGCCTGCTGCCCGTTCTCGACGGCGCTTTGGTTGTAGCGGCCCAGCCGCGTGGCCAGCGCATCGCCCAGCATGCCGATCAGCAGCACCAGCAGGGCGCTCATGAAGGCCAGCAAAGCCGAAGCCGAGATGTTGGGCTGATGGGTCAGATCCACGATCATCTTCACCGTGCCGTACAGCAGGCACAGCAGCATCACGGGGATGAAGATGCGCAGCGGGCGGAACAGCATGGCCGTACGCAGGATCAGCACCAGAAAGCTGCCGGCGTCCCAAGGGACGATCTTGGACTTGCCCTTGCGGGCGCGGTAATCGATGGGCAGGTAGGAGACGGCGTAGCGGTCGCAGTGCATGGCCAGGGTGATGGTGGTGGTGAAGCTGAAGTAGTTCGGCAGGATCGAGAAGTACTGCATGACCATGTTGCGGCGGAAGGCACGCATACCGCTATTCAGATCGGGGATCCGGTAACCGGCCAGATAATTGGCCAGCGAGTTGAGCGCCCATTTGGCGGGACGGCGCACCAGCGGGATGCGCACGTTGGCGCCCGTGCGGGCCCCCACCACCATGTCGGCATGCTCCAGTTCGGCCAGCAGTTCGGGGATATAGGAAGCCGGGTAGGTGCCGTCCGCATCGGTGATCAGGATGGTGTCATGCAGCGCGGCCGCGATGCCGGTTTTCAGTGAAGCGCCGTAGCCCCGGTTGCTGCGGTGCCGCAGCACGCGCGCGCCCGCCTGCGCGGCCAGTTCCGCCGTGTTGTCGCGCGACCCGTCGTCGACCACCACGATCTCGGACTCGAAGCCATGCCGGTCCAACAGGCTGCGAAGTTCCTCCACCACGTGGCCGACGCCGAGTTCTTCGTTGTAGGCGGGAATTACGACGCTGACGGTCTTGGTTGACGGCCCCCGGCGGAAGACGAGAGGCGTGGTTGCAGGCACGTTTCGAAGTTCGGATTTCATCTCAGAAGGCGCAGTCGGCCACGCGCGCGGCGTTGGCCATTAAGGTCAGGGTCAGGTTCTTGGCGGGCAGGAACGGAAAACCGGTCCCATCCACAAAATAGAGATTGGGGAAATCGTAGCTCTGTCCCAGCGGGGAACAGGCCAGGGGCTGCGGCGACGGACGCATCGGAAGAGCGCCCGCGTAATGAACGCTGGCGCCCATGGGCCGCACGTGGGCCATGGGAGAGGGCGCGAAGCAGCCCATCTTCCAGAGGATGCGGCGGAACAGGCGCATGCCTTCGCGGAGCCGCTCGGGCTCCCCCCGTTCGGGCTCGTAGTGGATGGCCAAGCGCGGCTCATGCGAGGGCGAATCGAATTCCAGCGTCAGGTAATTCTCCGGCCGGGCCCGGTCCGGAAAATTGATGTTGACCAGACCCAGCGCGGCGCGGAGGTTGCGGAAGAAGGAAACCGCGGTGCCCAGGTCGAAGGGGAGGCTCTGCACCACCGGATGGACCAGCGCGGTCTTGAGCGTGGTCACCAGCCCGTGGATGTAGTTTTCCGGCGGATCGGTCCGCACCCCGATGGCCAGTTGATGGTACTGATAGCTGTTAGGATTGTACGGCTTGCCGAGCAAGCTCAGGTTCAGGAACGGCATGAGCACCTGGCGGTTGTCCATCAGGCCCCGCAGGGTGAGGACTTCGCCGCTGTCCCGGTAGACCGAGTTCAGGAAGATGGCGGAGGAGCAAAGCGTTCCTGCCGCGAGAACCACCTTGCCTGCCCGGAACTCCCGGGCAGCGCCGGAGGCCACATCGGACCCCACTACGGCGGTGATGCGCCCCCCGGCGCTGTAGCGGAAGTGGGTCACGTAGGTTCCGCCGTGGTAGGTGAAGTTCGGATAGGCGCGGCATTCACGCAGCGTCACCGCGGGGGTGTAAAGCGCGTCCGACGGGCAGCCCCACAGGCAGCGGCCCAGGTAGTTGCACGGCTTGCGGCCGTTGCGTTCGGCGGAAAGCACGGCGATGCGCGCCCGCCCGACAAAGCAGTTCAACCGCTCGTTCAGATAGCGCCTGCGGCGCTGGTACGCGGCCAGCAGAAGCGCGGAATGCTCGTCCAGCCGCAGCGGCTCGCCGAGGCCGCCGTGCAGCGGGAAGAAGCCGCTGAGATCGTCCTCCTCGCCTGTAATCCCGATGCGGCGAGCCACCTCCGCGTAATAAGGCTCGAGGTCCGAATACGAGAACGGAAAAGCGGCCAGATCGGTCTCGTTGAACGGATAGGATCCGCCCGTCCAGGCCTCGGCCAGCCCGCCGGCGGCAAAGGAAACCAGCGGCGAGAAACCACGGGCCGTATAGCGGAAGCCGGCCGGTTTGGCGAAGATATAGCTCTTGCTGGGAGGAAAGCCATAGTACTCGCCGTGGTTGCCCGGCAGGATCAGGGCTTCGTAGTTGGATCCCAGCAGGTACCCAGCCGGATCCGGAAGCTCCGATTTGAGCGCGTTGAGATCCCGGCCGGGCAAGACCGGCTCGGAGCGGGCATGGCCCACGTCGAGCATGACCACCTCATAGCCTTTGCGCAGCACGCCGAGGCAGAAATGCACCGCGCTGGCGCCGGACCCGACTACAAGGATTCTTTCCATTTCGGTCGTGTTCCGGGACGCCAGGCTCCCACTCCGTGCAGCGCTCGCAGGGGAGTGAAAAGGAGGATGCCGGCCACGCTGGCCAGGACGAATCGAGCCAGTTGGAGGGAAAGGCGGGCCAGGACCGGCGGCCTGCCGCCCGGATCGGGCGCGTCCAGAAGCGCGAATGACGGCGCCGAACATTCCAGCAGCCCCAGCAGCAGCACTAACTTCGCGCGCAGCGCCGAACGCCGCGCGAAGCGGCAGGCATAAGCGTCGGCAAGGCGCGCCCAGCCGGGGCCGCGGGCCGCGAGGCGCAGCAGCCTCTCGTCGAAGGAATCCCGGGGCTGCACGGCCGCGCGGTCCGGACTGGCGTGATACTGCAGGTACTTCCGGAGCACGTAGGGGCTGGGCGCCTGCCCGGCCAGATAGCGGGCATAGACGGCGCACTCCCGCTCGAGCGGGGATGAATTGTCGCTCATGAGGTCAAAGTCGCCAGCACCTGATCCACGGTCTTCATGCCCGGCTGGCGGCTGGCGAGAAAGGTGCTGGGAGCGGCGATGCTGGCGTTGATGAAGGACGCCAGCTGGCCGGAAGTGAACGGCATCAGGCGGAGAAACGCCTTCTCCAGAAGAGCGATCAGGGGCAGCACCAGTTTCACCGGGACATGAACGAGGCGGGCTTTCCCCTGACGGCGAGCCAACCGGATGTGTTCCAGCAACTCATCCATGCTCAGCACCTGGGGCCCTCCGAGGTCCAGAGCTTCGTTGGGGAAGTAGCCGTCGGAGAGGACGCTGAACATGCAGTCCAGCAGGTCGTCGACGAAGAGAGGCTGCACCTTGACCTTGCCGTCCCCGAAAACCGGCGTCAGGGGCGCGCCGGCCAGTTTCGCAAGGCTTTCCAGAACCGGGGCCTTCTCGCCGATGATCATGGTGGGACGGAGGATGAGATAGTGAAGGCCGGAGATAGCCACCAGCGATTCGGCCTCCCGCTTGGATTCTCCGTAGGGGTAGGAGACCTCTCCGCTGAAGCCGACCGCGATGGAACTGATATGCAGGAAATTGCGGACGCCCGCCGCAACGGACATTTCCAGCAGCCGCCGGGTGGCCTCTACGTTGTCCCGAAAGAAGACGGCCGGGGGCTTCTTGCCGGTGGCGGCGGCCAGGTGCACCACCGTCTCGCACTCGGCCAGTTCATAGCCGTAGGTGGGGGGGTCCAACAAGTCTCCGTAGATGAGCCGGACGTGCGGACCCACCGCCGGGGGATGGCTCCGGGGACGCAGCAGCGCCACCACGGACTGGAAGCATCCTTCTGGTATGGCTGCCAGAAAGCGGCGGCCCACGTAGCCGCCGCCGCCGGTAACGAAGAGTGCTTTGGAACGCGGCATCCTGGCCTTCAGCGCTTCTTGAGCGCGGCGATGGCGGGATGGGCCAGGCGCCGCAGCCACAGGTGGCCGGCCAGGCGGAAGACTCCCTTGACGTCGTCCCAGGCTGTGCGCACGATCTTCACGCGGCTGTCATCGTCTTCGATCCAGAGCACCGGGATGTCCTTGATCCGATAGCCCTGCTTCTCGGCCAGCACCAGCAGTTCCGTGTCGAAGAACCAGGACTGGTCTTCGATCTGAGGTACGATCCTTTCCACCACTTCGCGGCTCACGGCCTTGAAGCCGCACTGGGCGTCGCTGAAGCGCGTGAACAGGATCATCTTCACCATCAGGTTGTACACGCGGGAGATAAACTCGCGCCTGAACGAGCGGCGGGTGCGCGAGTCGCGGAGCAGGCGCGAACCGGTGGAGACGTCGAATCCCTCCACGGCGATCGCGTCCAGCAACTCCGGAAGGTGCTCCAGGCCGGTGGAAAGGTCCACGTCCATGTAGCAGACGATGTCCGCGGAACTCTGCAGCCAGGCGCTGCGCAGCGCCCGCCCGCGGCCACGCTGCAGCAGGTGCAGGAAGCGGATCTGCGGAAACTCCTCAGACAGTTTCCGGGCCACCTCCCGGGTGCCGTCCGTGGAACCGTTGTCGACGATCACGATGTTCCAGCGGTAGCGCAAGCGGGTTTCCAGAAACAGGCGCAGGCGGTTGATGCTCTTCTCGAGGACGTGAGCTTCGTTCAACACAGGCACCACGACGTCTACCGTGGCCCAGCACTGAGGACGAATTTCGGAGGTTGCCATAGCTCCTTCTGCCTCGGGTCTCAGCGGCCGGCGCCACCCACCGGCGCCGGCTCAAAGGAATAGCGTTCGATCCGGACCGCCACCCCGCGCGGCTCGGCCCGAACCACCCGTCCCTGCACGTTGAGATGCACGGGGGTTCCGTGGTGCGGCGTCACCGGCCATTCGATGAGAATTTCGAGTGCGAGGCCGGTGGAGAGGGCCGAATCGGGGCGAAACCACAGGCCGCCGCTGCTGATGTTGGCGGTAATGCCGGAGCCGCACTGCACCACCTGCTTGCGATGTACTACGCGGAAGAGCAACGGCAGGCGCGTGCCGTAGCGGCGGTGCAGGCGCCGCTCCTGCGGCTGTCCCTCCGTCCGAGGCCGGGGTGTGCGGTTGGGGCGGTACTGGCCGGCGGGTGAAACCCGATTTCGCCCGGGTGCAGGCGGAGGTGCTTCCGGTTTGCTGTCGAAGATCAACATTGTGTGATGTGCGCTTCCTGGTGTGGGAATGAAGTTGGCGTTTCGCCCGTCAGCAGGGCGGCAATCCGAGACGAAGCCTGCCCGTCTCCAAACAGGTCGGCCCGGGCGGACGGCCAGTCCCTCCGGGCCACGGCATCCCGTATGCGCCGCGGGTCGGAGCCCGCGAGGACATTCCAGCCCTCCCGGACGGTTTCGACCCACTCCGTCTCCTCGCGCAGGGTGACGCAGGGGACGCCCAGCAGGTACGCTTCCTTCTGTACGCCGCCGGAATCGGTCAGAATCAGCCGGGCGTTTTCTTCGAGGGCCAGCATGTCCAGGTATCCGGCCGGCGGAACCAGCCGGACGTTGGGCGCAATGCGCAGGGCGGATGCACCCATGCCATTCGATTGCAGAACGTGCCCGGTGCGCGGGTGCAGGGGCAGAACGACGGTCTCTTCGAGCGACCCGAAGGCATCCAGAAGACTGCGCAGATTCTCCACGTGGTCCGTGTTGCCGGCCCGGTGTACGGTCGCCAGCAGGTAACGGCCGGGCCGCAATCCGAGCGACTCGAGCACCGCGCTGCGCCGGCGCGCCACGCTGGCGAACCGATGGACGGCGTCGCACATGGTGTCGCCGACCAGGTGCACGCCGCGCGTGATGCCTTCCCGGTCGAGGTTGGCGGCCGCGCCGGGGGTCGGGCAGAGCAGCAGGTCCGAGCAGTGGTCGGTGAGGACACGGTTGTGTTCCTCCGGCATGGAGCGGTTGAAAGAGCGCAGGCCGGCCTCCACGTGCGCCAGCCGCATCCCCGTCTTGCAGGCCGCCAGCGCGCCGGCAAGAGTCGTATTCGTATCGCCGTAAACGACCACCCAGTCCGGCCTGCGGTCCAAGAGCAGTTCCTCGAGGCCCGTCAGCATGCGCGCGATCTGCGCCCCCGCCGGCCCGGAGCCCACGCCCAGGTTGGCGTCCGGCGCCCGCATTTCCAGCTGCTCGAAGAAGACGTCCGACATGGCGCGGTCGTAGTGCTGCCCGGTGTGGACGAGCAGTGCTTCCTGCCCGCGCTCTTCCAGCGCCTTCACCACCACGGCGCACTTGACGAACTGCGGGCGGGCGCCCACGATGTTCGCGATCAGCATGTTGCGGCCCGGGCGGCTACCGGCTCGGCCAGCGCGGACAGCACCCGGTCCACCTGTTCTTCCGTCATGTGGGGATGGAGCGGGATCGCCAGGGTCTCGCGGCTGGCGGCCTCCGCCACCGGAAAGTCGCCCTCCCGGTAGCCCAGGGAGCGGAAGGGATCCAGCAGGTGCAGCGCCCTGGGGTAGTAGACCGCGGAGGCGATGCCCTGCTCGCTCAGGCGCGCCTGGACGGATTCCCGCTGGGCGGTGCGGATCACGTACAGGTGGTAGACGTGCCGCACGCCGCGCGTCTGGGGCGGAAGCCCGAACCCGGATGCTGCCAGCCCCTCATAGCGCCGGGCCAGTTCAGCCCGCCGCTGGTTCCAGCGGTCCACGTGGCGCAGCTTGACCCGCAGGACCGCAGCCTGCAACTCATCGAGGCGGCTGTTGTAGCCGGTCATCTCCGGCAGGTATTTCTTGCGCCAGCCGTGGGTGCGCAGCATTCGTACCCGTTCCGCAACCCCGGCCTCGTGGCAGACCACCATGCCGCCGTCGCCGTAGCCGGCGAGGTTCTTGCTTGGAAAGAAGCTCAGACAGCCGGCGTCACCCAATGATCCGGTTTTGCGCCCCTTGTATTCCGCCCCAAAAGCCTGGGCGTTGTCCTCGATGATTTTCAAGCCGCTGGCCCCGGCGATCTTCGTGATCCGGTCCATGGCGGCCGGGTGGCCGAACAAGTGCACCGGAATGATGGCTCTGGTGCGTGAGGTGAGCCGGAAGGAAATCTGGCGGGTATCCAGACAGTAGCTATCCGGTTCAACGTCCACGAAGACCGGCCTGGCTCCGGCCAGCATGACCGCCTCGGCGGTGGCGAAGAAGGTGTATGCGGGAACAATCACCTCGTCGCCCGGCCCGATGCCAAGTGCGCGCAGCGCCAGCACAAGGGCGTCGGTCCCGGATCCCACGCCCACAGCGTGAGGAACGCCGAGGTAGGAGGCCACCTCCTGTTCCAGAGCGCGGACGTTGGGACCCAGAATGAACTGTCCCGACTCGAGAACCCGGCGGATCGCCGCGTCTATCTCGGATTGGATCGAACGGTATTCGGTTACAAGGTCGCCGAGAGGTATCTGCATGTGATGTCCAAAAGCGGCGGGCGCTCAGGCGCCCATTGCGGCTGTCTTACCCAAGGGAAAATGCTCCTTCAGCGGTACGATTCCCGTCCCCTGCCTGCCGTACAGGCTTGCGCACGCAGGGCAAACTGTCTCGGCACGGTCGCCGGTGAACTCGAGCTTCACTCCGCAGTGGCACATCCAGCCGCGGACACGGGCGGGATTGCCGAAGACCAGCGCGTAGTCAGGCACGTCGTGCGTAACTACGGATCCGGCGCCGACAAAGCAGTAGCGGCCCAGGGTCGCGCCGCACACCACCGTTGCGTTAGCGCCGATGGAAGCGCCTCGCCGGACGAGGGTGACGCGGTACGCGTCTTTCCGCGGCACGTGACTGCGGGGGTTGATCACGTTGGTGAAGACCATGGAGGGGCCCAGGAAGACGTCATCCTCGATCACAACGCCGGTGTAGAGCGAGACGTTGTTCTGGATTTTCACGTTGTCGCCCACCGTGACGCCGCTGGAAACGAGGACGTTCTGCCCGATGTTGCAGTTCTTCCCGACGCGGGCATGCGGCATGATGTGGCTGAAGTGCCAGATTTTGGTGCCCGGACCGATCTCCGCACCCTGGTCCACGTAACTGGATTCGTGCACAAAGAAATCGCTCATGCCGCCGCCACCCGTGTCGCAACGTCCTGGAGAGGCACCGGCGCCCCGCCGTTTCTCAGCGACATCTGACTGGCCTCCAGCACTCGTAATACGCGCAGCGCGCTGCGGCCGTCGGTGAGCGGCTGGGTCCCTTCGCGGACGGAAGAGAGAAAATGCGCACACTCGATCTCGAGCGGCTCGGTGGGTTCGAAGAAGAGCACGCTCTCGGCGGTCTGCCTGGGAACCGGCAGACCGGCGTTCCATTCAATCCCCTTGTCGTAGATCTTCAGCTTGCCGTCGCGGGCGGTATCGTCGAAGACCGCCATCTTGCGATCGCCCACGACCACCAGCTTCTGCTCCTTGTAGGGATGCAGCCAGCTGACGAAGATATGGGCTCTCACCGGACCTTCGTAAACGAGGTTGGTCATGGTGACATCTTCGATGCCGCCTTGCAGATAGGTCCCCCCGAGGGAAGCTACCAGCGAAGGCTCGCTCCCCACCAGGCTGGTGATAACCGCAATATCGTGGGGAGCGAAGCTCCACAGTGCGTTCTCGGCCTGCCGCACCTTTCCCAGGTTCAGCCGGTTGGAGTAGATGTACCAGAGCTTGCCCAGTTCGCCCGCGCAGGCCAGCCTGCGCAGCAGGGCGACCGCGGGATGGTACTCCAGAATGTGGCCGACCATCAGGATGCGCTTGCGGGATTCGGCCAGCTCGACGAGTTCCAGGCCCTGGTAATATCGCAGAGCCAGGGGCTTCTCCACGAAAACGTGCTTGCCCGCCAGCAGGGCCTCTTTGGCCTGGGTGTAATGCATCGCGGCCGGTGTGGCGATGACCACGGCCGGCTCGTCCGATTCGAGCAGGCGCTCGAACGAGGTGAAGGTTCGGACCCCGGACAGCGCGGCAGCCTGCTTCTTCAACACCGCTGGACTTTCGTCGCAGATGGCGCCCAGGGCCCCCAGCTGACTGAAGTTCCGGACCAGATTCCTGCCCCAGTTACCGCAGCCGGCGACACCGACTTTGATCCCCATCAGAATCTCCTCTCCACTGAATCTTCGGGTCCCTGCCCCCTTGGGCTCACTCGGCAGCGGCCTGGCAGCCGGGGCGCGCCGGCACCCGGGGCCAACAGTCCTTGCGGGCGAATACCTGAATAGCAGGGTTGACGAACGAGACGACCCGCCTCTCGGACAGAGCTTGAGTCCGAAATGCCGCCACCCGCCGGTACCCCATGCTGCCGTCCATCAGCGCCCGGCAGATCTCTTCCGGCATGGTGGATTCACAGTCCTTCTCATGGGGTTGAACGGGCGCGACCACCACGAATTCCGGCCGCGCCCGCTCATCCACCGGAAAGGGCAGCCTCACGGTCTGGCCCGGCATGGGAAGCGTTACGATACCGGCCTCGAAGCGTGGCAGCTTCATCGGATCGCCGTAGTAGCCCACGCGGTCGCCGGCGCGGGCGTTCAGGCGGAACCAGCGCGCCGCGGCATACCGCGAGTCGCGGACCATCTGGTAAGTGAGATCCGCAGCTTGCACCGCCGACCAGCCCAAAGACAGCGCCAGGAACACGCCCGCGGCGAGAGAGCTCAATCGGAAACGCGAGGCTGCCAGGCTGGCCCAGCCGAAAGACGCGAGCAGGGCCAGCAGGTAGGCGATCACGATGACGAAGCGGAACAGGACGAAGCGGACCGGGAAGATCACGCCCAGCCACAGCATCGCGACCGGCGCCAGCAGCCAGAGCGAGCCGCGGTCCTGCCGGAGGGCCGCCGCGATTCCCGCCAGTGCCAGCAGAACTCCGGGCAGGCCAAGGGCATCGCCCAGATGCACGGCGGTGCTGCCGATCAGCGAGACATAACCGGGCAGGCTGGCCGGAGTGGTGAAGTACATGCCGGTAGGCGAGCCGTGAGTCACGAACCATACGTGGGCGAAGTACCTCTCCCAGTTGAAAACGGCGCCGCTGGCAACGGCATACAGCGCCAGAAACGCTCCGGCTCCGGCCGCGGCGTGCTTCCAGAAGCGCGGGCCGCGGACGCGCGCTTCACGCGCCACGAGCGCCAGCGCCATCCCCGCGAATGCCGCGTAGCTGGCGTCTTTGGTGGCCGCCGCAAATGCGGCCGTACAAGCGAGGCAGACAGCCCTTCGCCCGTTCAGTCCTTTGAGCAGGCAGGCGGCGAACACGGCGATCCCCAGGGCAGTCCAGAACAGGGCGCCCATGTCGACGTTGCTGGTCCGCGAGTAGTAGAACATCGGGTAGCTCAACAGGACCAGAGCGCCGGCCGCCAGCCCCGCTTTCCGGCCCCATAGCAGGCGGGCGGTAAAGAAGGCGATCACCGGAACGGCGGCGCCCATACCGATATTCACCAGCCTGGCGAGGATGGTCAGGATGGCCAGGGCGCTGGCAGGATCCTGGAAGCCGTACGGGAAAACCGCCGGCCCGGGCGTGAATTGGCCGCTGATGAGCAGCCACAGCAGGTAGGGAGCCATCGCCGCGGCCTGAAACACGTATCCCAGCAGCGGGTACTGCGGGTTGTAGGGCGCCTGGCGGCCGACAAACGTGTTATACAGCTCGGCGATCGGTCCCAGCGGGGCCAGTTCGTCGCTGCCCCACGGCTTGAAGCGGTCCGGCGCCGTGGCCAGCGGCGTTCCCCACCAGATCCCCGGAAGATAGAGCAGCAGGCCGAGCAGGAACAGCAGAATAGCTGCCCGGTCGCGGCGTCCGCGCGGCAGGCGCGCGGCCAGGCTGGAACCCTTCCAGGACCCGCTTTCGACGATCAGGTTCACGACTTGACGGTTGCCCAGTCTGCGGAAAGGCCGGATTCGGCTTGATGGACGAACCGCTGCCTCCCGCGCACATAGAAAACCAGGCCGGCCAGACCGAGAAGAAACATCAGCAGCCGCCATCCCAGCAGCGCCTCCGCCCCGCCGGTCCTGCCCACCAACCGGAACAGGGAGTCCATGGCCGCTTCTCCAACGCCCAGACCTCCCGGAGTGAGAGGAAGCATGTTGGCCAGGAAACCGAAGGGAATCACCATGGCCACCTCCCATCCGAACGCCCGGGCATCGGCGGCCCTGGAGATCAACAGCAAAGCCGCAAATGCCAGGAGGTGGGCGACCACCGCCAGGGCCAGAGCACCCAGCATGCGGCTGCGATGGCGGCGGTAGCTGCGGACGGTTTCCAGAACGATGCCGGCGTAGTGTCCCACAGCCGATTTCTGAAAGACCCATGTCGCGGCCGCGCTGCGCATCAGGCCGCTCCAGGCCACCAGGAGCCCGGCCAGCGTCGCGAGCGTGCCTCCCAGGGCGGCGGCCAGCAAAATGCGCAGCGCCGGCCGGTTCTGTATGGTCGGGAGGAACCAGGGCGCCACGGCCAGCGGCACAATGAGCAGGCCGAGCATCCCGATGAGCCGGTCCACCACCAGAATGGTTCCCAGCTCCACCCGGCGCCCCGGATTGCCCGCACAGGCATAGTACATCCGGACGGCATCGCCTCCCGCGCCGCCGGGCAGGCAGAAATTGAAGAAGGTGGCCATCAGCGCCAGCCGCACCGATGCCGCCAGGGGCAGGTGGAACCCGCGGGGCGTCAGCAGGAAACTCAGCCTCCCGGCCGTCACCAGTACGTCCGCGGCAAGCGCCAGCAGGGCCGCCGCGATCCACGGCCAGGCGCCGGCCATGCCGCGCAGCGCCGACCAGCGGATAAGGCCTGAACTGGCCAGGTAGTAGACCAGCGCCGCCGCGAACCCGGTGCGGGCTGCCGGGAAAAACCATGCGGGCAGGGATTTCATCGGGCGGAAGGTCCTGCAGCCGTCTGGCGAGACGCGTACCTGGCGCGAGCGTAGATCCGGATGGGAGGGTTCACTGTCGGGTAGTCGAGGTCCGGACGGGAAAGCCACGGAAAGAGCCGGGGCGATTCAAAAGCCGCGACCTGGGTATATCCGAGCGAGCCGTCATTCAGGCTCCGGTAAATCGCGGGCGGGCACGACCGGCTGTACGGCTCGCCCTTACGGCTCGTATAGTCCGGCATGATGACGATGAACTTCGGGGGGTTGACTTCCCAGGCGCGGCTGATCTCGCTCACTGCGGCTGCGTCCACCCGCGGGCGCTTCATGGCGCCGAAAAACGGGATCGCCTGCGCGGAAACAACCCCTTGCTTCAGCGGCGGAAGGTTGGGCTGCGGTCCGAAGGTCTCCACGCGGTCTCCCGGCTCGGTGCGCTTCTCAAGCCAGGCCCCCGCGGAGTACCGCGAGTCGTGAATCATGGAGTAGGTCAGATCGGCGCCCTTGAGGAAAGCGGCCGCCAGGACGAGACAACCCAGGACGGGAACAGCCCTGTAGAGCCTCATCCGCGCCCCCCATCCGGCCGTTACCGAGCGGGCGGCGAAGAAAGCCAGGGTGAAGGACACGGGCAGCAGGTAGCGCAACTGCACCACCCGAACCGTGAGACAGAGTACGGCCAGGTAGCTCAGGGCGGGGAGGGTGAACAGAAGACGCGAACGCTCGCGCCACGCGACCCAGGCGAGGCCCCCGGCGGCCAGCAGGAGGCCCGGCAGGGTCATGATGGCAGTGGTGGCGGCTATCACGTCCTTCGCCAGATCGATATTCCCGCTCCACGTAAATGGGTGAGGAGCGATCATGATCGCCCCGCCCTGAGCCACGGCCCGGCTCCGTTCCCGCATGAACTCCAGGTGCGCGAAGTAGCGTTCGCTGTCCACGAACAGGCCGCTGCCGAATCCGAACGCCAGCAGGGCGGCCGCGGCGGCCAGCCCCAGGGCGGTGTACAGACCGGTCCTGCCCGTCCTGGGTCCTTTCCGGCCGAGCACGATCAGCCCCAAAGGCAGCAACAGAAAGGAAGCCGCGGAGGGCTCTTTGGTGCCGACCGCGAAGCCCGCGAAGATCCCCATGGCGACGGCGCGGCCGGCGCTGATCCCGTAAGCTTGAACGCGGGCGAAGGCCGCCAGCGCCAGGCCGGTGAAGCACAGCACCGGGACATCGGGATTCCCCGTTCGCGAGTAGTAAAACATCGGAAACGCCGTCATCACCAGCAGAGCGGCCCAGATCCCGGTGGCACGGTCCCACAAGCTACGGCCCGCGTCATAGGCGGCCAACACTACCCCGGCAGCCAGAACCACCGAGAGGAACTGAGCGATCAGGGTCAGGTTCCGCAGCGCCGGCGCGGGATCGGCGAAGCCGTAAGGATATGCCGCGCCCGGGTTGCGGAACCCGCCGGTCAGCCACAGGTATCCCAGGTAGGGAGCATAGGCGGCGCTGACCATGAAGGAGTGCATCAGCGGATAGCCGAGGTTGCGGTCCGGCTTGGGGTGAATGATGTTGTGCATCTCGGCCAGGGGGCCCAGCGGCACCGTGGCATCCACGCCCCAGGAGTGCGCCCGATCCGGAGAGTTGCCATCCGGCACACCCCACCCGAAGCCGGTCAGGTAAACCGCCAGCGCCAGGAGTCCGAGCAGCAGGTAGGTTTTGTCAAACACCCGCCGGCCCATCTCCCCCCGCGACCGCCATCGCCCGCTCCACCGGCCGGGGGCACATTTCGCGGTCCTGAAACGCGCGGAACCAGAGTTCCAGGCAGAGCACACCCCAGAGCTGCCGGCCGAAACTCTTCTCTTTCTCGATCAACTTCTCCACCGCTCCCGGACGGAACACACCGCGCTGGCGGGAACGCCGGCTCAGCAGGATGTCACCGACGAAGTCCCGCAGCGGCCCTCGCATCCATTCCGTCAGGGGGACCGGAAAACCCATCTTGTCGCGCCGGCTGAACACGGCCTCGGGCAGCAGCTGCCGCACGGCCTCCCGGAACACGCGCTTGGTGTCGCCGCCCTTGAAGCGGATGGTCGGCGGCATGCGTGTCACCAGGTCGGCGATGCGGTGATCCAGCAGGGGCACCCGCGATTCCAGGGAAACCGACATACTGGTCCGGTCCTCCACGTGTAACAGGGCGGGCAGCAGCGTTTGCAGATCGAAGTTGGTGATGCGGTTGAAATGGCTCTTCGTGGCCGGGTTGTTGAACACCTGCTGGAAGGAGGCGAACGTGCGGGCCCCGCTATCCTCGCTCCAGTGTTCCTCGCTTACCAGGGAAGCGAAATCATCCACCCGGCTGACCAGGCGGTAGTAGCGGCGGTCGGGATCCTCGAACAGGCCCTCCCGCCAGAAGTGCTGGAGCAGCGGCGTGTATTGCCGCAGCAGGGGCAGATTGGGCAGGATGCTGTCCCAGGTCACAACGTACTTGCCCGGCTCCTGGGAACCGTAAATGGCTCCCTTCAGGCACAGCTCCAGGTAGGCGATGAGGTACCGCGCGTAGCCCCCGAAGATCTCGTCCCCGCCCTGGCCGCCCAGGACCACCTTCACGTGCTCGCGGGCCAGGCGGGAGACGCAGTATTGCGGGAAAAGGCCCGGTCCGGCCGCTGGCTCGTCCATCATGTACATCAGCCGCGGAAGCACTTCCCTGAAATCGTCCGCGGTGGGCCACACCTCGTGATGAGCCGAACCGACATGTTCCGCCACGGCCCGCGCGTAACGGGTCTCGTCGAATTGCGGCCCTTCGCGAAAAGCGCCGGTGAAGGTGTGGAAAGCGCCGCCGTAGACCGGAGCCGCCAGGCAGACCACCGTGGAGCTGTCGACACCGCCGGAAAGGTGGGCCCCGACGGGAACGTCGCTGCGAAGCTGCAGGCGGACGGAATCCTGCAACAGAACCAGCAGTTGCTCCCGGAAGTACTCTTCGGTGTGGTAATCGTCGATGTCGTAGCTGAAACCCCAGTAGCGGAAGACCGAGGGGCTCGCGTCGCGAAATGGCCGGAAGGTAAGGAACTGGCCGGGCTCCAGCTTGAAGACGTTCCGGAACAGAGTCCGTTCCGCCAGGCAGAACTGGAAGGTAAGGTATTCTTCGAAAGCGGCCGGGTCGAGATCCGGCTCCACGAGTCCGGAAGCGATCAGGGCTTTCGGCTCGCTGGCGAAGGCGAAGGAACGCTCGTCCAGCCACCAGTAGAAGGGTTTGACGCCGAAGTGGTCGCGGGCGGCGAACAGCAACTGCCGGCGGGCATCCCAGAGGGCGAAGCTGAACATACCGTTCAGCTTCTCCAGGCAGCGCTCGCCGAACTCCTCGTACAGGTGCAGGATGACCTCGGTGTCGCTGTGCGTCCGGAACTCGTGGTTGCGCAGCAGGTCGCGCCGCAGTTCCAGGTAGTTGTAGATCTCGCCGTTGAAAACCAGCCACAGGGAGCCGTCCTCGTTGCTCATGGGCTGCGCCCCGCCCTCCAGATCGATGATGGCCAGGCGGTTGTGCCCCAGGCCCACCGGGCCGTCGAAATGCACGCCCTGGCCGTCCGGCCCGCGATGCTGCATGGCCGACATCATGGCCCGGACGGCGTGGCGGTCGGCCGTGTCGTTCCGGTCGCGGCGGATCAATCCGGCGATGGCGCACATAAACTCAAATCCTCCGGCAGCGGTAGACAATCATCAGGCCGAACCACCGGCTCACCAGGCGGTGGACGGAATCGGGCATGGAAAAAGGAAGCGCGTAGCGTGGAAAGCCGTGGCGCTTCACTTCCAGCACCTGGAACCGGCCCGCCAGCATGCTCTCCACCTCAGCCCGTGTGAACGCCCTTCCGAGCGGGTTGTCCAGGCCGTCGTACTGGCGCACGAGTTCATCGGGGTCCGCCGCCCGGAGCATGTTCTCGCGGCCGCGGCCGGGCAGCACGACCCAACCCCGCGCGAGCGCGGCCACCAGACGGAACAAAGAGCGCGAGCGAAGCGCCAGCAGCCGGTAATAGACCGAAAAGCAGAGCGTCCCGCCCGGTCTCAGGACGCGGTGAAACTCCGCGATGCAGGCCGCGGTCCCGGGAGTATGGTGAATCACGCCCTGGCAGTTCACGTGATCGAAACGGCCGGCTTCATAAGGCAGGGCCTCGGCGTTGCCTTCCGAGATCACGGCTTGCAGATTGAACATCCGGACCCTTTCGCGGGTGAGTTCCACGGCCCGGGAGGTGAGATCGCAGGCCGCCACATCGGCGCCTCGCATGCAAAACTGGTGGACCCAGAAGCCAATGCCGCAGCCCACATCCAGCACGCCGGTACCCGGTCGTATGTCTTTCACAAAAATAGAGTCGAGTCCGCCCGAGTGTTCCCGGAGAGCCAGCTCCTGGTGGTCCAGGAAGAACTCGCGCGTTCCGGGCGCGAAGCGGGAAACGCCGGAGAACAGCGGGTTTTCTTCCCAGAAGCGGCGCACCGCTTCCAGCGGCGCGGTATCCGCGACGTGCTCCGAATCAGACCGCATTTCCGGTCTCGGCAGGGCTCCCCGCCGGGGGCGCCGGTTCGCGCAAACGCTGCTTGCGTTCCTCGATCTGCTGCTTCCAGCGCCGTCCCTCCGACGCCCAGTAGCGGCAGTGCTTCACGATGAGGATCAGGCAGCCCAGAGTGGTGATGCTGGTGACGACCTTGCTGGAACTCATCTTCTGGTCGTAGCGCAGCACGAAAGGGACTTCCCCGATGCGTGCGCCCATCATGCGGAACTTGATGAGCTTTTCCAGGGTGCCGGTGAATCCCAGGCCCTTCAGGTCGATGAACTTGTTTCCGAAAATCCGCAGGGCATCCTGCACCAGTCCGGCCCGGTAAGCCCGGTAGCCGCAGGTGTACTCCCACAGACCGGGCACGGGAAACGCCATCTTGAAGAGCAGGTTGGCGGCCCTGCTGACGCTGCGCCGGTACCAGTCCAGGCCGATCTGGCCGCCGCCCGGAGCGTAGCGCGAGGTGGTGACTACTTCGTAGCCTTCGCTCAGTTTGGCCAGCATGGCGGGGATGTACCTGGGCTCGTGCGTGTCGTCGCAGTCCATGCGGATCACCACGTCCTCGGGCAGAGCCACCTCGGCGATGTACTCCATGCCGTCCCGGATGGTCTCGCCCAAGCCGCGGTTGTACTTGTGTGAAATGACGTGGATGGGATGTCGTTCGCCAAGGTTCCGCAGGATCCGTGCCGTATCGTCGGTGCTGCCGTCATCCACCACGACGATGCGATACCAGGCGCTGATCTCACTCATCACCCGATGCAGTTTCTCGACCAGCGGAACCAGGGCCTGCTCCTCGTTGTAGGCGGGCAGAAGGATGTAGATCATGATGCGGTCACCTCCATGACCGCGGCTCCGGCGGCCAGCCGGGCGCCGCGTTCCCCGAAGCGCACGGCGAATTCGTGCTGCGCCGAGCCTTCGCGATTCAACGTCTCCCGCAGTTCCGCCACGGCCGGCTCCGGCGTGGTCTCCAGCTCCGAGGCGAGGAAGTACTTGGCGGATCCCATGTGAATCGCGGTCCAGGACCGGGGAAGGTCTACTTCCTCGGCCGTTGCCGGGCCGGTCCTTTCGATCCGGTCCGAGAGGCGCACTTCGTCCGGCAGAAAGCGAATGCGGCGCACGAGGCGGAACGGGCCGGGACGCCTGGCCGTGATCAGCCGGCCGATGACGAGCCGGCGTATGGCGTTGGCCGCTCGCATGCTTCGGAACAACGTCAGATTGAGCAGCCGAAGCACGAGAAACCGGGCGGGCGTCAGCGATGTTGCCAGAGCTTCCGAAAAAGTAGCGCCGCTTACCACTTCGTTCCCGGCTGTATCCGGAACCTGGTGTCCCGCCCCCACCGCCTGCGAGGTGTATGTTTTCTTACCTGCACGGATTCGCCAGCCGCAATCTTCATACGCAATCTTTTTCGAAGCACGGTCGAAGATGCGGCAGACACCGCCTTTCGACGCATTCACCAGAGCGTAGTATCGAGGTGCGCCGAACACTGTGATGCCCGCCTCGGGAAAAGCTCTGACTCCCTGCAGGCTCTCACACGGCATCGGTGGCGCCTCGATGCTCTCGGGAGCCGCCGCCTTCCATGCCTGGAGGTAGCTGTAACACAAAGACGGAAGGTTTTCCGGGTCGCAGGCGCGCGGTGTCAGGACGTTTCCCGCGTGAAGCCGGCGGCGCAGGAACCGGGCGATCGAGGCTGCTTCCGGAATTCGGCCGGCCAGGCGCTCAAAACCATCGGGGTAATACAGGCAGGAGTGCCGGCTTCCGTAGTGTCCGCCGACACTACCGTCGCAATGGACACAGTAAGCGAAAAACCGGATGCTGCGGCGTAAGGATTCCGCTAGCTGATCGCTGCCGCCTCTTTTCAGATAATAGTGCGCAAGATAGGAAATAGCAAGCGATTCGTAGCCTGGATCCGGGCCCCCGTATTCCTGGTACCACCCGTCGGCCGACTGCCGTTCGAGAATCCGGTCAACCACCCGCGCGGCCTGATGCCGGTAGCGGGCCTCTCCGGTGAACTCGGCCGCGTTCCAATAGGCCAGCGCGAACAGCGCCTGGTGGTTGGTGATGAAAGCGTAGTCTTCGTCGCTCCGCAGGGCGAAGCCGCAGGCCCGGTGAACGGCATCGGCGATGGTGTCGCGCAACTCAGGCGGCAAAGCCGGGCCCAGCGTGCCGGCGGTTTCCGTCAAGCCGTAGACCATGGCCAGCGTAACTCCGTGGTCCCGCGCGAAGGGCGCCACCGATTCGAAAGCCCCGTTACGGTGCTGCCTCTTGAGCGTCCAGCGAACCGAGCCCAGAATCCACTCCAGCAGCCGGGAGTTCCGGTAGTACGGATTGCCGGGCGCGCGCTGGGCCCACAGCAGGGCCAGAGGATAATGGGCGATTTGCAGCATGGTGATCGGGAAGTCCCGGAACTTCCAGCCCCAATGGTCCCGGTCGAAACAGCCGGCGGTGGGCGAGTGGCGCTCGCGATCCAGCATGCTCAGCAGACGCGGCGCGGCGTCCAGGACCTCGCTGAGATAGACCGGCATGTCAGACTGCGACAAGCTCATAGCAGGGACGCTCCTCGGGGAGGGTGGGAGAAATAAGTGGCTTCCGCGTGATTCTGCGGCTGGGGACTAGCCAAACCGTCACGTATCAAACCTACCGCCTCAACCAAGAGGCGGGCCCCGATCAGAGCTGATTTGTCGCGCAGACTATATTCCGTGTCATCCCGCTCGATCCGAAAGCTGCGTTGTAGGATGATATCGCCGGAGTCGATTCCCTCGTCGACGTAGTGCACAGTTACCCCCGTCTCGCTCTCTCCGTTAGCCAGGGCCCAATAGAAGGGATTGGGACCGCGGTACTTGGGCAGCAGCGAAGGATGCATATTGATGCAGCCGAGAGCCGGGATGCGGAGCAGCTCGGGCTTCAGAATCCGGCTGAATGCGGCGACAACCACGAGATCCGGAGCGAACCTCCGAATCAGTTGCAGTTCCTCCGGCGAACGCAGCGTCCCGCAGCGGCGCACCGGAATGTTCCACTGGCGTGCCAATCCCTCCAGGGTTGCCGCCCGGCTCGGCAGGATTCCAAGGGGCTGCACCAGGCAGTGGGCCTTTGCCCCGAGCAGCTGAACACCTTTGCGGAAAACGAAAATCGGCCCCCGTGTCCGCAGGCCGTTCTTCACGGTCCGCAGAAAACCCTCTCCGGCCGGGTCCCAGACCCCTGCCATGACCTGGCCGATTCGGGTCTCGAGCAGCGCCTGGAGGCACTCGGTGCTGATCGGATTGTAGTTGTTGCCCAGAAAGAGAATTCGCACGGCGCTAACTCAACTGCCGGGTCGCCCATGCTCCCAGGGCCCGGGAAAGCGGCAGAGGGAATCGCCGCCACACTTTTCGCACCAGGTCGTACGATCCGCTGCTGCTGTCGAAGTTGGGCGGCTGGGACCGCCCGTTCAAGTGAAAGACGTACGAGACCGGATGCGGCACTCCGCCCCACTTTCGTTTGAATTGCAGCAGTCCCGCCTGGCGCGGAGAGTCGGCGCCGAAATCGTAGTAGCGAAAGCCCTGCTCCGCGGCCCAGCGGATGGTGTGCCAGAACATGAACTCGTTCGGATACGACTTGCGCCACTCGTTTTGGGGAGCCGCGTAGGCCGGGATGAAGGTATCCCCCGAAAGGAAATTGATCATGGCGTGGACGGGCATACCCTTTTGTCGGACCACGAACAGCCTGGCCTTGCCCTTCGAAATCAAGTGCTGCCAGATGGCCGTGAACAGGTTCCTGGGAAAGGGCGGGATGCCCATGCCGGTGCGGGTCCGAACGAACAGGCCGTAGAACAGGTCGATGCCAGCCTGGCTCTGGTCGTCCTCGAAGGTCATTCCGCCGCGGGTGGCCTTGTTGATCGCCCAGCGGATCGCGTCCCGGTCCAGTGCCTTCCACAACCGGTCTACTCCAGCCGAGAGATCCACCCGCGTCGTGACCCAGTGCCGGCTCACCGCCAGGCCGAACTCGGACGCCAGTTCCGGATCGAACTCGTCCAGGGAGCGCAATTCCAGGTAGGCGCAGCGCAGCTCCCGCGACAGGCGTACGGCTTCCGCCAGCAGCGCGCGGGCGGAGGCCCGGTCGAGTGTCAGAAGGCCGCCGCGGTCCCGCATCGGCACGGAAACCAGCCGCCTCCCGGCGATGCCCTTGATCAGAAACAGCGGCAGAACGCCCCTGATGCTTCCTCCCCCGTCGACCGCCTTCAGATAGATCGCACGGTGGCCCAGCCCCTCTTCCGTTACCGCCTTCCAGGCCAGCGAGTGGTAGATATTGCTCCGCGGATGGGCCTCCACGAAGGCCTCCCAGGCGGCATAATCCCCCTCGCCGTAGGCGGTCGCCTGCACGGTAGCGGCGGCGGCGATCGCTTCAGGCATGGGTCAGATCCCTGGATGCGGCCTCGAGGACGGCATCGTGTTTCCTGACGGCTTCCGCGATCTCGCCGGGGGTCGCGAACCAGGCCTCTCCGTCAATGTGCTTGCGAAGGAAACTCATAAGCCAGGGACCGTATTGCGGATAGAAGTCGCCGTTCATCCCCCGGGCGTGGTAATCCACCACGATGACGCCATGAGTGGCACGCGCCGCTTTCAAGAGACGGAGAGCCTGGTCCTCGGGTGAGGCGACGCCGTTTTGCCTCAGCCGCCGGTGAAAATGATCGTCCATCCAGGCCGGAGGCACTTCCACCAGGTCCAGCTCCCTCCGCCGTCCGGGATGATACGGGCGGAAGGGATGGCAGGCGCCGCGGCGGAAGCCCGGGTAGAATTCGAAGCCCAGCGAACTGTCGTATTCCAGACCGGCCTGCTCGTGCAGTGCCAGGGTGTCGTTCGGCGCTTCCGGATCGAGGTGCCAGTAGTGGTGGCGGTTTCCGCTCACCACGGTTTCCGCCTGTTCCTCCAGCAGGCGCTTCTCGTCCCGGAAACGCCGGACATCGCGAAAGGCGTGATAGCTGGCGTGCAGGCCGATCTCGCAGCCTTCGTCGGCCAGGTAGCGGAACAGCTTGCGGAACCGCGGCGACCGGATGTCGTAAAAGGCGTCCGGGGTACCCGCAGCGTATTGGACCAGCGAGCCCTGCCGGGCCATGAAGTAGAAAGCCGGCCGGGCATTGAGTTCGCGTTCGAAATCGACCCATTCGTTGAATTTCCAGAAATGATTGTCGCCGCGGAGCACTCCTGCCACCGAAGGCCAGGCTTTCCGGCCCCGTTCGCGCAGCAGCCGCAGGCACTCGATGGGGCGAATGATCTCCGGGTAGTCCACGTCGTGCGAGAAGGCGAACGCCCAGGACCGGCCGCCGCATTCCCAGGGGAACCGCCGCGGGGCCCGTCCCTGCCGGGCCAGCCGGTCCCGCAGGGCGGAGGCGTAGAGCGAAACCAGGGGACGAGAGAGCAAGCCGCGCTGCAGGAACACGGTTCCGTCCAGGTACAGGTTGTCCCAGCGATCCCGGCGATAGCGGCTCTCGGCAGCCCCGGTGAGCAGCCAGTACGCGGCGAAGACCGGGTCGCCGCTCCCCGCACCGTTTGCCAGCCCGTTCCAGTCCCCCGCGATGCGGCCGTCCGCCGTCTGCCCGGCCTCCAGGAAGCGCGCTCCGCAGGACTCGATCCGCAGCACGGCCGCTGTCGCAGAATCCGCGTCCGGGCCGTAGTAGATGTCGACCTCTCCGCCATCCGCCCAGGTAAACTCCCAGGGGAACCCGGCGATGCGCAGCAGCGTCCGGAAGACATACTGGATCTCTTGCAGCGAATGATCCAGGGAGGGATGGATTCCCACCCGCACTCTGGCCGCCGGGGAATGCGTCATCGCGCGCGCCAGATCCGCGGGGACCAAAGACCGTAGATGACGGCGGCGGACAAGGCGAATAACGGCAGGGCCGACACCCCGTTGGCGAAATGCTCGCTGTACTGCCCGCCCATCCGAGAGAGCACGGTGAGCGCCGGCAGCTTGAAGCCGCCCACGAATACACTGAGAATCGGATCCAGCAGCCCGAGGCCGCGTTCCACGTCGCGGTGCATGGCCAGGCACCAGGCTTCAGCCACACACGCCAGGCCGACGAGATACTGCGCCGGCCGTGGCATCCGCACGAACAACAGGGCGGCCGGAACGAACAGGAACGGGAAGACCGCCGAGAGGTAGCGGATGCCGGTGTTGAACTGCAAACGGGTGTAGTTCACACCCCCGAAGAACAGCCACATCCCGGCCGCCACGGCCAGCATGGCCCACAACTCCAGGGGCGGGAGCAGGTCCCGCCGCTTGAAGTACGCCAGCGGATACAGCGCGCCCAGCACCAGCAACGGTGCGCTGAGGAAAAGCCCGTAGCGGTAATCGAACAGCAGCAGCCACAGCAACTCGAACTGCGGCGGGCCGAAACCCTGGTAGCCGCGGTCGATCCACTCAACCGGGGGCATCCAGTGCTGGCCGGGGAGGAAGGGATTCCCGAAGCTCCTCCACTGGTAGAACCAGAGCAGCAGCACCGGACCCAGGCTGCCGGCCACATACCACGCGGCATGCCGGGCGGCGTCCGGCAGCGCGGCTTTCCGGAGCCGCTTCAACAGGCCGTAAGCAAACAGCACCAGCAGAGGGACGCCGCCGCTATAGTCGAACAGCACCGCAGTCCCGCCCGCCAGGCCGCCCAGGAAGTAGCGCGTGCGCGTGCCCGGCCAGGGCGAACTCCCCGGGTTCCACATGGCCAGGAAGCCCATGAAGGCGATGTGGCCCAGCATCAGGTTGTGGCTCAGGTACCCGGTACGGAACAGGACCGGGGTTCCGAAGGCGTAGAGCAGGGAGAGCCATAGCGCCGCCCGGTCGGATTCGAGCAGGCGGCGCAGCAGGTAGAACAGAAACACGACCGCCAGGGCTGAACTCGGCGCCATGCACAGGGCTTGCATCACCAGCGCCCCGAGGCCGAACTTGACGTCCAGCCCGCGCCGCCAGGCCTCGGCGTAGAAGGCCCGGGCCATGGGCCAGGGCGAGTTGTAAGCCGGGGGCTCGGCCCTCCCGCCGGCTCTTCTTCCGGCGTTGACCCGCTCCACCACGCGGTCGATCGCCGGGCGGGTCAAGGCGTAGGGAATCGCAGCCAGCATCGAGGCGCCGGGGTTGGCGCCGATGTGCCAGCCATAGCCGGGCTTCTCGAACAGGTCCGGGTGCAGGCGCGCGTAATCGTCCACCCGGAAGGAAAAGTGATCGCCGATGGCCAGCGCCAGGTAGATTTCGCGCACCGTGTTCGAGGCGAAGTGCAGCACGAACAGGATCCAGCAGGTCAGGAACAGGCGCACTGCGATGCCGGCAGGCGAATAGCCGCCGCGCGGCGCTCCGGGAAGCGCGGCCTGATACGAGTAAGTGGTTCCGGCTTCAGTTGCCAGTTGCATAGGAGTGCTCCAGGCGGGCCGCTCCGGCAACGCGGCGCGCGAACAACGTGCGGATCAGGATCAGCCAGACGACCTCCGAAGCGACGGTGGCGGCCGCCGCCCCGATCATTCCGTAGCGCGGGATCAACAGGATGTTCAGAATGACGTTCACGCCCGTTCCGGCCACGGCGCACGCCAGGTCCACGCTGTGCTGCCCGGCCGCGTTGAGCGCCTGCCGGAAGGTCCCACGCAGGATGACCAGAACCCCCGACCAGGCCAGGATCCGCAGCACCGGTACCGAGTTGGCGTAGGCCGGACCGAACAGGACCTGAACGATCCTGCCCGCAAACAGGCTGACCCCGAGGCCCAGCGGCAGCGCCAAGAACATCGCCAGGCGTGCCGAGCGCGATACCATTGCGCCGAACTGTGCGGAGCCTCCCGCCCAGGCTCGCGAAAGAGCCGGGAACAGACCGGCGAAGCAGGTCAGAGGAACAGCCAGCATCACGGTCACCGGCCTGTATGCAGCGCCGTACCAGCCCACTTCGGCCGAGGTCAGCAGAAAACCCATCAGGATGGCGTCGAAGTTGTAGCTCATCAGCGCCAGGGCTTGCGACAGCGCCATGGTGGCCGCGGGCTTCACCGCACCGGCGGCGCCTCGCAGCGTAATGCGGATCGGACCGCCCGGCAGGGTTTTCGCCAGCAGGCGCCAGAAATAGGCGGCGGCAGCGATGTCGCCGGCGAGGCGAAAGGCGGGCACGATCAGGACGTGCTGCGGGCCGCGCACGAAGGCGAAGACGGAGAGGCAGAACACCAACTGCGCGATCACCAGCCCGCCGGCCGCACCGGTCATCCGCTCCTTCCCGAGAAAAACCCACTTCAGGCTGCCGGCCTGCGCGAACAGGGACAAACCGAACAGCAGCAGAACCGCGCGCAGGCCCGGGTGTTGCGGGCAGAAGGGCAGGATCAGAAGCAGCGTGGAGAACGAGGCCAGAGCGAACAGGAACCGCAGCGGGACCACCCGGCCTGCCAGGGTTCGCACGTCCTCGCCGCGCGCCACCGCCCGGGTCGCCCACATCTCCAGACCGCCGTCGGCGAGCAGCGTGAAGTAAGCCAGCATGGAGAGCCCGAACTCCAGCACTCCGAAACCGGCGACCCCCACCGCCCTGGCGATGTGGATGGTGGCGAGGAAGTAGAGCGCTTTGCCGGCGAAATCGCCGGCCGACAGGCGGAGGATGTTGCGGAAAGGAATCATGCGCACCCGGGCGGAGCTGCGCGCCGCGCAACGTGCCGCCGCGGCGGCGGGCAGCCGGGCTCCTCCACTTAGCCCAGCACCTTCAGCGCCGGCGGATCGGCCTGCGGCGGAGGCACGCCGGCAGCGAGGGCTTTCGGCTTCTCCCAGACCTTCGCCTTCAGCATGATCTTCACCAGTTGAGCGGGCTGGAAGTTGATACTCGGCCACATGAAGATCTCGTTGGTGCAGTAGCACTCCCTGGCGGCAATCGAGCGGCGCAGCAGGCGCGCCTCCTCCGAGTTCCAGATCTCCGGAAACGACCGTTGCCGCAGATTGCCGATCGGCGGGTGATTCTCACAGAGGCTTACGTCTCCGTTGGCGTACACGACACCCGTCAACACGCCGGCACGGCACGGCACCACCTGCCGCTGCTCCTGGGAGGCTTTCGTCTTGGCCCATTGCAGCATCGGCTCGACGATCGCTCCGTAGCGGTTTGCCTCCCGAGGCGCCCAGACCTGGCGAAGGTACTGATACAGCTTTTTGTACTCTTCGAGCACGGGGCCCTGCAGGCTGGGGTTCTTCCGGTCGCCGCGGATCAGCGCCAGGTTGTGATGCTCCATGGCGGGGCAACGATCGTACAGGTAGGCGGTCAGCCTGCGGATCTCGTCCAGGTTGTCGGAGGTCACGGTCGAGATGGAATGGATGCGCAGGCGCGGCTCCCGCTTCTGCAGGTCCGCCAGCGCATCATAGGTCCGCATGGACCGCTCGAAAGCGTCTTTCATGCCGCGGAACGCGTTATGGAAGGCAGGCATTCCGTCGAGCGAAAGCTCGATGGCGAACAGGTCCAGGTCCGGTTCCTTGAAGACTTCCTCCAGCGCGAGGATTGTCCGGTCGCTGAAGGAGCCGTTCGTGGGGACGTAAATCTGCCGCGTCCCGTTGTTCCGGATGAAGAAGCGGCAGATTTCGCCGAACTCCTTGCGCAGGAACGGCTCGCCTCCGGAAAGGTTCAGGTTCTCGACCCGGCCGAGGCTTTGCGAGAGGCTGTGGATCTCGTCCACCGTCAGGTCGTCCCGGCGGTTCAGGTTCCGCCAGTAGAAGCAGTGCTCACACGTCTGGTTGCAGATGGAGTTGATGAAGAGGATCAGGAAGGGAGGAGTGCCAGTCCCCTCCCCGGAGTAATTCCTCAACGTGATGCGCGCGTGCCGGACGATTCTTTCCAAGGCTTCCACGGGATGGTTCCCTCCGAGCTAAGGTTTCCCCTGCGACAGCAGGACTTGCGGTTGGCGCTCCCCGGAACGGGCAGCAGTCTTGCGCGCGACGGCGTGCAGGATAGGTGCGACGCAACGCAGTGCCGGGCCGCAGAGCGGCGCGCGCAGGGCCGCCTGGTAGGCGCGCACAGCCGCCCTGACGTGCGGTCCGAAGCGGGCCAGTTGCTGTTCGGTGACCGGCGGCACGTCGATCACGGGCGGGTCGAATGCGGCGGCGACGACCAGGCGTTTGAGCGAGGCGGCTGACAACAGGCGGCGCTGCGGAGCGTTTGCCCCAATGCGCCGCGCGTAGGCCGCAATCCAGCGATCCGGAAGCAGGCTCCCACCCCACAGCCCAACGTGAGGATCCGGGCCGGGGCTGAACCGGTTTGGCGTGGAAATCCAGAGGCGGCCTCCGGGGTTCAAGACCCGGGCGCACTCCAGGGCGGCCTGGCGCTGGTCTTTGAAATTCTCCAGCGCGAACTCGACCGCCACCCGGTCGAAGGCAGGCTCCGGGAACGGCAATGCTTCGGCGCACGCGCAGATCAGGGGGACGTCCAGGCCGGCATCCGCGAGCCGCTTCCTGGCCACCACCAGCCATCGGAAGGATATGTCCACGCCTGCCACCAGCCGGAAGCGCGGCGCCGCGGCTACCAGCAAGGGGGCCGTCCCGCAGCCCACGTCCAGGAGCGACCCGGAGCGGCCGCTGCCATCCGCCCGCTGCCACCAGTCCAGCGCAGCGGCCGAACGCGACACTCCGGCCATCAGGCCGGCCTTGTACTGCCGGGCGTGAATGGGCGGAACCACCGAGGTGATCGAATAGTAGAAATCCAGGAGCTCTTCGAAGGTGAGTGAATCCAGCTTCGCCCCAACCTTGAGCCCCTTGGCCCAGTCCGACTCGATATCGATGTACGGATCGGGGAAGACACGCAGGTCCGGGATTCCCAGCACCACGGGATAGTCCGACCCGCATTGCGCGCAGTGCAATTTCCCGCCGCCATCGAGATCGGACCGGCAGCGCGGACAACAGATTTCGATGCCTTTGAAGTTCATCTTGCGGCGAGAACCGATGCGGTATTTCTCCGGGCCGCCAGCACCCGCTCAGGCTGCCCGGTCACGTAGCCCACGAGTTCGCCCCAGGCCCACACAAAAGTGATCAGGACCAGATACGGGAAACAACGCAGGAACTGGGCGGCGCAGCGCCGTTTCCCGGTGATTTGCACGAGGATTCGCGCGATCGACAGCAGCGGCAGCAGGGGCGTGGACGCCGCGAAGAACAGGCGGCGGATAACCGGCGCGTTCTCCACGCGGGTGCTGCCGAACAGGCGCCCGAAGGCATAGCGCTCCCATATCGCCGGGGCAAGCCGCAATTCGCGCTTCTGCCTCACCACCGCGCGGGGACAAAGCCACAGGGTATATCCGCGGCTGCGCAGGGCGGCGTGCACCAGGTTCTCGTGGAATTCGCGGGACCACACCGGGGAAATCGCGTTGAGCGCGGCGCGCTTGTAGGAAACGTTGCCGTCGGTCAGGTGCGCGGTAAGGCCTTCGGGAAGGGGGTTCATGTAACGCAGATAGTCGGCCAGGAACAGGGCCCAGTGCAAGGCCGTGTCGGGCGCCTGTTTTTCCACGGCGCCGCCTACCGCGGCATGGCTGGAATTGTGCGCGTCCAGAATCTCGGAACACCAATCCGGTTCCGGCAGGCAGTGATCTTCCGTGACGGCGACTACGGGAGCACGCGAGAGAGCCACGCCCGCGCTCCTGACCTCGGCGGGTGTCCGGCGCCCTTCCAGTCGCGGAAAGAGCACGTTGGGAAAGCGGGCCGCCAGCGCCGGGACACTGGAGTGGGCGTCATCGCAAGGCACAATGATCTCCACTTCGCAGGCGGCATTCTGGCGGCTGAGCGCTTCCAGGCATCGTGCCACGTCCTCCCTGCCGCCCAGCGATACCACTACAACGGAGATCTCGGGAGTTCTCACGGACATGACTCAGTTCGCCCTCGCCTGTGACGTTCGGATCTCCGACTCCGCCATTGACACAAACACCGTGCCTTCGCGCAGAGTCCCCGGAAACCGCTTCACCAGCCGGTAGTCGCGGTCGAGCAGGGCGGCGATCTCCGGATCCGTGGACTCCAGTACAGGGCGCAAGGTGTAGAGCACCCAGGTGCGGTTGGCTCGGGCCCGGATGGCCTTCAATTCCTCCGGGGTTTCCACCGCGTCCCAATTCAATCCGTAGAGTTCTTTGTAGGTGAACGAGGCCAGTCCGACAGTCACGACAGCGTCGCCCGGACGGCGGTTGGCGTCTACAAAGGCCTTGGCCCCGGCGTAATCCTGCTTGGGACCGTAGGCCCTGGGCACCGACAGCGCCGAGACCAGCACCATGGCCGCGCATACAGCCGTCCCGAGGGCCGGCGAGAGACGCAGGCGGCGGGCGGCGAACTCGCCCAAAACCCGCGCGCCGCGCACCGCGATCAAGGCGCCGAACCCCATGGCGAAGAAGAAGAACCGCGGCCACAGGTGATGCCCCACGGCGATCACCAGCGACGCGCCCAGAACCGGAGGAAGAAACAGCAGCCACACCAGGACACGATTGCTCCGCCAGTAGCTGGCCAGGCCGGTCAGAAACACCAGCAGGGCCGCCGCCGCGACCGCGCCTCCCGTGAAATTCACCTCCAGCCCGCGGGCGATTTCGAGCGCGGTCCACAAGGGATTCTTCCACTCGGACACCACGCTGACCGTCTTGTGCATGCTGCTGAACACCTGCGGCAATACCAGCGCGTGAAGCAGGAGTGTGATCAGGCCGGCGGCTGTAAATCCAAGCAGCAGCCCCGAGTACCGTTGGGGCCAGGCTTCGCCGCGGCGCCGGTAGAGTTCCCAGGCGTAAATCAGGAACTGGCCGGCGATCACGAACAGCATGGTGATGTGGGTGTAGACGCCCAGCGATGCGGCGATGGCGTAGCCGGTCCAGGCGCGCGTGTGCCCGCGGCGCAGACCCAGCACGAGCAGCCAGCTCGAGAAGATGGTCCAGAACAGCAATCCCGTGTAGCCCCGGGCGTTCTGGCTGAACCAGATGTGGTGATAGGAGAAGGCCAGCAGCGCGGCCGTCACCAGCGCCTCCCGCGCCCCGGAAAGCGTCCGGCCCAGCAGGTAAACGGCCCAGATGCTGAGCACGCCGAAGATCACGGCCGGCAGGCGCAGCGCGAACGCGTTTTCGCCGAACATCTGGAAGGCTGCGTGGGCCCCCAGCGTGTAGAGGAAGTGCTGATTCTCGGAAGCGTAGGTGGTGACGATCTCCAGGTACGGCATGCGCGCGTAATTCACGTAAGTGAGGATCTCGTCCAGCCACAGGCCCGAATCCAGGGCGGGCAGGCGCAATGCGGCGGCCGCGGTCAGGATCGCGGCAATGCCCCACAGTTCCGCGCGGCTGCGCGCGGGACGGTCCCCGTCCGGCACGATCCGCTCCGGCCGGAACCTGCGCAGCACGAATAGGAACAAGCCGGTGACGGCCAGCGCAGCCTTGAACATCCAGGCGCCCAATAGCAGCAGGCGCGCCAGTTCGGCGGAACCCGGGCGGAGGGAAGCGACAATCCAGGAAGGCGGCGACGCCAGCCCGGCGAGGAGGAATAACGCTCCCAGAGCACTCACGATCATGGGACTCATGCGTGCGTGTACTTGAACCGCGCGGAGCGCTCCAGCACGCGCTCGGTTTCCATCCACTGGCGAATCCGCAGCAGCGCTTCATCCAACCCGACCCGCGGGGCATAGCCGGTCAATTCGACGACTTTGGAGATATCCGGCACGCGGCGCTCCATATCCTCGAAGCCTTCCTCGTACGCCTGCTCGTAGGGAATGTACCGGATCCCGACTTTCGCGTCGCACACGGCGATCACACGCCGGGCCAGGTCTTCAATGGTGATCTCCCGGGGATTGCCCAGGTTGAAGACGCCCCCGATGGCGCGCGGCTCGGAAGCCAGCAGCAGCAGCCACTCGACCACGTCGGATACATAGGTGAAGCAGCGCGACTGGCGGCCGGTGCCGTAAACCGTGAGGTCCTGCCCGCTGAGCGCCTGCGTCACGAAGCGCGGCGCCACCATGCCGTAGCGGCCGATCTGGCGCGGCCCGATGGTGTTGAACAGCCGCACCACCACGGTCGGCACGCGGAACTCGCGCCAATAGGCCAGCGCCAGAAACTCGTCCACCAGCTTGCTGGCCGCGTAACTCCAGCGCGAGCGCGCGCTGGGCCCCAGGGTCAGATCCCCGTCCTCGCGGAAGGGCACCGCCTCCGACTTGCCGTACACTTCGGAAGTGGAAGCCACGATCACCGTCTTCCGTTTTTTCTGAGCCGCCTTCAACACCACCTCCGTTCCCCCGATGTTGTTCATGATCGTCTCAACGGGACTTTCGATGATGTTGAACACGCCCACCCGGGCGGCCAGGTGGAAGATGACGTCGGCGCGGTCCACCATCTCGGCCAGCACGCCGCGGTTGTGAATGCTCTCCGGAACGATCTCCAACCGTTCCTCCGAGCGAACCTGGGCCAGATTCGAGATGCTGCCGCTCGAAAGGTCGTCCAGGACCATGACCCTCTGCCCGTTCTTCAGCAGGGCGTCGGCCAGGTGCGAGCCGATGAAGCCCGCCCCGCCCGTAATCAAGAAGCTCGACATGCGGTTCCCCTCTCCGTGTGATTGACTGCCGCCTCGGGGCCATCCTCCCAGGGCACGCGCCCATAACGCTTCGCAGCGGCTTGAACCAGATAATCGAAATAGAACTTCAGATGCGCCTCGCGGGTCCACCACTTCAGGAACGCCTGGTAACCGCGCTCTCCCAGGTCCTCCGCCAGCCCGGGCGAAGCGGCCAGCCTTCCCAGCCCGTTCAGCAGCTGCTCGTCCGTGTTGTAGATGAAGCCGCCGCCGCTGTCCTCGACCACTTCGGGAAGCGCTCCCAGGTTGCGGACGATGACCGGCCTTTTGCGGGCGAAGGCCTCGATGATGATGATGCCGAAGGTCTCGTAGGTGATCGAAGGAACGATCACCGCCAGCGCGTGCCGGTACAGCGCCGCCAGTCGGCTCTGCGGCAGCGGACCCAGGAAGTGAATGCGCGGATTGCCGGCGGCCAGGGCCCGCAGTTCCGCTTCGTAGCCGCCCGTCCCGGCCACCAGCAGGTCGGCGTCCGGCGCGCGGTTCCAGATCGGGATCACGGACTGCAAGCCCTTGATCACTTCAAGGCGGCCCACAAACAGAAAGTACGGCCGCGGGTGCGGGCGCGGCGCCGGTGTGCGCCAGTCGCCATCCGCGCGCTCGATGAAATAGGGCAGGTGCGCCACCGGCCTCGGGAAGCCGCGCTCGGCGTGCATGCGCGCGGTGAAGCGGCTGGGCGAGACGAACTGGTCCACGTGCCGGCTGGCGCGCTCCAACTGGCCGGTGTACCTCCACAACTGCGGCGGGCGCCGCCCTCGCAGCGTGCAGCGCAGGCAATCCGGCTTCTCGCAGGCACGGGAGTTGTACTTCCACAGCACGTGCATCGGGCAGACCAGCCAGTGCTCGTGCGTGGTATAGAGTTTCACCGCGGTTCCGTGCCGCGGCTGCATGGCCAGGGTCCGCGCGCCCAGCAGCGACATGTTGTGAAAGTGAATGACGTCGTATGGCTTGCCGTCGAGGATCCGGCGGAGGGCCGGCGCCTTCAGCAACGGGTAGCCCGTCTGCTGCGTCAACAGGGGCGAGGCCCATGTCCAGCGACTGCGCAGTTCGTGGCGGCGCACGTTCGGATGGTCGGGCATGGGGATCTCCGGCGGCCCCGGGTGCAGCAGATGGTAAGCGTCGCGGCAGTGAACCACGTCCACGCTATGCCCCAGGTCTCCCAGGGCATGGCAGAGCCTGTACAGGTACATGGCATCGCCGCCGAAGCTGTAAGGCGGGTAGAAGGTCGTCAGGTGGAGGAAGTTCAACGGCCGGGTCATCGCCGCGCGACCTCCCGCAGGATTTCCGACAATGCCGCCGCGGCCGAATCCCAGTTCAGTTTGCGTGCCGCCTCGATGCCCGCGCGCCTCAGGCGCTGGCCGAGTTCCGGAGACTCGAGCACCGCCGTCAGGGCGCATTCGAGTTCCCCGGGCCGGCGGGGATCGATGAAGATGCCGCCCGGCCCGAGGATCTCCGGCAGAGGACTTTCCCGCGTGGCGATCACCGGACAACCGCAGGCAGCGGCCTCCACGGCCGGCAGTCCGAACCCCTCCATGAACGAGGGCAGCACCAGGACGGCAGCCGTGTTCATCAGTTGCACCAGTTCCTCGTCGGGGAGGAAACCAGTGAAGAGGACGCGCCCGGCGATACCCAGATCCGCGATGCGCCGCTCCAGGCCGTTCGCGGTGGAGTGGAACACTTCCTTGCGGCGCTCGCCGACCATCACCAGCAGCACGTCCTCGTTGCCCTTCCGACTGGCCACGCGCGCGAAGGCCCCGGCCAGGCTCTCCAGGTTCTTGTGGGGGCCGAACCCGCCCACGTAGAGCACCATCCGGCGGGACCCGTCGATGCCCAGGGTACGCAACCCATCTCCCAAAGAAGGCCGGTCAACCACGCGGAAGATCGGGTCGCAGGCTTCGCCGACCACGTGCACCTGTTCCGGCCGCACTCCGAAGCGCCGCACGATGCCGCGCTTCGAGTATTCGGAGACGGTGATCAAGGCGTCCGCCTGGCGAACCCCCAGGGCTACCTTCGTACGCCACAACAGGCGGGGCAGCAGGCGCGGATGGGTAAGCTTCGGATAGGTCTCGGCGATGATGTCGTGAACGATCACCGCCTTGCGCGCGCGGCTGCGCACCGGCACGTAGCTGTAGACGGTGGGAAACAGCAGCAGGTCGAAGCTTGGGTCGGAAAGAGCCCGGCTCATCCGCCACAGGTCTGCCAGAGAACGGTGCCCGTCGGCCGAAGCAGCCAGCGCGGCCGCCTGCCCGCTGCGTACCACCCGCAGCTCGGCTCCAGCGGGCATGGCGTCCGGCGGCTCCTCACACTCGCTGAGGAAGGTGAAGCGCATCCCCCGGCCGGCCGGGACCAGGGCACTGAGCAGGGCGCGAGCGTGACGCCCATACCCGCGCTGATTCTGCCAGCAGGTGATATCCACCCCCACGCGCAGTGCCGCTTCTTTACAGTCTTTCCCGGGACTGACTAAAATTGTCTGGGGATTCGTCATCGACCTGCTTCGCACACCCTGGCTACCGGCCTCGACCGTCCTGCTTGCCGCCGTTCTGGTCCTCTCGTTTACCGTGCCCGCTCTGGGGAACAAGACGTTCGCCTGCCTGGAAAGGAGACTCGCCGCGCTGAGCCGAAGGCGCGCGCCGGCGATCGCGCTGCTGGCGGCGGCGGGGTTTCTGGGCAGCCTGCTGGCGGCCCTGGCGGCCGGACTTCCCTACCCCATCGAGCACGACGAATTCAGCCACTTGCTCGCCGCGGACACCTTCGCATCGGGCCGCGTGACCAATCCGACCCATCCTTTCTGGGCCCATTTCGAGACGTTCCACGTCATCCAGCGGCCCAGTTACACGACCAAGTTTCCGCCCGCGCAGGGCGCTATCCTGGCGGCCGGCCAAGTGCTGTTCGGCACACCCGCGGCAGGATTGTGGCTGAGCGCGGCGCTGCTCACCGGCGCGGTCGCCTGGATGTTGTACGGCTGGCTTGCACCCGCCTGGGCGCTGGCGGGCGGCGCCCTCACGCTGCTGCACTTCGCGATCTACAGTTACTGGACTCAGACCTTCTGGAGCGGCGCCGTTCCGGCCGCCGGCGGCGCGCTGGTGTTCGGAGCCGTGCGGCGCATCGTCGACTCGGCGCGGGCTCGGGATGTGCTGTGGTTCGCGGCCGGCCTGTTCCTGCTGGCCCACAGCCGTCCCTTCGAAGGAATGGTCGCCAGCCTGCCGCCCTCGGCCCTGCTGCTCGGCTGGATGCTCCGCGGGCGCCTGCGCCTGGTGCGCCTCGGCATCCCCCTGGCTGCGGGCGCGGCGGCGGTGCTGGGTTCTCTGGCCTGGTACAACCAGCGGGTGACCGGAGACCCCCTGCGCATGCCCTACCAGGTGTATCTGAGCGAGTACGAAGCGGTCTCCACTCTGACCGGGCCGGCGGCCGAACAACCCCGCTACCGGAACCCGGAAATGGCCCGCTATTACGGCAAGCGCTGGAACGAGACCGCCAAACCGGCTCCCCACAGCGGGCTCGCCCGTTTCATCGAGTCCAACCGCTCGAAAATCACCAATCTCTGGACCTTCTACCTCGGCCCCTTGCTCACACTGCCGCTGTTCTTCCTCGGAGGCGCGCTGCGGGAGCGCTGGATGCGCTTCGCCTTCTGGGCCCTGGTGGTGGTAATGGCCGTGCTGTTTCAATTGGTCTGGGTACTGGCGCACTACGCCGCGCCTGTCATGGCGCTGGTTGTTCTGCTGGTGACGGCCGGGTTGCGGGAACTGCGGGCGCGCGGCGCCTGCGGCCGCTTCCTCTCGCGCGGCATTCCGGCTGCCGTCGCCCTGGCCCTGCTGGTGCGCGTCGCCTACCCCGCGCTGCCCCGTGCGCACGCCTGGGCCCAGCGGCGGGAGGCCATCCGGAAGCAGCTCGAGGCCGGCGGCGGGCGGCACCTGATTCTGGTTCGTTACAGCCCCGAGCACATTCCCAATCAGGAATGGGTTTACAACCGGGCCGACATCGACCGCGCGGCGGTGGTTTGGGCGCGCGAACTGAGCGCGGAAAGCAACGCCGCCCTGATCCGCTATTTCCGGGACCGGCAGGTATGGCTGATCCAGCCCGATACGCCCGGCCCGCGGCCGCATCCCTATCCTAGTCTTCCACCACATGGCTCTGAAAGCGGAGGCGGTGCTCCCTCCAGCGCTCGCGATTGAAATTGCCGTCCGCGTCGATGCACTCGGCGGCCGCATAGGCCATGGCCAGGGTGTGATGCGTGTTGTCGTGGGCAAACAGCCCCTGGCGGCCGAAGGTCAGCAATCCCTCGATTCCGCCCAGCCAGCCGTCCAGAATTTCAAAGGCTGCCCTGTAGCCGCGGGTGTAGATGGGATAAGCCTGCCCCAGGCGCTTGACCGCCACCCGCCGGACGGGCCCAGGCTCGGGCAGGCCGGCCGCCGACAGGCTGCGCAGAACCAGCGACTGCAACTCGTCGTCACCGGCAGCCCAGACAGCGTCGCGCTGCGAGCAGGGCAATTCCGCGCACAGCACGGTCCGGCCGGGCGGTCCCGACAGGCTGTAGTTCTTCGGCTCGGAGAGCCGGGTGACCGGAATCTCCGGGCCTGGGAAATAATGCGCATCGTACTCGGTGTAGCGCGGGGCGTCGAGCACCAGGTAGATCAGGAGCATGGCGCGGTACTCGAGCGATGAAGCCGCGTCCATGACATGCGCCGGCGCCGCGGGCCTCAGCAGCGCGGCTAGGCGCGTCGCGGGGATGGTGGAAAGCACCTGGCGGGCGGGATATGCGCTCTCGCCGCGCTCCGTCACGGCCGATACGCAACCCACCCGGCCCCGGGAAATCTGCACTCCGGTGACGTTGACGCCCAGCTCCAATGACACGCCCGCCGCCTGCGCCGCCGCGGCGTAGCTTTCGCTGATCTGGCCGAAGCCCCGGCGCGGGTAGTAGAAACGGCCGGCGCCCGGCGGCTTCAGCCCGGGCAGGGCGCCGAGAACCTTGCCCGCCATCTTCTTCAACGAGCCCGCGGAAACCCGCCTCCGGGCCTGTTCGGCATCCAACCCGGCGGGGTCCAGCCCCCAGATCTTGACGGCGTAGGGAAAATAGAAATCCCGGCAGATGGTGCGCCCCAGCCCGCGCTCGAGCACGCTGGCGAAGGTCTCCGGACCGCCGTTGCCGCCGCCCTTCGAGATCGCGTCCCGCATCACCCCGAATCCGAAAGCCGGAGGCAAATTGGCTGCCAGATCCAGCGGCTTGAGTGGAAAGTGCACCCATCGCCCGCGCAGCCGGATGCGCCCGTGCCGCGGCCGGTCCAGCAGGTCCTCGCCCAGCATCGAGCGGATGTCGGCGAGGACCTCCGGAGGACAGGAGGGATGCAGGCGGTGGCTGCCGAAGTCCACTCTCTGGCCCTCCAGTTCGAAGCTGGCCGCGTTGCCGCCCACCTGGCTGTTCCTCTCCAGCACCGTGACCTGAAAACCGCCGCGGCGCGCAAGCCGCAACGCGGCTCCCAGGCCTGCCGGGCCGCCGCCCAGAACGACGACAGGAATCGCTGTCCGCATTCGGAAGTTCAGGCGAGCTTCAAGCCGGTGGCCAGAAGGACGGTGGCGAGGCCCAGGCGCAGCGGCCGGATCGGCAGGCGAGGCGCTACCAGGCTGCCCAGGAGGACTCCGGGAACCGAACCGAACAGCAGGATGCCCGCCAGGCGCCAGTCCACATGCCCGGCCGAGGAGTGTGCGAAGGCGGCAACCGAGACAAGAAACGTGGCGTGCAACAGGTCAGTGCCCACGGCCCGGGAGGGCATCAGCGGGAAGATCAGCATCAGAACCGGCGCCATCAGGGACCCGCTTCCCACCGAGGTGAATCCGACCGCGAAGCCCACGGCGGCTCCCCAGAGCGGGATCCACCGGCGCATGGCGTCCTCCCGGCCTTCGCTTCCGCCCGGCCGCTCGCCCAGCAACGTCTTCAGGACGAGCATCAACGCCAGCATCACCAGCACGACGCCCAGCGCTCTCCGCAGATACACGTCCGCGTCCAGACCCAGGCGATGCATCCGCGTCACAGCCGCCACGCCCAGCAATCCTCCCGGTACGCTGCCCCAGGCGGCCCTGAAGGCCAGGCGCACATCCACGGTCCCCTGACGCCAGTGAACCAGCGAACCGATCAGCTTGGTGACGGCCCCGCAGGCGAGGTCGGTTCCCACGGCCAGCACCGGCTTCATGCCGACCACCAGGATGAGGAACGGCGTCATCAGCGCCGCCCCGCCCATACTGGTGAGGCCGATGAGCACACCGATCGAGAAACTGGCGGCCAGAAGGAGAAGATCCACCTGCATTGTCTTCGGAGGAGCGCCGCCACAGGCTAGCGCTCGGGCCCCTCCAGCTTCCCGGCCGTGTTCGTGAGCAGGTTCCGGTACCCGGCGGTAAGACCCGAGGAAGCCAGGTTGCGCTTCTCGACCGGATCGCCCAGGATGTCGTACAACTCCTCCTTGCCGCCCGCCTTCGCATCCCGGATGTAGCGACGCCCGTTCCACGCCACGGCCCGCAACCCGCGGTTCAGGTAGTTCAAACTCATCAACACCGGCGGCCGTTTCGCCACGTTCCCGGGGAAAGGCAGGACCGGAACGGTGAACGCGGCTTCTTCCACGCCTACCAGCCGGCTCAGTGTCGCCGCGATACCGGCGTTGCTCACCGTCCGGGAAGAGCGTGCTCCCTGGAAGTCCTTCCCCGGCACCAGGACAAAAAGCGGCACCCGGGTCTGCTCGGCGTACAGGCTGGTGCCGTGCCCCGCCGGATCGTGATCCGTGTGCAGCTCGGAACCGAACGACTGGCCGTGATCGGAAGTCACCACCACGATGGTCCGGTCCATCAGGCCGCGGCTCCGGAACTCGCGGAATAGATCGCCCAAATGGCGGTCAAGGGTTTGCACTCCGTTCTCGTAAGCCGCGCGAAGCGCGGATACGGGCGGCCGGGGCTCCCAGAACGCATTCACCGCTTCGGCATAAAAGCTCTGGTTGGCGTCCATGTAGCAGAGGTAGCCGAAAAAGGGCCGGGGAGCGTACTGGTCGATGAAAGTCAGGAACTGCCGGTTGATGACCGGCGCCTTCTTGCCGCGCCCCGACTCGTGCATGCCGGCCATGCCGAGCAGAATCGCCATCTTGCGGCCCCAAACGGTTCGCTGGAAATCGTCGATGACGGACTGGGATTCGAAGCGCAGAAATCCCCGTCCCAGGTACTCGGGTGTGACCCAGGCGGTATTGCCGGAGAAGGCCCCGGTCACGTAACCGCGCCGGCGGAAAAATTCCGCCAGCGTGAGCGAGCCGCGGTTGAGTTCCAACCGGGGCCAGTCCGCTCCGTGCTGGTGGGGGTAGCGGCCGGTCAGGATCGAGCCTTGCGAAGCAAGCGACCAGGAAGAGGCGGCCCAGGCGTTGTCGTAGCTCAGCGCCTTTTCGAGAACCGCGTGGAGGTTCGGCGTGAGCGACCCGGACTTGCGGAACGTGTCGTAGCGTACAGTGTCCAGCACGACCACCAGAACATTGGGACCCGGAGCGGGCGGCGGAAGCTCGCGCAGCGCGGTCCACTCCCGGTACCGCCGGTGGCCGGCCGCGCCGAGAGCAAGAACGCCGATCAGCACCGGGATCAGGAACACGGTCTTCCTCGACGCGGCAGTGAGCCGCGTCTCAAAAGCCGGCAGGTAGCGGCAGAAGACGGCCGTCAAGCCGGCGGCAAGCAGAAGGGCGGCGGCGGGATACAGAACGCGCGGGGCGGTCGCGGCGCCGGAAAGGCCTGCAAAGACGAAGAACCCGTAGACCGGGGCTGCCCCGCTCGCCCAGCGGAAGCGCCGGAGCGGTTTCAGGAACAGCGGCAGAACCAGTGCCGCGGCGGCAAACAACAGCGCGTCGAGCAGCGGCGCGACCCAAAGCACCGCCGCAGTAACCTTGTAGGGCGCCAGCACGGCCGGGTAGAACCGGCAGACGAATAACACCACGCCTTCCAGCAGCCCAAACAGGACCCCCGCCCAAACTGCGACCGACAACCGGTTCGAGATCGTCATGGCCGGTTCAGGAGATGTATCCCAGTCCGCTCAGCCGCTCCCGGACAATCTCTTCCTGGCCGGCGGAAAAACCGGCGGCCGCGGCCTGCGCCGGCGCGAGTCGCCGCAGGGGAGCCCCCTGCATTGAGCCGGGCACGTCGTAGCCGCCCAGTTCCAGCAGCGTGGGAGCCATGTTCAACAAGTGGGCCCCCTGGACCTCGCCGGCCGGCGCAACGCCGGCGCCCGCCAGGATGAAGGAGCCGAACTGCGAGTGATTGCAGTCGTCGGGTCCGGTGTCGTTCTCCCTCACATGCAGCGCCGGATAGCCGACACCGCCGATAGAACGCCAGTGCAGCCCGCCGAAGTGCACGATCAGGTCCGGCGCTACGTTGCGGACGTTCCGGTAGATCTCTTCGGCCCGGTAAACCAGGTTCCCCATGTTCCCGCCGTGCGGGCCGGCCAACGCCTCGAGCCTGGCCTTCATTTCGTCGCGGAAACGCTCGTAGTCGCCCGGATCGATCACGCCATCCGGCTCGCGCCCCTTCACGTTGAAAAAGACCCGCGCGTAGTAGCCGCCTTCGCTCCACACCCGGGTCTTCCCCCAGTTGACCGGCAGTTTTGCAAAAGGCGTCACGGCGCCGGGGTATTCATCCAGCACGAGGAGGCCTTCCCGCACCAGCCACTCATTCACACAGAATCCGCCATCCAGGCGCTGCGCGCCGTGATCCGATACCACCAGCACCGCGGTTTCCTCGTCCAGCATTTCGAGGATCCGCCCAACTTCCTCATCCAGGTACAGGTAGTAGTCGCGAATGACATCCTGGTAGGGGCTGCCCGCCGGATGGTCCACGTGCAGCGGATCGTGGTGCTTCCAGAAACCGTGCTGGATGCGGTCCAATCCGATCTCAACGAACTGGAAGTAGTCCCACTCCGTGGCCGACAGCAGGTCGCGAATGACCGCGAAGTGCTTCCGGGTCATCGAATAGATCTCGTCCTTCAGCCAGTCTTTCCGCTCGGTGCGGAAGCCTTTCACATCGACCGGATACTCGCCAACCAGGTTGCTGATGCGCCCGGCCACCGAGGCCGGGTGCGTGTAGACGTCCCGGGTCGTGTCCGGAGTCAGGAAGCAGCCCACGGAAACACCGTTCACTTTGCGGGGCGGGAAACAGGGCGGGACTCCGACGATGACGGCGCGCTTGCCCTCCCGCGCCACCTGGTCCCAGATCGCCAGTTCCTGTATGGAGCGCGAATTCACGACCCCGAGCCCGCTGTAGGAGTGGTCCACCCGGTTCCGAAAGCCATACACTCCCAGCGAGCCCGGGTCCTGGCTGGTAGCCATCGACATCCAGGCCGGAACAGTGATGGGCGGGACGATGCTCTCCAGGCGGCCGTAGCATCCGGCCTCCATCAGGCGCCGGAAGTTCGCCAGGCGCTCATCATGGAACAGGATCTCCGGAGCGGCGCAGTCCAGGCCGATCACGAGGGTTTTCATAGCAGCAGCGGCTTTCCTTCCATGGCGGGCACCCTCTCCACTCCCAGGGCGGCCAATATGGTGGGCGCCATATCGGTGAGGTGCGGATTCGCATCTTGAAACTTCCGGTTCATGAACAGAACGCCCGGAACCAGGCAGGGGTCGATGATATGATCGCCGGCCCACCTCCTGGTGTTGTTCTCCACCAGGCCGGAGGGCACACCGCCGAGCGCGGTGGACCAGGACACGCGGTATCCCCGCGCGAAATTTACGAGCAGGTCCGGCGATTCGTCCGCGAACGGGCCTGCGTAGATCTGCTCGCGCAGGGCCACGCTGCGGACGGCGGGAACGCCGCGGACCGGGTCTCCGAACCCGGTCAGGCCGCCGGCGATGCGAGCGGCAAGACCGGCGGCTTCTTCTTCAGTCACAGTGCCTTTTTCTTCCCGGCCCGCGCGGTTCAAGTAGATGCCGCCGAGTCCCAGCGCGTACGCCCGGGTGCGGCTCCAATCCACATCGCGGAAGAACTCGCCTCCCCCGGCCTCGGGTCGCGAACCGTTGCGCAAGGCCAGCAGCCCGTTCTCCCACAGCCAGGTGTTCAGATGGACGCCCCGCTCAAAGCTGTTCATCCCGTGATCGCTCAGAACGATCAGGAGCGTCTCCGCATCGGCTTGCTCCAGGACCCGGCCCACGATCCGGTCGCACTCGCGGTAGTGCTCCTCCACGGCCCGCGCCAGTTCCGGGCGGGCGCCATCCCCGTTGTTGGAGGGATGCCCGGGCTCCCGGAAGCGCCACAGCATGTGCTGCAGGCGGTCCGGCGTGTCGAACAGACAGAAGAAGAGGCCCTCGCGGAAATGGGCCAGTTCCTGCTCCATCATCCGCCGGCGCTCCGCCAGCACCAGCCGGCACTGTTCCAGGAACGCGTATTCGTCGAAGCGGCCGTTGTTCAGTCCGGCATGATCCTCCGCCATGCCGGCCGTGTAGTACAAGCCCGTGCGCCGGGCGAGCTCACCGGCGTATTCCGGCGGCGAGCTGATCGGGAACAGCGGGCCTTCCGGATCGAAATTCACCGGCGAGGCGTACAACTCAAAGTGAGGCGCAAGGGCCCGCAAATAGAACCGGACGATGCCCTTCACCGATTGCAGCAGGCCCGTCTTGAACCGCAGCCGCAGCCAATCGCTCCATTCTCCCGGACGGAGTTCGAGCGTGCGCGGCTGTCCCTCCGAGTGGAGCAACACCCGGCCGCGCTCCGGCTCGAGCTGCAGGGTCACCGGGGTGCGGCAGTCCGAGCGCTGGCGGGGATTGCGGGGCCCCAGGACATAAGTGCTGACGCGGCCCGAAGAGTCCACCTGTACGCTGACCACCTGCTCGCTTTCCCCTGCCGCGAGGTTCTCGCCCGTGCTGTAGAACGTGGAGGTGCCCAGGCCGCCGCGCACGTCCGGCACTCCCACGCCGGCGAGCATGCGGCCCTGCACCGCATCCGGCGGGTAGGTGCAGGGGTGCCGCAGGATGATCGAGGGAATCCCGGCCTCGGACAGTTTCTCCCATACGGCCGTACCCCGCCGCAGGTTCTTCGCCTTGGGTGGGACATACGGGTTTTTCTGTTCATACCGGTTGAGCGCCAGGTCGGGCAGGTAGGTTCGCGGGTCCCGCCGGATGAAATCGAAGATCCCGTGCCCGCCCGGATTCACTCCCGTTGCGAACGTGGACCAGGCCACCGGGGTCTGGGCCGGGTAGGTGGTGCTCACCCGCGAGTAGCCGCCCTGGCGTGCGATCTCGGCCAGACTCGGCAATTCACCGCACGCCAGCAAGGGGTCCACGACGGAGGGCTCCATCCCGTCAAACCCGATGACCAGGACTCTTTTCATCGATCGGATCGCCGGCCGGTACTCCCGGCCGCAGTTGAATTCACTCCACCGCCCTTGAAGAGCGAGCGCTTGGTTCGAATTACGAAACCGGCAATGCGGTTCCACCAAAGAAGGAGGACGCCGATCAGTCCGCCTACCGCCGAGGCCAAAGGCAGGATCTGATCGGGTCCCGCGTACAGTATCAGGTTGAACATGTGGACCGCCTTAGAATCAGGATGTTGCGGCGCATCATTTTCGCCGCCTTGAAAACACAGGTCAACCCGGACGAGTCCCACTGCGGCTCATCATGACCAGGCTGTCCTCAAGAGGAAAGCAACTTGCTCGCGTTGCGTCGCCACAACCGTTTGCTCTGTACCGGGTCGACCCAGAATCGGACCCATGCTAGTCGAGCTTGCTACGCAACCCTTCTACTTTGGAATGGACGCGCGGTTTGATGCAACCCGTTCTCCCGCTAAACCGTGCACAATACAACACTGGCAGTTCACTCTCGAACTGGAGGGTCCGCTACTCTTGCGGACCGACGCTGTAGAAGGTCCCCGGCGTGCCCTGGTTGCGGAATTCCGTCACGATCCAGTCCTGCGAGCGCGCCGCCGCCGAGATCCGCACTTCGTCGATCAGCCCCAGAAAGCTCGGGTCAAACGAACCCCCTATCGTCAGATTGAACCCCAGCGCCCGCGAACC
>JADZAF010000303.1 GCA_020852755.1 Bryobacterales bacterium
CCCTCGCCGCAGCCTCGCCTGGGCCCACAGCAGCCGGTACCGGAGGCCGAGCAGCACCGCCAGGCCATGCCATGTCATAGGCGTCCGAACGATTCTACACCCGGAACTCCGGATTGTGGCCGGTTGGCAATCGGCCGGCGGGTTGAAGACCCGGCCCCCATCGTGGGATCCCGACCTGCCCGTCAGTTCGGTGATGAGCATGGCCGAAGTGATCCGGGCGGCGCGCTGGCCGCACCGCGTGTTCGGCTCGCTGTTCGGCATCCTGGGACTGGCGGCCGCCGCTCTGGCCGGACTGGGCGTCTACTCGGTGATGGCCCGTTCCGTGGCTATGCGGGCGCACGAGATCGGGCTGCGCATGGCGCTGGGTGCGACCGGCGCGGACATCCGCGGAATGGTGCTGGCGCGGGGCGTCCGCCAGGTCGCGCTGGGATTGCTGATCGGCTTCGCAGGCGCCCGCGCCGTGACCCGCGCCCTGGGGTCGCTGCTGGTCGGAGTCTCCCCCAGCGACCCGGCCACCTACTGCGCCATGGGAGCCTTTCAGGCCGCGCTCGCCCTGGCCGCCTGCTGGCTGCCGGCGAGGCGTGCCGCCCGGGTTGATCCGCTGGAAACCCTGCGGCGTCCCTGACTCCGCGATGCGCTATGATCGGTTGCGTTTATGAAACCGGTCATCCTCCTTCTCGCGTCCGTCTGCTGCCTGGCCGGCGCCATCGACTACCAGGCCCCCGGCGGAGGCTCGATCCGTTTCGAAGCCTCGGAAGGCGACCGCGCCCGGGTCGCCAGCGATTATTGGCGCCTGGAGTTCGACCTGCGCAACGGAGGCGTGCTCGACACCATCGTCTTTCCCCACGGCTCGGGGAAGAACCTGCTCGTGGAGCCGCTGGAGACCTACGCCGGTCCCTGGCGCGACCGCCACGCGCCCGGCGTCGAAGTCCGCTCTTCCAATCAGGGTAATGTGCTCCGGCTGGAAATCGCGGGGCGCATGGCCGAAGCCGGACGCCGCCCCGGCCCCGTTTCCTTCCGCACGGTCTGGACCATCTCCCCCTTCACGGTCCGCGCCGACCACACGCTCCTGTTCACCGAGGAAGTCACCGCCTCGCGCGTCGGCATCGGCGGCATGACGGTGCGCGCGGAGTTGAGCGAGTATGGCGTCCGCCTGGGACCGGCGGCCGACCCGGACCCGCGGAAACAGGCGCCCGCTACGTTCGGCAGGAACCCGGCTGCCGGTTCCACCTTCATCCGTGAGCGGAACGCACCCCTCTACCTGGTCTTCTTCGACCGCGGCGTGGAAGGCTTCGACATCACCCCGGCCTCCGACCTGGCCGCCTGGGAAACCGGCTTCGCCCGCCGGCCCGGCTCCGGCCTCTACGACGCGCGCCTGCTCGAGGACGGCATCCACATCCGCCGCGAGCCTCTGCACGCCGCCCGCCCGGCCGCCATCCGCAAGGGCGAATACACCTTCAGCTACTACCTCGGCCTGCCCCGCATTGTCGAAAAGGCCGACCGCAGGTGGCGCCACCTCTCCTTCGGCAACCACCCCTGGCCTTCCGACTCCGAGATCGCCCGCTGGGCCGAGAACGGGGTGAACCTCGTCCGCCTGCACAACGACTACGCCGCGGACGAGAACTTCTGGCACGACGGCGCCTGGCCGCCTTACGACGAAAAGGGCATGGCCGAGATGCGCCGCGTGATCGCCTCCTGCCACAAGCACGGCATCCGCGTGGTTCCCTACTTTTCCCTGCACGAGTTTCATCCCAGCGCCGGGGGCTACAGCCGGTACGAGCAGGAGTGGAAACGCTCCAACGGGCCGGGCGGCGTCTATCACAACTTTATCGGCAAAGGGGAATTCGGCGCCCAGATGTGCCCGCAGTCGGGATGGCTCGAGCGCCGCAAGCAGGACATCGAGAAAGCCTACCGGGAACTCGGCTTCGACGGCCTGTACTTCGACTGGGTGATGACCCTGGCCTGCGACAACAAGGCCCACAACGCCGCGCTGCACCTGGGTACCGACGGCATCATCGACCTGCTGGCCTGGTCGCGGCGCCTGATCTCTCCGCGCGGGGTGCTCATCCTGCATCTCTACGGGCTGATGCCCTCGCTGGCATTCGAGAACTTCGCCGACCTGGTCGTCAACATGGAGGAGATCTCGGGCGCGGAACAGATCATGCGCATGGGCGACACCCCGCTGATGACGGTGCTGGCGGAGAGCATTCCGCGCTCTCCCTGCCCCTCCTACCGGGAGGACCGCGCCCTGGAGCGCAACCGCAACAATATCGCGCAACTGGCCGTGCTGGGGATGTTCCCCTGGTCGGGCGGAACCGGCGGCCCGGCCTACGAGGAAACGTTAAAGCTGTTTCGAGCTTTTCGCCCCTACCGCTTGGAAGATTTTCGATTTCTGGATGCCTATTCGGGGGCCGTGCAAACCGCCTGGCCGGACGTCTACGGCGCCGTCTACCAATCGAAAGAGCGGGCCGTCGTGGTGGTCTCGAATACCAGTCCCGAGCCTCGCAGGCGCGTGCCGTGGCGGGTGAAGCCGCGGACTTTGGGCTTTCCACCGGCCGCCCGGGTGACGGTGAAGGACGCGGCCACCGGCGCTGTGAAGACGCTCGCTCCGGCCGCCCTGGAGGACGGCACACTCGAGACCGCTCTGGAAGGCTACGAGTATCGCCTCTTCGAGATCCGGCCGGCGCCGTAGATGGTGCTACAGTCGTCCTCATGCCACGCCAGGATCATGAGCCGCCCGACGCCATAGCCCGGTACGGCTGGCGCTTCCACCACGTCGGCATTCCCACCTCAACTCCGCGCCCCGGGGAGCGGTCCCTGCCTGAGTACAGGCTGTACGTACAGGGATTCGACACCAGCCCTTACGGCATCGAGTGGATGCGCTTCGAGCCCGGCAGCCCGGTTTCCGAACTGATCCGTACCGTGCCCCACGTGGCCTTCGAAGTGGACGACCTGGAGGACGCGCTCGCCCGGCTGGGCGTTCGCGCGGAGATCAGTTCTCCTGCAAGAGGCGTCCGGGCGGCCATGTTCGAGCACAACGGCGCTCCGGTGGAACTCATCGAGTTCCGGCGCCGGCAGGGACCCGCGGGATAACCCGGCGTTCGCGCGCCACCCGGCGCCTGGGCTTCAGAACTTCTGGCGTGACTCGAGGTTCTTCTCGATCTCCTCCCGGGTACGCCACACCGGGCGGAGCTGCTTGCGCGCGAACAGCTCCAACTGGTCGCCGCCATGCCTGGATCCCGGCTGAGAGGCGTTGCCGTAAGCGATGAGCGCCCGGGCACGCGGCGGGCTGCTGAACTCGATGGCCGCCACGTAGGAGTCTCCGCCGCTGGCGACGAACCGGCCGCCGGCAGCCGGCTCAAAACCCAGCACCCGAAAGATGCCGAGATTCCCGGGGCCGCCGTTGGCCGGAAGATCCAGGCCGCCTGCGCGCAGCCGGTAGACCTGGCCCCAGGGGACATCCAGGGAGCCATGCCGGGCGCGCACGGCCGCGGCGGCTGCCTCCAATGCCGCGGCCGCCATGGCCGGATCGGCCAGCCCATCGGGGGTAGTGCGCGCTTCCCGCTCGTTCCAGGCGGCCGCGAAGGGCCCCTTCCGGCCGGCCCGCCGCGACACCTCGCGGGTGAACTCCTCGAACAGCACCGCGCCGCGGCTCTCCGCGTCCGCGCTGCGGTCCCATTGCGAAAGGACTTGCATGGCGGTACGGGCCTCCGCGCCGCCGCGCGTTTGCACCGCCCGCTCCAGGTCGTCGAGAATGCGGTCGGCCAGTTCCATGCGGGTGGAGTGCTTCAACTCGATCAGCTTCTCGAGCGTGAGGCGGCCGTTCTCATCCAGCATCCGCGCGGACCGCTGGGCGCGGAAGGACATGGAGCGCGGCGCCAGGTACGGCGGGAAGCGGTCCGGGTCGAAGACTGCCGGGAAGGTTGTGGTCCAGGGCGGGTCGTTGGCGTTCTGGAGCCAGCCGGACGGCGGATCGAGGGCGCGCGGCAATTCCTCGAAGCGGTGGACTTCCGTCCACAGGGTCGCCGAGGTGTCCCCGGGGACGATGCCCGACCAGAAACCCCAGCCGCCTTTCTTCCGCACCGGGATCCGGCCGGCAAAGAAGTGCAGGATGTGACCGTCGCGGTCGGCATACATCACCGTGAACATGGGAAGCTGAAGGCGCTGCAACGCGGTTTCGAACTCGGCCAGGTTCCGGGCGCGGGCCATGTCCCACCACTGGCTGAGTGAACCGGCGGCGTCGAGGGAGGCGACCCGCAGCGCCAGCGCCTTGCCGCCGCGCTCGGCCACTACCGGCCCGTGCACGGACCGGCGGATGATCAACTCCTCCTCGCGCAGCCGCCCGTCGTTGCCTTTCACCTTGATGCGCTGGCGCTCGGTTTCAAACCGGCGAACGCCTCCATCGAAGCGGTAGCCGCCCTGCTCCAGTGAAAGCTCGTACAGGTCGGCCGCGTCGATGGTATTCACCGTGTGCGACCAGCCCAGGGAATCGTTGAAGGCGATGCCCAGGAAGGGGCAGCCGACCAGCGTGGCGCCATAGGCATTCAGGCCCGGGGCCGCAAGCTGTGCCTCGAACCAGGTGTAAAGGTGGCTCCAGGGCAGGTGCGGGTTCTGCACCAGCAGGGCCTTTCCGTTCTGCGTGCGTCGCGGCGCCACTGCCCAGGTGTTCGATCCCGCGGGCTCCCAGGACCGGGCCGCGCCTTCCACCCGCTCCCGGCCGGTGACGAAAGTGAAGATGATGGCCCGCTGGTAATGGGCCAGCAGATCCGCGCCGTTCACCGGAAGCACGGCCCTGCGGCTCTCCGCAACGGCCCGTTGGTTGCGCGCGCAGTAATCGTTGACTCCGCGGGCGAAGGCATCCAGGTAGCCGCGGTATTCCGCCGGCTGCGCCCGGTACCAGTCCCGAGCGCGGGCCGGGATCCCGTTCAACCGCACCCAGCGGTCGGACTGCAGATGTTCCTGGCCCCAATACTCGGCCGCGCGCCCGCGCGCCTCCCCGATCAGGGTCAGCAGCAGATCGCCGTGCGCCTGTGCCTGGGCCCATCCGAAGGCGTAGATCAGCTTGGAGCTGTTCTCCGCGAAGATATGCGGCACGCCGTAGCGGTCCCACAGGATCTCGGTTCCGGCCGCGGCCGGCGCCGGCGCAACGCAGGCGAGCAACCACGCGCCCAGGCGAACAAGCGGGGTGGAAAACATGGGGTTGACCTCGGGCCATTCTACTAAGCTGGAGTTCCGGCCGGAGGGGAGCGGTTGAGAGCCGTCCGGCACGGACCGGGCTGCTATACTGATTCGAAACCGCTATTTAAGGAGATTCTCAGAGATGAATGTGCCGTTTTACGGCCACGTCCGGCAGTACCGCGCGATCCAGTCCGAAATCGACGCCAACATGCGCGAGGTTCTGGAAAGCGGGCAGTACGTCATGGGCCCCATGCTGAAGCGCTTCGAGAAGGAGCTGGCCGAGTACCACGGCATGCGCTACGCCATCGGCGTCGGCAACGGAACCGATGCCCTGTGGCTGTCCTTCATGGCGCTCGGCATCGGTCCGGGCGACGAGTGCATCACCACCACCAACACCTTTTTCGCCACCGCCGAGGCCATCTGGGTCGCCGGCGCTACCGCGGTCTTCGTGGACTCCGACCCCCGAACCAACTGCATCGACCCCGCCCGGGTGGAGGCGGCCATCACGCCGCGCACCAAGGCCCTGGTGCCGGTGCACCTGTACGGCCAGTGCGCCGACATGAAGGCCCTCCGCAAGATCGCCGATAAGCACAAGCTCTTCGTGGTCGAGGACAACGCCCAGGCCATCGGCGCCCGCGGGGACGGCTTCAGAATCGGCGAACTCAGCGACGCGGTCTGCACCAGCTTCATCATCCAGAAGAACCTGGGCACGTTCGGCGACGGCGGCGCCGTGGTCACCAACCACGAGCATGTGGACCGCGCCATCCGCAGGCTGCGCAACCACGGCTCCGAGAAGCGTTCCTGCCACAGCATGGGCTTCAACAGCCGGCTGGACGACCTGCATGCCGGAGTGCTCAGCGCCAAGCTGAAGCACATCGACGAGTGGAACGATCTGCGCCGGAAACACGCCGCCCGCTACACCGCGGCTCTGGGGGGCGCCCGGAACCTCACCCTGCCGTTTGAAACGCCCGGCTACCGGCACGTGTTCCACCTCTACGTGATCGAGACCGCCAGGCCGGAACAGCGCGATCCGCTGCTGAAATTCCTGAACGACAGCGGCATCGACGCCAAGTGCCATTACCCCATCGCCATCCACCAGCAGGCCGGCTACCCCTGGGGCAAGGAGGCGCGCATTTGCGGCCCGATCCCCAATTCCGAACGCAACGCGGCCTGCTGCATCTCGCTGCCGATGTTTCCCGAACTCACCGAAGAGGAAGTGGACTTCACGGCGGCCAAGGTCCTGGAGTGGGACCGGAGCGCGGAGTAGGCCGTGGCGGAGAAATACCGGGTCGTCGTGGTGGGCATGGGCAAGCGCGGGATGCACCATGCCCTCGCCTTCCAGGCCAACCCGCGCTTCGAACTGGCCGGGATCTGCGAAATCGAACCAGGCCGGCTGGACGCGGCCGCGGCCAAACTCGGCGTGGCCGTCAAAGGCGGCGATGCGCGGGAGGTCGCCGCGGCGGCCAGGCCCGATGTCTTCTGCTTTTGCACCATGCCCACCGTGCGCGCGAGCATGATCCGGATCGGGATCGAGAGCGGCGCACGGCTGATCGCCATGGAGAAGCCCGTTGCCTTGAACAGCACCGAAGGCTTCGAGATCCGGCGCCTGTTGAAGGACAGCGGCGTGAAAGCCGTGGTCAGCCACCAGCACCGCTACGGAGAGCACTATCGCAAGGTCAAGGAAGTGATCGCCGGCGGAGCGCTGGGGCGCATCCACACCGTCTACGGAACGGCCACGGGCTGGATGATGCACATGCTCTCACACCTCATCGATTACGTGCGCTGGTACAACTCCGAGGCGGAAGCGGAATGGGTGATGGCCCAGGCCGCCGGGCGGGGCAAGTTGAGCGATGCCCACCCCTCGCCCGATCACATCGCCGGGTTCATCCACTTCAGCAACGGCGTGCACGGCGTCATCGAGTGCGGAGCCGGCGCTCCGGACGTCCCCGAAGTGGACTACTGGTGGCGCAAGTGCCGCATCGGCGCGCAGGGCAGCCAGGGCTTCGCCGAGGTCCTGACCGGCGGCGGATGGCGCGCCGTGACCGCGGGTGGGACCCTGTCCGGCGGCGGGTCCATGAATTACGACCTCGACATGCCGCCCTACATTCAGGAGATGGCCGATTGGCTGGATGACGAGAGCCGGGTGCACTCCTGCAATTTCGAAAGCGCCTACAAGGGTTTCGAGATCATGATGGCCTTCTGCCGCTCGGCGGCCTGCGGAGGCCAGGCGGCCCTGCCGCTCGACTCCCCGGCCGACGAGATTGCGCTGCTGCGCGGCGCGCTGCGCGACCAGCCCGTCCTCCTGGGCCTGCCGGCCAGCGCGAAGGAATACCGGTAACAGTTTCGGTGACAGGCTACACAACCCCCAACTCGCGAGTTTGGGGGTTGTGTAGCATTAGCGTTAACTTAACGAGCAGCTCTGGAGCTTTCGGTGTCTTGGGCTTTCTGCCAAGCTTCGGGCCACTGTTTCCCAGCGG
>JADZAF010000304.1 GCA_020852755.1 Bryobacterales bacterium
CGGTCGTCTGCGCGCCGTAGCCCAAAGGGAACCAAACCTACGGTTTCGTTCCCTTTGGAAACCCTTTCTTCCCTCACCTCGCGCGGCTTGGCCTCTGGCTGACGGGCTCTGGGCGCTCAACAGCCACAGCACCGGACAATCCCCCGGGCTTGCAGGCCGACCGCTGAACGCTGATGGCTGACAGCTTGCGGCCGTTACGGTTACGGCGGAACGCGAAATCTGAGGGACAAATTCTCAGATTTTCAGCGCTAGAATCTAAGCCGCGTGGGACTGTGCCGTGTGCCTGCGGCGGTTCACCAGGAAGTAGAGCACCGGAACGGTCATCCGGGAGAGCGCCAGGGAGGCGATCTCGCCCGCCATCAGCGCGATGGCCAGACCCTGGAAGATGGGGTCGAATAGAATCACGCCGGCGCCCACGACCACGGCGGCGGCGGTCAGCATCATGGGCCGGAAGCGCACCGCGCCCGCATCGATCACCGCTTTATCCAGCGGCATTCCCTGCTGCAGCCGCAGTTCGATGAAGTCCACCAGGATGATGGAATTGCGCACCACGATCCCCGCCCCGGCGATGAAGCCGATCATCGAAGTGGCCGTGAAGAACGCATTCAACAGGCCGTGCGCGGGCAAAATGCCCACCAGCGAAAACGGAATGGCGGCCATGATGACCAGCGGCGTGACGAAGTTCTGAAACCAGCCGACCACCAGCACGTAGATCAGGATCATCACGGCGGCGAAAGCCACCCCCAGGTCGCGGAAGACCTCGTAGGTGATGTGCCATTCGCCGTCCCATTTCATGGCGTAGCGATTCTCGTCGCCGGGCTGGCGGGCAGTGTACTGTTCAATGGAGTAGCCGCCCTCCACGGGGATCTTCGCAATCTGCGGCCCCAGCGAGAGGATGGCGTACACCGGGCTCTCCATCGCCCCGGCTACGTCGGCCAGCACATAAGTCACCGGCATCAGGTTCTTGTGGTAGATGCTCTTATCCTCCAGCACGCGCTCCGCGCGCACGAGTTCGCGCAGGGGGACCATGGCGCCGGAGCGGCTTTGCAGCTTGAGGTCCTGAATGCGCTCCATGTCGGAGCGGGTGGCGCGGTCCAGCCGGACGGTGAGCGGAAGGTCCTCCTTCTCGGCGGGCAGGTGCATCAGCCCCGCGGCCTCTCCGGCCGAGGCGACGCGGAGGGTCCTGGCGATATCGTCTTCGGAGATACCGTGCAGCGCCGCCTTGTCCTTGGCGACCAGCAGCCGGTACTTGGGCGAATCGTCTTCACGGTACCAGTCCACGTCCACCACGCCGCCGGTCTTCTCGAGCAGATCGCGGATCTGGCGCGCCACCCGGACCTGTCCTTCCTGGGTGGGACCGTAGACCTCGGCCACCAGGGTCGAGAGGACGGGCGGTCCGGGCGGCACCTCGGCCACCTTGATGCGCGCGTGATGCCGGGTGGCGACGGGGAGCAACTGCTCGCGCACGCGCTTGGCGATGTCGTGGCTCTGCTGGTCGCGCTCGCCCTTGCCCAACAGGTTCACCTGGATGTCGGCGACGTTCGATCCGCGGCGCAGGAAATAGTGCCGCACCAGGCCGTTGAAGTTGTAGGGCGATGCCGTCCCCACATAGGTTTCCACGTCGGTGACTTCCGAATTCTTCCCGATCACCAGCGACGCCATCTCCTGGGTGACACGCGCCGTCTCCTCGAGCGTGGTTCCTTCGGGCATGTCCACGATCACCTGGAACTCGCTCTTGTTGTCGAACGGCAGCATCTTCACCTTGACGAACTCGATGTAGACGAGCGTGCAGGACCCCGCCAGCAGCACGGCCACCATGATGAGGAAGCCCCAGCGGTAGAACGGCTGGTGGAGCAGCGGGTCCATGACGCGCCGGTAGAGGCGGGTGGCCCAGTCCTCCTGCTCCCCGGGCCCGTGCGCTCCCTCGCGCCTCAGCAACCGGACGGCCGCCCAGGGGGTGACCATGAAAGCCACGATGAGCGAGAACAGCATGGCCGCGGTGGCGCCGATCGGAATCGGCCGCATGTACGGTCCCATCAGGCCGCCCACGAAGGCCATGGGCAGAATCGCGGCCACTACGGTGAGGGTGGCGAGGATGGTGGGATTGCCCACCTCGTTCACCGCTTCCACGGCGATGGCCGCCATGGGCCGCTCGCGATTGTGGGCCAGGCGCGCGTGCCGCACGATGTTCTCCACCACCACGATGGCGTCGTCCACCAGGATTCCTATCGAGAAGATCAGGGCGAACAGGGTGATGCGGTTCAGCGTGTAGCCGTACAGATAGAAAACCACCAGCGTCAGGGCCAGGGTCACCGGAATGGCGGTGAACGCCACCAGCGACTCGCGGAAGCCCAGCGTGAGGGCAATCAGCAGGCTGACCGAGACCACCGCGATCAGCATGTGGTAGAGCAGCTCGTTGGATTTTTCCGCCGCCGTTTCGCCGTAGTGCCGGGTAATGGTCATCTCGACATCGGACGGGATCAGCGAACCGCGCACTGCCTCCACCCGGTGGAGCACGTCCTCGGCCACCTGGATAGCGTTGGTGCCCTTGCGCTTGGAGACGGCCAGGGTCACGGCCGGATGGAATCCGCCGCCGTTGGAGATGCGCACGTATTGCGACGGCTCTTCCCCGCCATCATGCACTTCGGCCACGTCTCGTACATAGACCGGCTTGCCGTTGGCGACGCCGGCCACCACGGCGCCCACATCCTGGGCATCGCGCAGAAACTCCCCGGTCTCCAACAGAAATTCCCGGTTACCGCTGGCGAAACGCCCGGACTGCAGCCGGCGGTTGGACGCGCCCAGGGCGCCCATCACCTGCAGGGGCGACATGGAGTAAGCGGACAGCCGCGCGGGATCGAGCGTGACCCGCATCTCGCGCCGCTGCCCGCCCAGGATGGTCACCGCCGATACGTTGGAGGTCTGCTTGATGACGTCGTGGACCTGGGCGGCGACACGCCTCAGTTCGTAGTCGCCGTAGCGCTTGCTCCACAAGGTGAGCGCCAGAATGGGGACGTCGTCGATGGAGCGCGGCTTGACCAGCGGCGGCGAGGAGCCCGGCGGCGCCAGGTCCATGTTGGCGTAGAGCTTCTGATTCAGCCGGACGATGGCTTCTTCTTCGTCCTGCCCCACGTAGAAGCGCGCGATGACCATCGACATCCCGGGGCTGGAGGTGGAGTAGAGGTACTCGATCCCGGGCACTTCCCACAGCAGCTTCTCCATGGGCCGGGTGATGCGCTCTTCCACTTCCCGGGCCGAAGCGCCGGGCATCTGGACGAAGACGTCGATCATCGGCACGATGATCTGGGGCTCCTCCTCGCGCGGCAGTTTCCAGACCGCGAAAGCGCCGAGCAGCAGGGAGGCGACGATGACCAGCGGGGTCAGCTTCGAATCGATGAACGCCCTGGCCAGCTTGCCGGCCGTGCCGAGTTCGTTCATGACCGCACCTCGACGCGGGCGCCGTCTTCCAGCCCGGCCGGGATCGGGTGGATCACTTGCTCGCCCGGGTTCAGGCCGGAGAGGACTTCCACCCGTTCCGGGGAGCGCCGGCCCAGGGTAATCAGGCGGGCGCGGGCCACGCCCTGGTCCGCCACCATCACATACTGCAACTGCCCGCGCTCGATCACGGCGGAGGGCGGCAGCGCCGTCACCTGGCGGGCGGCCACCGCGAAAGAAGCCCGGCCGAACAAGCCCGAGCGCAGCTCCTGAACGCCCGGAAGGTCGACCTTGACGATGAACGACCGGGAGGCCGCATCGACGGCCGGAACGATCTCCGCCACCCGTCCGGTAACCGTCCGGGCAAGGGCATCGAAGGTAACCGGCACGCTCTGTCCCAGGCGGGCCAGCGGCAGGCGCGACTCCTCGAGCGACGCTTCCAGCCGGTAGGAGCCGGCCTGCTCGATGGTCAGCAGCGGCACCCCGGGCGCGGCCAGGTTGCCCGGATCGACACTCTTTTCGGTGACCATGCCGGCGAAGGGCGCCTTGATTTCGGCATAGCCGAGATTGATGGCCACCGCCTGGATTTCACGCTCAGCCTGCTCGATTCTGGCGTTTACCTGCTTCTTTTTCGCGAGCGCCATTTCATAGGAGGCCCGCGCCGCTTTCAGGCGCGTGGCTGCCTCGTCGAATTCCTGGTTGGAAACAGACTTCTTCTGATACAGATCCTGAAAACGGCTGTAAGTCACCTGAGCCAGTTCCAGGTTGGCCTTGGCGGCGGCGATGGCGTTGTCTACTTCGATGGCGGCGCTGCTGGCTTCCTGGCGGCCGGCTTCGGCACGCTGGCGGTTCACTTCCAGGTCGCGGGCATCGACGGTGAGAAGCACCTGGCCCTCGCGCACACGATCGCCGGCGTTCACCCGGACCTCGCGCACGTAGCCCATCAGCTTGCTGGAGATCACCGAGGCTTTGCGGGGGCGCACGGTTCCGATGGCATCGTAGGTTTCCGGCCAGGACGCGCTCTCGACGGCGACGGTTCGCACGGCCACCGCGGGAACGCCCGGCCCGCCCGGTTTCTTCGGCTCGCTGTGGGAGCACCCGGCCAGCACCGCCAGGGCAGTCAGGGGAAGGAGAATCTTGATGCTCATAGTTCGGAGTCCTTGTTGAGTGTGCCTGCAGCTTCCAGCAGGGCCGCCGAGGCGATCTTCTGATCGTGGATCGCGGCCAGATGCCGGGTGCGGGCGGCCAGCAAAGCCGCCTCGCTGCGCAATAATTCCGTCACGGTGGTCAATCCGTTCTGGTAACGGTTCTGGATGATGCGGTGGCTCTCCTCGGCCTGAGCCACTGCCGCGCGGGTCACTTCGATGCGCTCCCCGGCGGACTGGAGATCCAGGCGCGCCTTGCGGACCTGCAGGCGGATGCCGTTCTCGGCCCGCTGCTTTTCGGCCTGCGCGCGCCGCTCCAGCAGGAGGGCCTCGTCGATGCGGGCCTTATCGGCAAAGCCGTTGAACAGGTTCCAGCGCAGGCTCACGCCCGCCGCCCAGTTGGCTCCCCCGCGGTTGATGAAGCGCTGCCGGTCGGCCTCGAAGGCGCCCCGGAAGAACACCTGCGGCAGCAAACTGGAACGGGCCGTGTCCAACTGGGTCCTGGCGAGGTCCTCGGCCAGTTCCGCCTGGCGCGCCTCGGGCCGCTGCTCGACGGCTTCCTTCTCGAAGCCGGCCGCTTCCTGGGCGGGCGGCGCTGCGGGGGCCAGCGGCGTGCTGAGGTCGAAGCGTGTATCCAACGGCAGCCCCAGCGCTTCGTTGAGCGCCGCGCGGGCCACTTCCAGATCATTGGCCGCCCGGATAGCCTGCTCGCGCATGCCGGCCAGGTGCACGCGAATGGAGAGAACATCGGCATCGGTAGCCATACCCGCGGCGCGCACGGCTTCGGCGCGCTGCAAGTCGGCTTCGGCGGACTTGACGGACTCCTGCGCCACCTTGACGTTCTCACTGGCCAGCACCGCGCCGTAATAGGCTCGGGTGGTGTTCATGATGACGTCCAGATCGGTACGGCGCTTCGACTCGCTGGCGATGCCATGCGCCAGATTGGCGGCCTTGACGGCTTTGCCCGTCTGCCCGGCATCGTACAGCACCTGGTCCACGATCAGCTGCGACTGGAAGTTGTTCAAGGCATCGGGCCGGTTCAGCGTATCGATGCGAAAGTTCTGTTCGGTGAACTGGTGCTGGGTCAACAGCGAGCTGAACACGAAAACCGGGTTGTTGCTGCGCTGCCAGGACTCGCTGTAGTTCAGCTTGGGAAGGTATCCGCTACGCGCCTGCCGGATGCGGGTTCCGGCGGCCTGCTCGCCGGCGCGGCTGGCCTCGACCGCGGGATGCTTTTCCAGGGCCATGCGGACCGCGTCCTTGAGGCTGAGCGGGCTCTGAGCGGTAAGTGGTAGCGCCACGAGCGCCAGGGTCCACGACTTATTCAAATCTGACCTCCAGGTCCTCTGTTATGCAGATGCAGCTTATCATGAAAGGTAACCACTTATGGGCGTTTTGAACCGCCGGGATTTTCTCAGCGCGCTGTGGGCGGCGCCTGCGCTTGCGGCGGAAGCCGGCGCGCGGCCCAATATCGTTTATGTGCTGGCCGATGACCTCGGCTGGGGCGACCTGGGCTGCTACAACCACCAATCGGCAGTGCCCACACCGAACGCGGACCGCCTGGCGCGGCAGGGCGTGCGGTTTACCGACATGCACTCGCCTTCGGCGGTGTGTACGCCCACCCGGTACGGCATCCTGACCGGGCGCTACTGCTGGCGCTCGTCATTGCAGCAGGGTGTGCTGTGGGGCTACTCCCCGAGCTTGATCGAGCCGGGCCGGATGACGGCGGCCGCCATGCTGAAATCGGCCGGCTATCATACCGCCGCCATCGGCAAGTGGCACCTGGGCCTGGGCAGTGAGCCCAGGACCGACTACAGCCGGCCGCTCCGGCCCTGCCCCAACGATCACGGATTCGACTATTTTTTCGGCATCCCCGCTTCGCTGGACATGGATCCGTACGTCTGGGTGGAGAACGACCGGGTGGTGCAGGCGCCCGTGGGGAAAACCGAAGGCCGCGACAGCCCGCGCGGCGTGTTCTGGCGGGCGGGGGCGATGGCGCCGGATTTCAAAATCGAAGAAGTGCTGCCCACGCTTACAGGGAAGGCTGAGGAACTGATCCGCCGGCGGGCGGGCAGCGCCGCGCAGCCGTTCTTCCTCTACCTGGCTTTGACCGCGCCGCATACTCCCTGGCTGCCGCCGGCGGCTTACCGGGGCCGTTCCAAGGCCGGCGATTACGGGGACTTCGTTTCCCAGGTGGATGACGCCCTCGGCAGTGTGCTGCGAACGCTGGATGAAACCGGAGCGGCCAGGAACACGCTGATCATATTCACCAGCGACAACGGCGCTCACTGGACGCCGGAGGACAAAGCCCGCTTCGCGCACCGCGCCAATGCCGGCTGGCGCGGCATGAAAGCCGACATCTGGGAGGCCGGGCACCGCATCCCGTTCCTGGCGCGCTGGCCCGGCCGGATCGCGCCGGGCTCAGTGAGCGGCGAACTGGGGTGTCTGACGGACTTCTTCGCGACCGCCGCGGCCATCACCGGGTTCCAGTTGCCGCCGGACGCCGCCGAGGACAGCTGCAACCTGCTGCCGGCCCTTCTGGGCAGGCGCGGCAAGCCCGTTCGCGAGGCGGTGGTGCATCATTCCGTGGACGGCGTTTTCGCGATACGGCAGGGCGAATGGAAACTGGTGCTGGGCCGCGGCTCGGGCGGTTTCAGCGCGCCCAGGAAGATCGCGCCGGGACCCGGCGAGCCGGAAGGAGAGCTGTACCGGCTCTCACGCGATCCCGGGGAGTCCGAAAACCTCTATCTCAAGCGGCCTGAGGTGGCGGCCCGGCTGGCGGCCTTGTTGAAGCAGTACCAGCGCGAGGGCCGCAGCCGGGCCTTGTGACCTACCTGGCGTCGCGGGCGGCCACCATTCTGCGGTACGTGTCCAGCAGGCGCTGCTTCACGGCCGCATCCAGCGGGGCGGGCTGTTCCACGGGAGCATAGCCGTGACAAAGCTCCACGGTGCGCCGCAAGCTGTTCAGGAATGCGATGCAGGGCTCGCAGCCGGCCATGTGCCGGTCGATCTCGGCGCAATCGGCCTCCGGCAGTTCATGGTCCAGGTATTGCGACAGAAGCGCAAACACTTCCTTGCACTCCGGCCCGTGCTTGTGCCCTTCGCTCATGCTTTCCTCCCCTCGGGCGCCCCGGCCTGCCCGTAGTGGCTCCGCAGGTACTGGTCCAGTTTCTGGCGCAGCGCCAGGCGGCCGCGGTGCAGCCGGGTTTTCACCACATCCCCGCTGACGTCCAGGATCTGCGCGGTCTCCTCGGTGGATAGTTCCTCCACATCGCGCAGAAGAACGACCGAACGGTAGATCTCCGGCAGCTCCGAAATGGCGCGATCCAGTTCCTGCCGCAATTCGCTCCGCAGCACCTGGGAATCGGGCAGGGGCGACCAGTCGGCGATCTGGATTCTCACACGCTCGCCGTCCCGCTCGCCGGCCGGCATCAACTCTTCCAGCGACAACTCGTGACTGGGGGCGAAGAGGCTCTTGCGCCGCTTCATGTAGCAGGCGTTCCGGGCGATGCGGAAGACCCAGCCGCGAACTTTTTCCGGCTCGCGCAACTGATCGAAGTGGGTGAACACGTTCATCAGGGTTTCCTGGGCCACCTCCTCGGCGTCCTCCCGGTGCCCGCACATCAGCAGGCTGTAATGGAATACCTTGGTCTGGTAAACCTCCACAAAGCGCTCGAAGGCCTCGGGCCTGCCGGCCAGCAGGTCGCGGGCCAGCGCTACTTCCTCGCTCCTATCCACAGATGCAGTTTCCATGGGACGGGTGACAGCCTCTCTGTTACCAGCCTACCGGTTTCCCCTTGTTCTGCTCATCCAGCCACTGTTTGAGCGGGGCGAAATAGTCGAGGATGGCAGTGGCGTCCATCTGCTTCTCCCCGGTCAGGGCTTGCAGGGCCTCCGGCCAGGGGCGGCTCTGGCCCATCTCCAGCATGGCGCTCAAACGGCGGCCGGCTTCTTTGTTGTCGTAGATGGAGCAGCGATGCAGGGGGCCCTGGCAGCCTGCCGCGCGGGCCAGCGCCCGATGAAACTGGAACTGCAGGATGTGGGCCAGGAAGTAGCGCGTGTAGGGAACGTTGGCCGGGACGTGGTACTTCGCCCCGGGATCGAAATCCGATTCGCTGCGCGGCGCTGGCGGGGCCATACCCTGGTACTTCAGCCGCAGGTCCCACCAGGACTGGTTGTACTTCTCGGGCGGAATCTCGCCGGAGAATACTTTCCAGCGCCACTGGTCGATCATGATGCCGAAGGGGAGAAAGGCCACTTTCTCCAGCGCCCGGCTCATCAGCAGGCCCAGGTCCTTGGAGGGGTCCGGCGCCTTCTGGAGGAAGCCGAGCTTCACCAGGTACTCCGGGGTGATGGAGAGGGCGATGGTGTCGCCGATGGCTTCGTGAAAACCGTCGTTGGCGCTATCCCGGAACAGGAACGGCTGCTGGTTGTAGGCGCGCTGGTAAATGTTGTGACCGAGCTCGTGGTGGATGGTGGCGAAGTCCTCGCCGGTAATATCGATGCACATTTTCAGGCGCAGGTCGTTGACATTGTCCACGTCCCAGGCGCTGGCGTGACAGACCACCTCGCGGTCCTGCGGTTTCAGAAACAGGGAGCGTTTCCAGAAGGTGTCGGGCAGGGGTGGGAAGCCCAGTGAGGTGAAGAAGCGCTCGCCGTAGCGGACCATCTCCAGGTGGTCGATCTTCCTGGCGCGCAGGATCCGGGTGAGGTCGTAGCCGGGGTCGGCGCTGGGCGGGGCCACCAGTTCGTAGATGTTCTCCCAGGATTGCGCCCACATGTTGCCGAGCAGGTGGGCGGGAATCGGCTCGCCGGCTTTCACTGTGTTCGCGCCGTATTTCTGCGCCAGCCGGTTGCGCACGTAGGCGTGGAGCGAGACGTACAGCGGCTTGACCTGTTCCCAGAGCCGCTCCACTTCCCGGGCGAAGTCGGCGGGGGGCATGTCGTACTTGGAGCGCCACATGGCGCCGGTGTCGGCGAAGCCCAGCGCTTTGGCGCCCTGGTTGGAGAGTTCGACGAAGCGCCGGTAGTCGTTGCGCATGGGCGGGGCGATGGCATGCCAGCCGGTCCAGACTTCGAGCAGGCGGCCAGGCTCGCGGGCATTAGCCATGATGCGGGTGATTTCCTGAAGGTCCAGGCACTTGGCCGGGTCGCTCACACCGGCAGGGCAGTACTTCCCCTTCCCGTACGTGCCTTCCATGGAAGCCACCAGGCGGGTGAGTTCCTGGCTGAGCTTGGGATCGGCGGGTGTGGCCAGGGTGAGCGAGGTCTTCAGCAGCTTCATGCGCCGGGCGAGATCGGGGGGCAATTCCACTCCGTCAAACCGGGCGGCCTGTTTGGCGAATTCGACGGTGGCTGCGATCTGGCGCTCGGCGGCCTGGGCCGCCAGGATTTCGGTGTCCTCGATGATGTAGGTGGACTGCACCCAGCTGGCCCGTCCGCTTTCCTCGGAGAGAGCCATCATGCGGGCCTCGGCCCGGTTGATAAAATCGCGGGCTTCGTCCACGCCGGGACGCCGGGCGCCGCATCCGGCCATCAGGAGCAACAGCAGGGCAAGCGGAATTCGAAGCAACATAGCACTCTGATTATCGCCCGGTGTAGACTCGCAGTTCTATGGACCGCCGTGCGTTTCTGGGATCCCTGGGGGTTTCGGTGACAGGCTACGCAACCCCCGTTCGTGTAGGCCTGATCGGCGCGGGCGCTCGCGGCACCTACCTGCTGCGGGAATCGCTGGCCATGCCGGGTGTGTCCTTCACGGCCATCGCCGAGATCAGGGAGGACCGCGCGCGCCGCGCCGCCGGGATGGTCAAGGAGGCGAAGGGCGGCGAGCCCGCGCTTTACACGCGCGGGCCGGAGGACTACAGGCGCCTGCTGGAGAGAAGCGACCTGGACGCGGTGCTCATCATGACCCCGCAGAACCAGCACGGCCGGCAGGCCATCGCCGCCCTGCGGGCCGGCAAGCACGTAGGAAGCGAGACTCCGCCCGCCTACACGCTCGACGAATGCTGGCAGTTGGTGGAGACCAGGGAGAAGACCGGCCGGCACTACATGTTGCTGGAGAATTACCCCTACGCGAGGCCGCGCCTGATGATCCTCCATATGGCCCACCGGGGCGCTTTCGGCGAGGTGACCTACGGCGAATCGAGCTACATACACGACACTCGCGAACTGTCCTACGAGGCCGACGGCAGCCTGAGCTGGCGGGGTGAGATTGCGCATCGCCACCGCGGCGACGTCTATCCCACGCACGCGCTGGCGCCCGTCAGCCTGTGGATGGGCATCAACCGCGGCGACCGGCTGGCGTCGATGGTCAGCATGGACAACGGAACCCGGGGGCTGCAGGCCTACGCGCGCGAACGCTTCGGCGCGGACCACCCGGCGGCCCGGGAGGGCTTCTTCGCCAAGCGCGACACCACCATCACGCTGCTGCGCACCGCCCGGGAGCGGGTCATCGTGCTGCGCTACGACAACGGCACGCCCCGGCCCGCGGGCGGATGGGAGCAGTTGCAGGGTACCCGGGGCGCTTACGACGGCTCGCCCGGCGCGCAACTGGTCTACCTGCACGGGCGCAGCCGGGACCACGCCTGGGAGCCTCTGGAGAAGTACCGCACGGAGTTCGAGCACCCGTTTTGGAGGGAGCAGGCATCGGCGGCCGCCCGGGCCGGGCACGGCGGCGGCGATTACTTCGTGCTGCGGGAGTTCTATGAAGCACTGGCGGAGGACCGGGAGCCGGCCATCGATGTGTACGATGCGGCTTCGTGGAGCGCGGTGCTGCCGCTCTCCGGGGAATCCATACGGGCGGGCAACCGGAGTTTCGAGATTCCGGACTTCACCCGCGGCCGGTGGAAATCACGGAAGCTGGAACATTTCGGGATCTAAAGCATCACCAGGCCTCTGCGAATCCCGACGGTGACGGCCTCGGTGCGGCTGGAGGCGCCCAGCTTGGAGAGAATCGAGGCCACGTGGAACTTCACCGTGTGCTCCGAGATCCCCAGTTTCCAGGCGATGATCTTGTTCGCAGCGCCCTCGGCCAACATGCGCAGCACTTCGAGCTCGCGCTCCGTCAGAGGGGAGGTCTCGCCGGGCTCCACGGCCGGCGCGGCGGAAGACATCAGAGCGTCCAGGTCCCGGGGGTCCAGCACGCTGAAACCAGCGGCTGCGGCTTCCACGGCCGCCGCGATCTGGGCCTCGGAGACGTTGCGCGGCAACACCGCCCGCACACCGCGCTGAAGCGCTTCGAGGGACCAGGCGGGCTGGGCCTCACTGGTGAGCAGAACCAGCGGGAGGGAGGAAGTGCTCAAGTGGATCTCCTCGAGCGGCAGGGCGGCAAGTGCAACGTCCGGCTGCAGCGCTTCAGCCCCCGAGAGATCCGGCAGCGAGCCCACGACCTGCCAGCCGGGATTTGAAGCCGCCAGCGCTTCCAGGCCGGCGCGAACCACGGCCGAGGGAGAGGCGATCAGCAGCCGGATCACGCCGCCTCGGCGCGCGCCGCAAGCCGCACGAAGACCTCCCGCACCCGCTTGGCGCTCCCCCGCAGGAAGGGCAGCCTCACGACCTCCTCTGCGCAGTCGAGCGCTTCGCTCAACTCTTCCAGCGTGCAGAGCAGGATGTCGCCGGGTTTGAGGGACGAGGCTGCGGCCGCACCGCCGGGCTGCACTTCGAGGATCAGCAGCCCCGAGCCCAGAGGGCGCAAGGTGGCGCCGAGCGAGGGCCGGGGACCGCGGCGGAGGAATTCGAGGGCCGCCGAGACCGGCGCCGCTACCGCCAGTCCGTTCACCACCGCGGTGTTGATGCCGACCACTTCGCCACGCGCGTTGGCCAGCGGTCCACCCGAGTTTCCGGGCGCCAGCCGCAAGTCCGCGCGAATCCAGCGCTGGGGACCCATTCCTGGTATGGCGCCCAGGGAATGAACAACGCCTGTTGACAGGGCGCCGACGAAACCCAGGGGATTGCCGACGGCCATCACGAGTTCGCCGGGGCGCAAGGAAGCGGAATCGCCGGGTGTGGCCGCGTGCAGCCCTTCGGCCGGAATTCGCAGAGCCGCCAGGTCCCGCCGCGGGTCGCGCGATGTTACGCGGGCATTGAAACGGCGTCCATCCCATAGTTCAACTTGCGCGGCCGGCCCCCGGGCCACATGCGCATTGGTGAGGATCAGCCCGGCGGCGCTCCAGACCACGCCGGACCCGCCCGCTCCCCGCGCGCCTGCCATCACCCGGGGCGTGGCGCGCCGCAGACTCTCCGCGATCTCTCCGAATCCGCGCATCTCAGCTCCTCCCGGGCCGCTCCCCGACGGTGACGGCAATGCGCTTCGGCGCCCCTCCACGCAGTACTTCGGCTTCGACGTCCTGCCCGGCGCGCCGGGATTCCAGAACAGCCTGGATGTCGTCGGTATCGGTCAGGGCTTTGCCGTCGAGGAAGACAAGGATGTCGCCGATCAGCAGGCCGGCCCTGGCCGCGGGACCTTCCGGTTCAAGCGACAGGACGATCAGGCCTTTGTGATGATCCGGCAACTCGACCGGTTGCAGCCCCACTCCCAGATATCCTCGGGCCACGCGGCCTCGGGCCAGGATCTCGTCCACCACGCGATCGACCGTACTGACCGGAATCGCCAGGCCCGCGATGCGGGAAAGCGCCGAAGTGGCAATGCCCACCGTCTGTCCCGCCGTGCTGACTACCAGGCCTCCGGAGGAGTTCGGAAACATCCGAAGGTCCAGGCGGATGTAGTGATCCAGCCGGCCTCCGCGCCAGCTGCGCCAGGAACCGCTCAATGCGCTGACGATGCCCATGCTGGCGTTCACCCCGGAATCCGGGGAGCGGCCGACACACAGCACCAGGCTGCCGGCCGCCGGCGGCGGGCCGGCCGCCACCGGCTCTACGCCCTCGCTGCTCTCCACTCGCAGCACCGCCACGTCTGTGCCGGCGTCGCTGCCCACCAGCGTCGCCGGAACCGCCGATCCGCCGGGCAGGGTGGCCGTAATCTCCTCCTCTTTGCGGACCGTATGCTCGGCCGTGACGATGATGCCCGGCCGCCAGAACACTCCGCTGGATGGATACCGCGGCCGGGCATGCACGGCGACCACTACCCGGCCGGTACGCTCCACCGCCGCCGCCAGTTCTTCGGACAGCGACGCCATTTCGTTTCCCATGAAAATCAGCCTCCGTTTTCAGGATGCCGCGGGAAACGCATGCAGCACATCGGTAAAACGGCCAGGCGGGACCTGGCGGAACGGGCAGTTAGTGAGTACCCGCCCGGGCAGGCTCGCGCCCCATCTCCGTTCCCTTGGCCGAGACGTAATACTTGGCGAGCATGTTGGGCTTCTCCCACTGGGGCATACTCTTGGGGTCCTTCAGGTACTCGAAGAAGCGGTTGGTCACCTGGGCGAAATGGGCCTCGTGGCCGACCCGGAACTTCTCCGGAATCACGATGTGGAAAGCGCCGCCGCGCTCCTCCATGGCGACGCCCGGCCAGGCCGACTGGAGCGCCGCCAGCTTCTGCTTCAGGCCGCTCACTACCTGGTCGCGCGCGCCCCCGGCCGGCACTACGTACAGTTCCGGACGAAAGTTCTCGACCTTGCCCTGGCGGATCTCGACGCGCGCGCGCGTGCCGCGGAAAGCCGCCTCGTAGGCATCGCCGGTTCCGGGAGCCGCTTCCCAGTTCCAGAGGATATCGAGCTTGGCGTGGACGCCCTTGATGCTGTAGGTCACGGAGTTGTTGCAGTAGTAATCCATGCGCCCGTTCTTTACGTACCGGGACACCGAGCGGGGGAAATTCGCCTCGCCGGTGACCTGGCGGAACTGCTCCTGAGTGACGACCGTCGGCCAGTGCTTGCCTTCCAGCAGGCGGATGTCGCGGCGATAGTCGATGGCCTGATCGGGAAAGGCTGTCCACTGCACCAGGTCCACCACGTGTGTGCCCACGTCCGCCAGCCCCTCGCCATATTCGTCGACGTCGAAGAACCAGACTGAGCGCCGGATGGGGATGCCGGCGACCATCTTCATGATGTGGTGGACGCTCATGGCCACGATGCCGGGATCCTGCGGCGTCCCCTCGATCTGGCGGCCGAACACTTCCGGCGCGTTCACCAGCTCGCGCTGCAGGATGGAAGTGATCTCATAGCGCTCGGTCATGATGTCGTAGGCCACCAGACCCTTGCTTTCGGCGTCGTTCAGGGCCTTCTCCAGCTTCGGCAGGTTGGCCGAGTCGATGACCCAGGGCTTGTCGGCCAGCACGTTCAGCCCGGCCTCGAGCGAAGCGTTGATCCAATCGATTTTGGCCCGGTTGCGCCCGGCGAAGACGACCACATTGCCGGGCTTGTCGCGCAGCATCCGGTTCATGAAGTCCGGGCCGGTGTGAATCTCCAGTTCCCAGTTGGTGGGCTTCTCCGGCCGGGTGTTGAACAGGGAGACCCGGTTCAGGTAGTCGAGCAGTTCCGCCCCCAGCGGCGCATAGACCGAGACCCGGTTGGATACCCACGGGTAGGTCTCCTTCTGAATGAGCGCGGCGTGGAAATGGGCCGGGTCCAGGATGACGATTCTGACTTGGTTCATGGATTGCGTTTCTCTCGGTTGCTGGCAGCCGGCCAGCAGGCAAGCCGCCAGCAGGCAAACGTTGAAATTTCGAAAGGTGGGCACGGCAGGGAACAATATAGCGAATCTCAGGGGCCTGTTGCAGCCATACCGCGGCGCGCAACCTTTACGGGTCACTCGCCGTAATGCTGTAGTAGAAGCCATGATCATCACGACTACACCGGGAGTGGAAGGCAAGCGGATCCGGGACTATCGCGGAGTCGTCACCGGAGAAGCAATCCTCGGCGCCAACATCTTCCGCGACCTGTTTGCGGGCATCCGCGATATCGTCGGCGGCCGCTCGGCGGCTTACGAGAAGGAGTTGCGGACAGCGCGGGAGATGGCCATGGCCGAGATGACGGCCGCCGCCCAGGAGTTGGGCGCCAACGCCGTGGTGGGGGTCGACCTGGATTACGAAGTGTTGGGGCCGAACAACGGCATGCTGATGGTGAGCATCAGCGGGACCGCCGTGGTGCTGGAAGCGGGCGGCCAGTAGCCCGGCAGCTTCGTTCAGAAGCGGTAGCCGATCCCCGCCTCGAGGCTCCGGGAGCCTCTCTCATCGGCATAGTGCCGCAGGTAGGAGAAACCGGAGCGGAACACGAGCCGCCGGGTAAGACTCAGCAGCACTCCCAGACGGAGGGCGGGCGAGGCCAGTGTCTCCGTGCGCCGGTCTTCGGTGAACTCCGCGGCGAGCACGGGGCGGCCCTGTTCGTCGCGGGCCAGGATGGGCCGGTAGCGGACCTTCTGCCGGTCGTGCTCGAACCCGATTCCGCCGCCTGCATAGATGGAAAACCGGTTCCTGCGCCAGAGCCGGACCAGGGAAGGGTTGAGGGTCACGCGCCGGACGCGGGCGTGATTGTCCTCCGGCCCGGCGCCCGGCAAGCCGTCCCATTTCCAGAACTCTTCCACCGCGCCCGTGGTGATGTCGAATAGCGCTCCCCAATTCCGTCCCAATGGGGCCAGAACCCCGCCTCCGACCTGGGGCCGCCACCGCGGGGAGAGAGAATTGTTCTGAGGCGCGACCAGCAGGTTGCCGTGCGCATAGCCGCCCGTCAGGCCGAAGAGTTCAAAGGCGGGCCGGCGCTGCTGCGCCGCCGCTCCGCCGCTAACAATGAAATGCCATGCCAAGGCTGAAAGCAGCGCTCCGGACGAGCGGCGGAGCGGAAGCCTGAAGGTCTCCACTCTGTTGCCGGCATGATATTATCAACAACCGGCCGGGCAGTCAATACACGAATTCGAGGGAGTGCCCATGACATCCGATTCGAATCGCCGCAGGTTCCTGGAAACGGCAGCCGGCAGCGCTGCGTTCACCATCGTTCCACGACACGTGCTGGGAGGGGCCGGCATGGTCGCTCCCAGCGACAAAATCACCCTGGCTTACATTGGCGTGGGGACGCAAGGGCTTCGGGAGATGCTGCCTTTACTGGCCAATCAGGAGATTCAGATCGTATCGGTTTGCGATCCCAGCAAGGAGGCGGTCGAATACCGCGACTGGTCCCGCGACGGCCTGTTGAACGGGATCCGCAAGACGCTGGGGAAGCCCGATTGGGGGGCCGGTTTCGAAGGCGTGATCCCCGGGGGCCGGGACATCGGGAAGAACGTCGTCGAAACCTACTACGCGAAGAACCGTCCCGGCGGCCAATACAAAGGCTGTTCCTCCTACGCGGACTACCGGGAGCTGCTGGACCGTGAGAAGGACCTGAACGCCGTCAAGGTGATGACTCCGGACCATTCGCACGGTATCATCTGCATCGCGGCGATGAAGAAGGGCAAGCACGTGGTCCTGCACAAGCCCATCGCCAACCGGCTGAAGGAGGCCAGGCTGGTCATCGACACCGCGCGGGAGCGGGGCGTGGCGACTCACTTCCTGCCGTGGGACAGCAACGGCTCCATGGCCCAGGTGATGGCCTGGATCAAGGACGGCTCCATCGGCACTTTACGGGAGGTCCACAACTGGACCAATCGACCGGTGTGGCCGCAGTACGGAACGCTGCCGGCCGGCACGCCGCCGGTCCCGAAAGGCTTCGACTGGGACCTGTGGCTGGGTCCCGAGGCCGACCGGCCCTATCACCCCGACTACACCCACATGGTGTTCCGAGGCTGGTACGACTTCGGCGGCGGCACCATGGCGGACATGGGGCACTACAGCCTCTGGACCGTGTTCAACGCGCTGGAATTGAGCGGGCCCTCCGTGATCGAACCCATGCTCAGCCACCGCTGTATTTTCCGGGACAGCGTTTCGGCCACCGTCAAGAACGATTTCTCGTTTCCCGACGCCAGCGTGGTGCGCTTCAAGTTCCCTGCCCGGGGCCGGCGTCCCGCCCTGGACCTGTACTGGCACGATGGCGGCATGCGGCCGCCGCTGCCGGA
>JADZAF010000305.1 GCA_020852755.1 Bryobacterales bacterium
CAGCAGCAGCATGGGCAGGGCAAGCGCCGAAGCCGCGGACAGCGAGCGCAGCGCGATCCCGGAGCAGACGGCCAGGTAGGGGCTGAGGGCGGGCGCCAGGAGCCGCCAGGCGGCGGGCCACAGCCAGACCGCCAGTCCGAGCAGAACGCCGGCGATGATACGGGTCGCGAGCGGTGACACAGTGCGCGGGCTATCCCAGGTACGCTCCCTGCTTCTTCAACAAAGCCTGAAGCTGCCTCACGTCGACGTCCCGGGGACGGCACTTGTTGCGGATCGCCAGCGCGGCGGCCGCGCCGGCGGCCTGGCCGGTCAGCAGGCAGGGGCCGATCAGGCGGGTGTAGTTCATCATGAGGTTGTCGGCGGCTACACACCGGCCTGCCGCCAGCAAATTCTCGATCCGCACGGGAACCAGCGCGCCATACGGAATCTGGCAGGCCCTCTCGCCCATGAAGTCGGCCCCGCCCACGCCGATGACGTCGCGGTAGCGCTTGCCCGCCATCGCCTCGTTGTAGGTCGGCTCGACCACGCCCTTGAGCGTGCGGGAGGCCCGGATGCCCAACTGCGAGGCCGTGTCGAGCAGGAACACCTGGTCATGGCCCGGCCTCTGCTGCACGGCTTTCACCCGCTCCCACACGGCGCGCCGCCCGTCCAGTTCGGTTTGAGTCAAGGTCCGGACGTCGAGGCAATCGCCCTGCGGACCCTGCATGTTGACCCATGCCACGCTGGGCAGGGGAGTGATGCTGCCCAGCCTCCGCTCTTTGGCTCCGGCGGGCGCGGCCGCATTCACGCGGTCCACGTTACCCAGCCGGTGCACGAGGCCGATGCGGTGCAGGTGCCGCACGTGCTCGGCTCCGGCCGCGCCGTACACGTCGCCGTCGCCGGTGGCATCGACCACGACTTTCGCGGTGATGGCGAGGCAGCCCGACTTGCTCTCGAAGACAACGCCCCGCACGGTCTTGCCGTCCATGATGGCGTTGGTGACCCAGCTGTGAAGCAGGATCTCGACTCCGGCCTCGCGCAGCATCTCGGCCATGACGTACTTCGTGGCTTCGGGATCGCTGGTTGGGTTGCGTTTCCCCGGCTCCTGGTTGACGATGCCGTTCCGGACCTTGAGGAGCCGCTCGAGAAGCTCGTCGCCGATGCCCCGGACGCACTTGTTGAGCCCCTGCGCGGTCTTGACGTGCGTGGCGAGCACGATCAGCACCAGCCCCGCCGTCCACAGGCCGCCGAAGCAGCCGTACCGCTCCACCAGGGTGACCTTATGTCCGGCGCGGGCGGCCGCCAGGGCCGCGATCACGCCGGCGCAGCCTCCGCCCACCACCAGCACCCCGGTGTCGCTGATGACGGAAATCTCGTGCCGCGGCCGGATCACTTTGCCGTTCTCGATGATCGCGGCGCCGCTGCGGTAGACGTTGGGCGCTTCGACGACCTTGCTGCCCAGGTGGATCGGTTCCTGAGCCCGAAGGAGCCGGCCGCCGGCAACGGCGGATCCGCCCAGAGCCAGCCCCTGGAGAAAACCACGGCGGGTTGCATCCATAAGAGTCCAAAACTCCTTTATTGAAGCTTTTGAACCTCAAGTCTACCGCCGTTCGCGGAGTGCCTGCTTCGGAAAGGGCCGGGGAGAAGACGGCGGACAGCTATTCCGGCGGAGACAGGCTCGCCACGGCGGCGCCGCCTGGAGCGGATCCGGGCAGCAGCCTGAAGCGGATCTGTTCCGCCTCTTCGGGCAGGAACCTCAGCGAACCCCGCATGGCCCATTCCAGTTCTCTCGTGCCCCAACCATTTCGCATCAAATTGCTGGAGCAGTGACTTCCCGGTCCCAGGAGGAGGTGGCCCAACTCGTGGGCCAGCACGTGACCCAGCAGGACGCCGGGGTCTCGTTGCGGAGCGCCTGCCAGCCGGCGTACCCGGTCCCAAAAGACGTTGGCCAGGACGCCCCTGCTCCCACTGTGCAGGGCGAACCCGAGAGCGTCCCGGCCGACCCCGGCATAGCGGGCCCCCGCCTCCGACAGCAGGCGGATCTCGGGGTACTTCAGACCGCGAGTCGCACTGCAGGCGGCCGGCCACGAAGTCTCCCAGGGTGAAATCGGGCACTCGGCCCACTCGACCGTTACACCCACCTGGCCGTAGATCCTGGCGACTACCTGCCGGGTCTTTAGTAACTCGGGTTCCGGAACCTGGGCGTAGTTGTACAGAAGGATCGTGATGGTCACCGGCGGCTGCCCCTGCGCCGCGGCCGGCGATCCGGCCACGAGCCATGCCAGCGCCAATCCGATCCTCGTCTGCATTGCAGGTCGAGTGTGGGACTGGCGGAGATCACCTTCAATGGACGGCAGGAGAACCGGATGCGAACGCGATGTGAATCCGTCCGGGCAACAGGTGAAGGTCCAACCCGTTCACATAGCAGGCAGTTACTCGACCTAATGAACTATTGAATGGCGCTTTCAGCGGTGTTACAATCGACCCGACCGAGGCAACGGCGATGCAGTCTCCCGCTTCGGATTCAAAGAAGTGCTGGGATAGTCCGAGTGCAACCATACCATGGCGCCAGTCGGCCCGGAGTGACACTGTCAGAAATATCGGTCAGTCTCACTCGTTTCCCGCCGCCGTAACTATTTATCTTTTCAAGTCAATGCGACGTCGGTTGGTGGCCGGACAGGTGCTGTGTTCCCGAATCGGGAGAAAGCAGTATGAAGAACGCGCTGGTGGCGCTGCCCGCCATCCCAGGTCCCACCACCGTCCGTTTCGGCGTGTTTGAGGCGGACCTGGCTTCCGGCGAATTACGGAAGCACGGCCATAGGGTCAAGCTCCAGGATCAACCGTTCCAGGTACTCTCCCTGCTGCTGCGCCACCCGGGAGTGGTTGTTACCCGCGACGAATTGCAGAGGGCGCTCTGGCCGGACCACACCTTCGTGGAATTCGATCTGAGCCTCAATACGGCAGTGAAGAAGGTGCGCCAGGCGCTGGGCGATTCGTCGGATAACCCCCGGTTCATCCAAACGTTGCCCCGCAAGGGATACCGCTTCATCGCTTCGGTATTACCCGTACAGCCCGTGGCCGCTCCCCGCAACCCGGCTGTCGGGACGAGAAGGATCCGGGTTCCGGCGATTGCGATGCTCGCCGGGATAGCGGCGGCCGGCGCCTGGCTCCTCACCCGGCCGGCGGGGCCCGGTGCGTTTTCGGCCCCGGTGCCGCTGACCAGTTACCTCGGGAACGAAAGCCATCCGGCCTTCTCGCCGGACGGCGCCCGGATCGCGTTTCAGTGGACCGGCCAGGGCGGCATGGACATCTGGGTTAAACAGACCGGCACGGAGGAACCGGTCAGGCTCACCACGGATCCTCGCCCGGATTTCAGCCCGGCCTGGTCGCCGGACGGCCGCCACATCGCGTTCTGCCGCTTCGAGGATCCGAACAGCACGGCGGTTTTCGTCATGCCGGCCATCGGCGGGCCGGAGCACAAGGTGGCGCTGTTCCGCGACTCCCGCGACCGCCTGCAACCCCGGGTGACCTGGTATCCCGACGGCCACTGGCTGGCAATTCCATCCAGAGACCGGGAGGGGGAAGGACTGGGAATCTTCCTGCTCTCTCCGCTCACCGGCGAGAAACGGAGACTAACGGCTCCCGGAGTTTCGACAAACGATAATGCGCCCGCTTTCTCCCCGGACGGCCGCAGGCTGGCCTTCATCCGTGCGCGCTTTGCCGAAAGCGACGTCTATGTGCAGTCTCTTTCGCTCGACCTCGTTCCGAGCGGGGAACCGCGCCGTCTGAGCCCCGGGCGCCGGTGGACCACAAGCGCAGCCTGGACCCCGGACGGAAACGATATTGTGTACTCCTCCGGCCAGTGGAACGTGGGCGGATTCAGCTTGTGGCGGATCGCCTCGACCGGTTCGACCGCGCCCCGCCGGCTGGAGTTTGCCACCGAGCAGGCCGATTCGCCCGCGATCTCCCGCCAGGGTTCCCTGGTTTACGCCCGTACTTCTTTTGACACCAACGTGTGGAGCGTAGACCTGGCGGCCCCCGGCGCTGCCGCCGGCCCTTCCAAGCCCTTCATCGCCTCCACCCGGAAGGACGGCAATCCGCAGTTCTCTCCGGACGGCAAGCGAATCGCTTTCGACTCGGATCGCGGGGGCAGCCTGGAAATCTGGACCTGCGATCATGACGGCTCGAACGCCGCGCCGTTGACCTCCATGCAGGCCACGATGACCGGGGGCGCCCGCTGGTCTCCGGATGGAGAGCGCATCGTCTTCGATTCGACCCGCGATGGTCAGTTCGAACTGTACGTGATCAGGTCGCACGGAGGCCCGGCCACGCGTCTGACCAACCACCCGGCGGTCGACGCTCTGGGGAACTGGTCGCGGGACGGGCGGTGGATCTACTTCGTGTCGAACCGGAGCGGACAGTGGCAGGTGTGGAAGATGCCGGACGGGGGCGGGGAACCGGTGCAGGTCACCCGCAAGGGAGGCTATGTGGCTTTCGAATCGTCCGATGGCAGGTTCCTGTACTACTCCAGATCCGGGACCGAGGGGGGTGTGTTCTCCAGCGTGTTGAGAATACCGGTTGAGGGCGGCGACGAAACTCAAGTACTGGACGCCGCGATGTTTCTGTCGTTCGCGGTTACGGAGAAGGGGATCTACTTCATCCCGGGTCCGGACAGCGAGCACCGCTATTCCGTCCGGTTTCTCGATTTCGCCGGCGGCAGGAGCCGGCCGGTCCTGACCCTCCCTGCCGCCCCCCACCCGGGCCTCGCGGTTTCACCCGACGGCCGCACGCTCCTCTACACCCGGCTGGACCGGTCCGGCAGCGACCTGATGCTGGTCGAGAATTTCCGCTGAGATCCATGGCATCGAACGCCGTTTCCGAGCCGCGACCAAAGGAAGCGGTTACGATGAGCCGCTCCCTCCGGCCACGGCTCGGAAGCGCCGGGAGCATGGTTTTGCACAGGAAGGAAGCTACGCGGAAGTCAGGTTGAACACTTCCAGCCGCCTCAGGCCGCCGGTCTCCAGCGAGCCGATGCCGGTGAGCAGCAGCGCCAGGGGCCCGTTCAGCGGGACGCCGCGGCTCCACTGCCGCGCGTAATCCAGCCAGCCGGCCGGCGGGTCGCAGACGCAGACCGGATGCACGCCGTAGGAGAACTGGAGCCGCTGGCAGACTTCCTCCTTGTCCGAAAAAGCCACGATCCAGACCGGCAGGTGAAAACGGCTGAGCAGGCGCGCCGTCTGGCCGCTGCGCGCCGGGGTGAACACAATGGCGGGCTTCAGCATGCGCGTGCTCGAGTAGGCGTTCAAGGAAACCAGGTTTTCGAGATCGATGGTGCCCTGGTGGCGCTCGGCTTCGAACAGCGCCGGCAGCAGGTCCACCTTGCGATCGGCCTCGGTGGCCGCGGCGATGCGCGCCATGGTGGAGACCGCATCCACGGGAAAGGCCCCAACCGCGGTTTCCCCGGAGAGCATCACGCAGTCGGTGCCGTCCAGGATGGCGTTAGCGACGTCGGTGGCCTCGGCCCGCGTAGGCCGGCGGTTGTGAATCATCGACTCGAGCATGTGAGTGGCGGTGATGACCGGCTTGCCGCGCCGGTTGGCCAGGTTGATGAGGCGCTTCTGGGTGACGGCCACCTGTTCGATGGGGATCTCGACGCCCAGGTCGCCGCGGGCCACCATAATGCCGTCCGCGCTCTTCAGGATCTCCTCCAGGCGGTCCAGCGCGCCGGCCCGTTCGATCTTGGCGATTACGAAGGGGTGGTAGCCGAGCCCGGCGGCGGCCTGGCGCACCGCGTCGATATCCGCCGCGTCCTGCACGAAGGACTGGCTTACGCCGTCCAACCCCTGTTCGGCCGCGAAGCGCAGCAGTTCCCGGTCGCGGCCGGTGAAGGCGGAGATGCCCAGCGAGATGCCCGGCAGGTTCATCCCTTTCCGCGAGCTGAGCGGGCCGCCGGCCAGAACCCGGCAGTGTACGTCCTCCCCCTCCACCCGCTCGACCCGAAGCTGGATGTAGCCGTCATTGAGGTAGATGGAGTCGCCCGGCTTCACCACCCGGGGGAGTTCCGGGAAGCTGTGCGAGACGCGGTTGGCATCACCCGGCGCTTCCGCGGACTGGAGCACAAAGGACTGGCCGCGCGCCAGTTCCACGCCGCTGCCCGGGATCTCCCCGATGCGCATCTTGGGGCCGGGCAGGTCGCCGAAGATGGCCACGCGCCGCCCCGCGGTTCTGGCCGCGGCCCGCACGCTGGCGATCACGCGACCATGCGTTTCCAGGTCACCGTGCGCGAAGTTGACCCGGGCGATGTTCATGCCCGCGGCGATCAACTGCTCCAGCACCCCGGTTGATTCCGACGCCGGGCCGATGGTGCACACGATTTTGGTCTTCTTGGGCGGAAGGAAGTTGTCCATTTTATGAGTTGTCCCGCGGACGACCGCCGGAAACCAGCAGGCTCTGGATGCGCTCCAGCACGGCGGCTTGCTTTTCGAGGGCTTGAGTTATGGCCGCCAGGTGGTGTTGCTGAAGATCGTCCAGCCTGTTCTGGAGCGCAACGATTTCCAACTCGGCCTTCAGATTCACTTCGTAGTCATGCTGCGCGTCGAGACGGTCCTTCTCTTCCTGGCGGTTCTGGCTCATCATGATGACCGGCGCCTGAATGGCGGCGGTGCAGGAAAGCAGCAGGTTCAGCAGGATGAACGGGTAGGGGTCAAAGGGCCGAATCCTCTCGGAGTTATACAGTGTCCAGGCGAAGATGAATCCGGCGAACAGGAAGATGAAGGTCCAGCTTCCCCCGAAAGTCGCCACCTTGTCGGCTACGCGCTGGCCCAGAGTAAGCTGCGACCGGAATGCCTCGTTCTGATTCCGGGAGATGGGACGGCGCTCGACGATGTGCTCCAAAACCCGCCTCTCGAGTTCGCCTAAGTGGTGCAGCCGTTCGGCCAGACGATGTGTGCTCATATCGTAGCGCCCTTGTTTTGCGAAGGAAATGCCGGGCTCGCATCCCGATCATAGCTCCCCTGGTCTGGCCGCGGCATCGCCTCAAGCAAGTCGCAAAAATAGCCCCGCGAGGCGATGTTCGGTCTGCCGTCGAATTGAATCCATCAAAGTGATGGCCTGGCCCATGTGGCGAGGAATCAAGAGGAGGAACCATCATGATTTCCCTGGATCGGAGAACGAGGGTGATTGCGGCTGTAGCCGCGGTGTTCGCGGCCGGTGGGCTGGTGGAATCGGCGAGAGCGAGATTCGCGTCTCCCCCGGTTGCGCTGGCTGCCGAGACGGCGCTGCCGCCAGGGCGGACCGCCGCCGGCGGGGCGTTCGGGTTCGCACCGGTGGTGAAACAGGCCGCCGCGGCGGTTGTGAACATTTCGTCGACCAAGATTGTGCGGGCCGAAGGCGGCAGCGCGCAACTCTCTCCGCTGTTCGAGCGTTTCTTCGGCGAGGAGCCGGAGATACCGCACAGCTACCGGGAGCACAGCCTGGGATCCGGCGTGATCATCCGTCCGGATGGACTGGTATTGACGAACAGCCACGTGGTGGAAGGGGCGACTGAAGTGCGCGTCTCCGGGGCTGACAAGCGCGAATACCGGGCGCGGGTGCTCGGCTCGGATCCGAAGACCGACATCGCGGTGCTCAAGATTGACGCCCAGGCGCTTCCGGCCCTGCCGCTGGGCGATTCCAGCCACGTGCAGGTCGGCGACGTGGTCCTCGCCGTCGGCAATCCGTTCGGAATCGGCCAAACGGTGACCATGGGGATTGTGAGCGCGACCGGAAGGGGCGGCCTGGGCATCGAGGACTACGAAGACTTCATCCAGACCGACGCCGCGATCAACCCGGGCAACTCGGGCGGCGCGCTGGTCAACTCTCAGGGCGAGCTGGTAGGTATCAACACCGCGATCCTTTCGAGGAGCGAGGATGGCGGCAACCAGGGCATCGGCTTCGCGGTGCCTTCCAACCTGGCCGGGCAGGTCATGAAACAGTTGCTCGAGCACGGGCGGGTGATCCGGGGATGGCTGGGAGTGCTGCCGCAGCCGGTGACCGTGAGCGAGGCCCGTTTCTTCAAGCTGAGCCAGCCGGAAGGGGCGCTCCTGGGCGAGGTGACGCCGGGCAGCCCGGCGGTGCAGGCGGGATTGCAGCGCGGTGACATCCTGCTGCGGGTGAATGGCCAGCCCATCTCCGATATCAATGCCTTCCGTCTCCAGATCGCGATGACGCCTCCTGGAACACAGCTTCGTTTTGAGGTGCGGCGGGATGGCCAGGATCGTGAAATCGCTGTGAGGCTGGCCGAACTCCCCTCCCCGCCGGAGCGGCCGGTCAAGGCCGTGGCCCCGTCGTCGCCATTTGAAGGCCTCTCGGTTGAAGAGTTGAACCCTCAACTGGCCCGCCGGCTGCGGGTGCCGGCCGGCGCAGGGGGCGTGGTGATCGCGGACATCGACAGTGCCTCGCCGGCGGCCGAAGCGGGGCTGCAGAGCGGGGACGTCATTCAGGAAGTGGATCGGAAGCCGGTTCAGAACCTGGACGACTTTCGGCGCACCGCCGCCTCGGCCGGCAAAGAACCGGTGCTCCTGCTGATCAGTAGACTGGGTCACACTTTCTACCTGGCTGTTGATGCGGCTTGAACAATCCCTCGGGTTTCCCCGTTGTTCTAGCCCTTCGAGGCTATAGTCGCTGGGGGCCGAACACCGGATGCTCGAAGTAATGAGGACCGAAGCCTCACACATGTTCCGTCTGCCGGCTGGGGTACTGTTGTGCTGCGCGGCCGCTCTGCCCGCCGCGGCGCAAACGGCGCGCGACGCGGCCCAGCCGGTCACCCTGGAGCAGGCCGTTCAGGAAGCGACCGCAAACAACCTCGGGCTGCTTGCCGAGCGCTACAACCTTTCGATCGCTGAAGCTCGCGTGGTACAGGCCGGACTTCGCCCGAATGTCGTCTTCTCCATGAGGGCGGACTACCAGGACCTGCTGCGACGGGGGTTCACCATGGAAAACAGCGCGGGGCCGCCTGAGCTGAACTGGCGGACCGATTTTCTCATTGAGGGCGGCCACAAGCGCCAGCGCCGCATCGAAGTCGCTCGCGATGCGCGCAGCGTGGCGCAGTTGCAGCTTCTCGATTCGATGCGCCAACTGACTTTTGAAGTACAAGGCGCTTTTGTGAACGCCGTGCTGGCCAAAGAAAGCCTCGCCCGGCCGAAAACAACCTGAGCGCCATGCGCGCGGCCCATCACGATCACTGTGGTGGAAGACGAGGAGACGATCACCAGGGTGCTTCCTGAGGTCCAGCCGCTGGTGCGCGAAGGGATGAACGCCATGCTGGATGTCCAGGTACTCTCGTAGACTGCCGTCCGGGGGCTGGCCCGATCACATTTTCGCCGCCGCGTGCGCCAGGGCCTGCAGGTAGCCGATCGAGTAGGCCCGGCCGACGTGCCCCCAGCGCGTGTCGCTCTCCACCCGGGGCGTATGGTCGGAGACCATGAGTCCGGCATAGCCGGCATCCTTGTAGGCTTTCATGGCGTCCAGCATGTCCACGTCTCCCTCGTCGATGAACACTTCGGTGTAACGCGGAACCTTGCCTCGCACCGCCCGGAAATGAACCAGCTGGATGCGGTTCTGTTTCCCGAAATAGCGGATCTCCTCCAGGACGTTGATGCCCATTTCGGTGAAAGTGCCCTGGCAGAAGGTCATGCCATTGGCCGGGCTGGGCACCTCCTTCTGGAAGCGCCGGAATTTGTCGGGGTGGTAGAACAGGCGGGCCGCTCCGCGCATGGATCGGACCGGCGGATCGTTGGGGTGCAGCGACATCCGGACTCCGGCTTTCTCGGCCGCCGCGATCACCGGCCTGGCGAAACGGATCAGGCGGTCCCATAACTCGGCCTCCTCGACCTGCCCGATCCCTTCCAGCGGGGGCTCGGAACGGACCCGTTCGTAATCGAACGAGCGGTAGGTGGAGCCGCCGCGCCCGCCGGTATTGTAGTAGCCGACCCTCTGGTCCCATAGGAACTCCAACACCCAGCGCCACTCCAGCATGGGCACCCCGGCCTCGGCCACCGTCCGTATGGTCCGGCAGACGTTCTCGATCTCTTCCTCGCTTCCCGGCTGGCCGAAGCGGGTGCGCCGGTAAAGATCCTGCTGGAGCATCATGGATTCGAGTTTGAGCCCGGCCGCTTCGCAGGCCTTCTTCACCGGCGCGATGTCGTCCAAGCTCCAGTAGCCCTTGCGGCCGCTGTCTACCCTCTCGGTTCCCTGGAAGACCACGTGTTCGCAGCCCAGTTGCTTGAGCCAGCGCAGGGTGGAGGGCTCCACGTCGGATAGGTTCTCGGAGAGCTTGGGCTTCCAGGCCGCGGCGCGGCGGGAGGCGGCGCCGGCCGGAGATGCCAGGGCGGCGCCGGATCCGAGCAGCACCGCGCGGCGGGTGGCTTTCAAAGAGGGGTCGCTCATACTTCTGCTCCTCGATCGATCATAGCGGCTACTCCGGCAGCGGACGGCCGCTGGTAACCGTGATGAGGCGCCCGGTGCCGCGTTCTTCGATCACGATCCGGCTGGCCTCCTTGCGGACATCGGCCACTCCCCGAAACCCGGCGGGGATCTCCGCCAGGAAGATGGCATACCAGTTGTGCATGCGCTGGCGCCCGCCGATCCAGCGGTAGGTGGGCACGTCGAACAGGCGCGAGCGCTCCACGCTGCGGCGCAACCCCTCGGCGAAGGGCGTGGTGCCCACTTCCATCCCCCGGGCCACCGCCTTGCCCGCCCAGGGCAGGTTGGTGGCGCGCTGGTTCTCCTGCCAGTCTCCGATCCAGGGATTCATGGCGGTCGGGAACAGGTAGCCGATCAGGACCGGGTACCCGGTGTGGTAGGAAGTGAAATAGCCGACTTTGCGCGAGGTATCCAACAGCAGCGCGTGGTAGCGGCCGGTGTGGGGCTGCGAGGTGAACTGGCGCAGGTCGATCTGGCTTCCTCCGGCGGTCGCCGTGGGCCAGCCCGCCTCGCCCCCGCCCTGCCGCCTCTGGCCCAGGTCGACCCTGACCACCGGCGCGTCCAGGTAGTTCCTGCCCGGTTCGACGAACGGCGGGCCGAAAGTGACATGCTGCACCCAGTTGATGGGCCGGTCGTAGGTGACCAGGTTCTCGACCCATTCCTGGACGTAGAATACGCTCTCGCCGGCCGGCAGCACGATCTCGCGCTCCACCCGGTACTGGGTCTGGGGCAGGTCGGCGTGATAGCGAAAAGTAACGTCGTCCGCCCGGACGTTCACGCTGTCCTGCTTCCATTCCACCAGGATGGCCTCCCCGTGGTTGTTGTATTCCGCTTTGATCTCGTGCTCCGAGGAGGGAGGTCCGAAGTGGGGGAAGCAGAGGAAGTGCCCCATGTAGCCTGCCATCAACCGCCTCTGGGTGTCGCTGCCGTAGATTGCGGCGTGCCGGGCCTGGTCGTACTCATAGGGGTCGATGGTCTGGTAGTGGGGCACCCGCATGGGGTTGATGCTCTTGCGGGCGTCCGGGGATTTGAACCGGATCTCGCCGATGAATCCGCCGCCCCTTAGCGCGCTGAGCCGGACCCGGTCGTTTTCCAGCACCCAGGCGTTGCGGCCGTGCAGCTTGTCGGGTTTGAAAGCCGGGTTCTGAGCCAGCAGCGCCGGGAGAGGGGAGAGCAAAACAAGCAGTCTTCCGATTCGCATTCTGTGGGGAAGGATAGCATTCCCGGGGCGCCCGGGAGGGTGTAGACTCTTGGCTGTGAGCAGGCTTTCGATTGTGGCCGCAAGGGTGCTGGTCCTAGCCTCCGCGGCGGCCGCCGTGCACGCCGCGCCGGCCGTTCGGGAAGGCGAAGTCGTAGCCATCGAGAGACCCGGAGAGCCTCGCGGGAAGGCGGGAGGCGGAACCGTGGGTCCGGAAAGCGTTTTGAGGCCCGGGGGAGGGGGAGGCAACGTCATCCTGCCGGAATTCTCCTCGCCATTCCCCCGCTGGGCGCTGGCCATCGACCTCCCGGAGGGCATCTACCTGGTGACCATACCGGCGCCTCCCCGCAAGAGCAGCCTGGCGAAACTGGAGGCCGGCAGCACGGTGAAGTGCCTCCTGGACGGAAAGAAGTTCTTTCTGCTGGACGAGAAAGGGAAGAAGCACAAGGCCAACGTCCGCCAGCGACCGGAGTGAAAGCGAGGCAGGAGAAGGCTTTCGGGCCGCCGACTTGCTATACTGGATTTTTGACCGATTCCAGTCGGGGGACGCTGGGTGACCTGTGTCGCCCGGGGCTTAAAGCACAATGCCGAAACGTACGTATCAGCCCAACAATCGCAAACGCGCCAAAACTCACGGCTTCCGGGTTCGGATGCAGACCAAGGACGGCCGGGCCGTCCTGTCGAGGCGCCGGGCCAAAGGACGGTACAAGCTTACCGTCAGCTCCGAAAGGTAGCCTTTCATCGCGGGTTTTCCCAAAAGTGTCCGGATTCTGCGTTCCAGCGAGTTCCGTACCGTCTATGAGCGCGGCTCCCGCTACCCGGGCGCCTCGTTGCTGGCTTTTGTTCTGCTTGATGAAGCGGGCGGGGGGCCCAAGGTGGGCATCACGGTGCCGCGCTCGCTGGGCAAGGCGGTGGTCCGCAACCGGATCAAGCGGCGAATCCGGGAGGCTGTGCGCTCCCGTCTCTCGATATTGAGTCCGCAGTGCCGAGTGGTTATCAATCCCCGCCGCCGCGTGTTGACGGCGCCGTTCAGCGAGCTGGAAAGGGAGATCGAAAGTCTCTTTCTCCGCTCGCGCGGACCGCGGTAGCCCTGCTGCGCCTTTACAAGCTGGCCGTGTCTCCGCTGTTGCCTTCCGCTTGCCGTTTCTATCCGAGCTGCTCGGATTACATGCGCGAGGCGGTCGAGCGGCATGGGGCATGGGGGGGCATGTGGATGGGAATCAAGCGGCTGGCCAGATGCCACCCGTTTCATCCCGGCGGGTTCGACCCCGTCCGTTAAGTCTCAGTTAACTATGGCCGAAAGCACAAATCCGCAGGATGGCGGCAAGAAGAAGGAACTGTCCATGGAGACGCGTCTCCTGCTGGCCTTCATCCTGATGGGCGCCGTCCTGTTCCTGACGCCCTATTTCTACCGCTCGCAGGCGCCGCCTCGCCCGCCCGCCAAACCGGCTCCGGCCGCCGTGAAGAAGCCCGAGAGCCCGGCCGCGCCCCAGGAGCAGGCCGCCGCGGAGAAGAAGAAGCCTGCTTCGGATAAAGCCGCGCCCGCGGCGCCGGTGGCCGCGCAGAAGGAAGAGCTTCTGGTTATCGACACCGACGTCTACCGGATCACTTTTTCCAATCGCGGCGCGCTGGCCCGCAGCTGGACTTTGAAGAAATACAAGGACCGGGCCAAGACCAGGCCGCTGGAACTGATCAACCAGGCGGCGGCCGCCAAGGCCGGCTACCCCTTCCAACTGGTCTTCAAGAACCGGAAGCCGGCGACCAACCTGAACCAGGCGCTCTATAGCGTTAAGACCGCCCCGGACGGGCTGGGACTTGATTTCGAATTCTCCGACGGCAAAGTCCTGGCACGGAAATCGTTTCGCTTCGAGAAGGGCAGTCACCGCTCGCAGGTGACCAGTGAAGTGGTCCAGAACGGCGTTGCCCTCCCCCACCTGCTGGCCTGGCGCGGGGGCTTCGGGGATATGACGGTGGACAACGCGGCGGGCTCCCAGCACACCGTGTACTTCGATGCCGCCGAGGGCCTGGAGCTGAATTCCGCCAAGGCAGGCAAAGACGGACCGGTTTCGGTCTCCGGCAACTTCGCCTTCGCCGGCATCGAAGATGCCTACTTCGCCGCCGTGTTCCTGCCGGGAAACGGCAGCCTGGAGCTGCAGACCTGGAGCGACTCCGTTCCCACCGAGATCAGCAAGGGCGCCGAGCAGGCGTTTGTGGGCGCGGCGGTGGGCGGCGAAGGGCTCAACCGCCTGACCCTGTTCGTCGGCCCCAAGGACCTGGACCTGCTGCGCTCGGTCAATCCCCGGCTGGAGCAACTGGTCGACTTCGGCTGGTTCGCCTTCCTGGCCAAGCCGCTCTTCCTGATTCTGCGCTGGATGACCGAGAACTACATCCACAACTACGGCTGGTCGATCGTGATCCTCACGGTGCTGATCAACTTCGCGCTGTTCCCGCTGAAGATCACCAGCATGAAGTCGATGAAGAAGATGCAGGGCCTGCAGCCCCAGATCGCGGAGATCAACGCGCGTTACAAAAATGTCGGCATCCGCGATCCGAAGAAGCAGCAGCAGAACCAGGAGGTCATGGAACTGTACAAGAAGCACGGGGTGAATCCCATGGGCGGCTGCGTGCCGATCCTGCTGCAGATCCCGTTCTTCTTCGCCTTCTACAAGGTGCTTTCGGTGACCAGCGAATTGCGCGGCGCCGACTGGCTGTGGGTGAGCGATCTCTCGCGGCCCGAGGACCTGGCCATTCGGATCCTTCCGCTGGCCATGATCGTGAGCCAGTTCATCATGCAGAAGATGACGCCCTCCACCAGCCCGGATCCGGCCCAGCAGCGCATGATGATGATGATGCCGCTGATCTTCGGCTTCATGTTCTGGAGTGCTTCCAGCGGCCTGGTGTTATACTGGTTGGCCAGCAATCTGGTCGGAATTGCGCAACAATTGTTCTTCAATCACACGTCGACGGCCGCAGCCGCGGTCGAATCCGTGCAGACCAAGAAGAAGCAGTCCAGGAAATAGAGGGTGAGCGAGAAGAAGTATTCACTAGCCAAAATCGGGAGCCGTATCGACGCCTTCCTGAAGCCGCTGCTGAAGCGCGCCCGTTTTCAGGTCAAGTACGAAATGTCGGAAGGGGAAACGGCTCACCCCGATTTCGAGAATCCCGACATTACCGTGAAGTTCACCGGAGCGGACGTGGATCTGCTGCTGGCCAACCGGGCGGAACTGCTGCTGGCGCTGGAGCAGCTCACCATGGAGTCGCTCCGCATGCCTTCCGACGACCATGCCCGGATCTCCTTCGACGCCAACGACTACCGCGCCTTACGCATCGAGGAACTGCGGATGAGCGCCGCCGCCGCGGCCGAGAAAGTGAAGCGAACCGGGGTTCCGTTCAGCTTCAACCCCATGAACAGCCGCGAGCGCCGGGTAATTCACCTGGCGCTGCGGAGTGAGCCCGCGGTGCGCAGCGAGAGCAGCGGCACGGCCGGTTTTCGCAAGGTGGTGATCTACCCGGCCGGCATGCCCTCTCCGGCCACCCCGCCGGAACCACCGGCTCCGCCCCGCCCTTCGCGCGGCCGCAGCCGTTCGGCCCGCCGCTGAAGCTTGCAGCTCGACGACACCATTGCCGCCATCTCCACTCCCCCGGGGCGAAGCGGCATCGGAGTGGTGCGTCTCTCCGGACCGTGCGCACGCCGGGTAGCCGAGGCGATCGTGCGGTTTCGGGAAGGCTCCGAGTGGCGAAGCTGGTCGGCCGTGCTGGGAGAGCTGGTGGATCGGGACGGGTCGGCGGTCGATCAGGTGGTAGTGACTTACTTTGCCGCCCCGCGCTCCTACACGGCCGAGGATGTAGTCGAGATTTCCTGCCACGGTTCCCCGGTCGTGCTGCGCCACTGTCTGGAGAGGGCCGTGGAGGCAGGCGCCCGGCTGGCCGAACCGGGCGAGTTCACCCTCCGCGCGTTCCTGCGCGGGCGCCTGGACCTGCCCCAGGCCGAAGCCGTCCGCGACCTGATCGAAGCCACCACTCTGTACCAGGCGCGGGTAGCGGTCCAGCAGGTGGAGGGATCCGTTTCCCGCCGCCTGGCCCCGGTCAAGGAACGGCTGGTCGAGCTGATCTCGCTGCTCGAAGCCGGCATCGACTTCGCCGAGGACGACATCAGCGTGGCCTCGGAGGAGGAAATCCTCGCCCGCATCGGCAGCATCGTTCCGGAACTGGAGCGCCTGCTGGCCAGCTTCGCCTACGGCAAGATGGTGCACTCCGGCCTCACTCTGGCTATTGCGGGCCGGCCCAATGTGGGCAAGAGCAGCCTGTTCAACCGGCTGGTCGAGCAGGACCGGGCCATCGTGACCGAGATTCCGGGCACCACCCGCGACCTGGTATCGGAGACCACGGCCATTCAGGGCATCCCGGTGCGCTGCATGGACACGGCCGGAATCCGGGCGGCGGAGGGCCTGGTCGAGCGCCTGGGCATCGAACGCAGCTACCAGGCCATGGCGGACGCCGATCTCACGCTGGTGGTCGTGGATCTCTCCGCGCCGCTGGATGCCGAGGACGAGCGATTGATCGAACGCGCGCGCGGGCAGGGCCGCTGGCTGCTGGTGGGCAACAAGGACGATCTTCCGCGGCAGGCCGCCGTATCGGAGCCGTGCGTGGCCGTGTCGGCCCTGACCGGGGCGGGGATTCCGGAACTGCGCGAGGCGATCTTCCGGGCGGTGGCGCCCGCCGCGGGCGTCGAGCGGGAGGCGGGTTTCATCACCAACCTGAGGCACGAGCGTCTCCTGCGCGAGTCGCTCCAGTATATGGAAAGAGCGCGCGCGGCGACGGCCGGCAGGATTCCCCATGAGATGCTGCTGCTCGATCTTTACGCCGCGCTGCGCCCGCTGGATGCCCTGACCGGCGCCACCACGGCGGACGATATCCTCAACCGCATCTTCTCCGCTTTCTGTATCGGGAAGTAGCGCCGGCTCTTCACAGCCGCTGCCGGGAAGGGCGCTCCGCCCCGCTTCCCTTGAGGTAAGGGCCGCGGGAGCCATCCGGCAGGACGGTGAGGTCGCTGGTGCGGGCGGCCTGCAACTGCTGCGGCGTGAGTTCCCGCGCACCGGCCAGGCCGGCGCCGCTCAGGTCGGCCACCTGCAACACGGCGTCCCCGAAACGCGCTTCCTCCAGGCGGGCGCCGAGGAACTCTGCCGCCGTCAGGTTCGCCGAACGGAAATCGCATGCGGCCATGCGGGAGCGCGCAAAGTTGCACTGCGAGAGGATGGCATTGGCGAAACGGGCCGAGGAAGCCAGAGCCCCCGTGAAGTTGCAGTACTGGCACCGGGCTGAGCTCCAGTTGGCGGACTCCAGCCGGGCGTCGGCGAAGCGGCACAGCCGCGCCCTGGCCCCCAGGAATCCGGACTCGCTCAGGTCCGATGAGGAGAAACAGCACTCGCTGAGAATGGCGTGGTGGAAGCCCGTGCGCCGCAGATCCGCCTGGCTGAAATCGCAACCGGAGAGTTGCGCATTGAAGAAGCGGGCGCCTTGCAGATTGGCGCGCTGAAACCCGGTGGCGGTGATCCGGGCATCGGAGAAGTTGGCGTCCGGCGCGAGGGTGAAGAACAACTCGGCATGATCCAGAACAGCCCCCTCCAGATCGGCTCCCTGGAGAACGGCGTTGCGCAGGTCGGCCCTTTCCAGATCGGCGCCGCCCAGGTCGCAGCCCGATAGATCCGCTTCCTCCAGAACCGCCGCGCGCAGGCTGGCGCGCCGCAGATCCCGCCCCTGCAGTTTGCACTCCCGCAGCACCAGGCCGGAGAGATCGGCCCGCGCGCCGCCGGCCTGCCCGGCCAGCCACTTCGCGTGCTGTTCCAGAATTCGCTGGAGCGCCTCCCCGCTCAATACCGTCGTTGGCGGCATGCCGGACATGCTGATCCCTCAGGAGGGAAATCGGCGGCGTTGCGCGAGGACTTTAAGTTCAGACCGGAGCCGGTCTCCAGCCGGCCGTTCCCGACGCCCTACTCCTGCCGCTTGCGTGGGGGGCGGACGATGATGTGCAGCGCCCGGTCGCCTTCATCGCAGGTGATGAACCGGACGGTGACCCGCGCCCGCACCCGCAATTCCCCCTCAATGGTGGTATCGGGAGCGATGACGAAGGCCCGCCTGACCGGGTCCTTACCCAGAACCGCGCGGCGGACGGTCAGCGTGACCGGCGTGTAATCGGTGACCATTCCGGAGAAGAAGTGATCCGAAGGGGGCGCCTCCTCCGAGTTCTGCTGCCCGCCCCGGTCGCCGGGCGCGGCCAGGCACAGGCAGACGCCCAACACCAGGATTGCCGCGCCGCGAAAGACGGTCACTCTCACAGGTTAAGCCAAGGGCTGTGAAGAAACTCTGAATGGTGAATTAAAGTTGCTTCATTGTGAAGCAGATCGGGCAGCGCCGGCTCTGGCAGGTACTAGCCGCTCCACGGGTCTGTCATCCGCAGCCACCGGCAGAGTGACCTGGAAGCGGCTGCCCTTACCCGGCACGCTGTCCACTTCGATAGTACCACCGTGGGCCTTCACAATCCACGCGACGAAGCTGAGCCCCAGGCCGAACCCCTTGGCGGCGTCCGGGCTGGCGCTGGGAGCGCGATAGAGGCGATCGAAGATGTGCGGCAGGTGCTCGGCCTCGATCCCGCAGCCGGTGTCCTCCACCGCAAGACGAAGCCAGGCTCCGGCGGGCGCCAGTGTTACTCGCACCTGTCCGCCCGGCGCGGTGAACTTCACGGCGTTGGAGAGAAGATTGGAAACCAGCCGTTCGATCTGGATCCGGTCCACCCGGGCCGGGCAGGCGGCGGGAAGCTCCGCCAGCAGGGAAACCCCGGCCTCTTCGGCGGGGATCTGGAACTGGTCCACCACCTCGCGAACCAGCTCCGCCAGGTCCTGCTCGGACAACTGCAGCGCCAGCTGGCCGGATTCCGCCTGGGAGAGAAGCAGCAGGGCGCGAACGATCTGCGAGAGGCGCTCCACGTCCTGCATGGCATTCTCGATGGCTTCGCGATATTGCTCCTCGCTGCGGGCGGTGAAGAGGGCCACTTCCAGCTGGCCGCGGATGGCGGTGATGGGCGTGCGCAGTTCGTGAGACACGTCGGCGGAGAACTGGCGGACCTGCTGGAAGGAAGTCTCCAGGCGCTCGATCATGCGGTTGAAAGTAGTGATCAGGTAGTCGAGTTCGTCACCGGCCCCGCGCGCTGGAATCCGCAGGCTCAGGTTCGAGCCGGAAATGCGCTGAGCCGCCCCGGCTACGTCCTTCACCGGCCGCAGCGCCCGGCCGGCCAGGAACCAGCCCAGCAGGCATCCGGCCGCGATCACGAGGGGCGCAAGGAAAACGTAGTTGCGGGTGAAATGCGCGACCACATCGCGGTTGGGAGCCAGCGAGCGGCCGATGGCTACGTAGTAGGGCGCTGTCCGTTTATCGTCGAAAATGACGCCCGCGCGGATGAGAAACGGCGTACCGTCCGGATCGTCTCGGATTCGCCAGACCGGCATCTCGCCCCGGATCACCTCCCGGATCTGCTCGGGGGAGTCGATGCCGATAGACCGGTACATGGACGAGCGCTCGATGACCCGGCCTTCGGCGTCAGCCAGCAGGTAGATGCGCTGGAGGCGCGCCACGATGAAGGACTCATCCGGGTCCTCCCGGTCGTAGAACCAGATGGGCCCGCTTCTGTTGATCCGGCGCTGATCGATGTGGAGATAACCTTTGAGGGCCGCCCATTCCTGCACCAGGGCCTCCCGGGTTCGGGCCTCCAGAATGTTTTCGAGGGTGTGGCGGAACACGGCTCCCAGCCCGGCGGCGGCCAGGGTGAAGAATATCGCGTAGCTCAAGGTCAGGCGGAACCGGAGCCCGCGGATCAGACGGAGGGGACTGGGTTGAAAGGACAAGGCCGGCCTGCTACCCGGTCTCGGCGTCGGCAAGCTGGCTGGCCGGCTTGTCGGGTGCATCGACCATGTACCCGATCCCACGGACGGTGTGGATCAACTTGCAGGGGAAGCGCTCGTCGATCTTGCTGCGCAAGTGCCGGATGTAGACGTCCACGATGTTGGTCAGCCCGTCGTATTCCTCGTCCCAGACGTGCTCCACGATCATGGTGCGGCTGAGCGGGCGTCCTTTATTGCGCATCAGGTATTCCAGGATGCCGAATTCCTTGGGCGCCAGCTCGATCGGCTCACCGGACCGGGACACCTTGCGGCGAATGCAGTCCAGGGTAAGGTCGCCCACCTGGAGCCGCTCCGGGATGGGCTGCCCGCGGCGCAGCAGCACCCGGATGCGGGCCAGCAGCTCCACGAACGCAAAGGGTTTCACCAGGTAGTCGTCGGCGCCCAGTTCGAGGCCCTTCACCCGGTCGTCCACGGCGTCGCGGGCGCTCAGGATCAACACCGGGGGGACTATCTTCCGGTTCCGGATCTTCTCCAGAACGCTCAGCCCGTCCAGGTCGGGCAGCATGAGATCAAGGATCACCAGGTCGTAATCGACGGTGTGGGCCAGTTCGAGGGCGGCGGTCCCGGTAGGCGCGATGTCGACGGCGTACCCCGCTCCCTCCAGGCCGCGGTGGAGGAAATCGGCGATCCGTTTCTCGTCCTCTACCACCAGTATTCGCATCCGATATCCCATCCTATCACCCGCCTCCCCCGGGCTGTGCGGGTGAGGAGTGCGCCTAGGATGCCGGCGCCGCGGCGCGTGCGAGTTTCGAAGCGCTGATGGCCTCCCCCAGGTGGCGATGGGTGTGCTCGGCGATGTGCACCAGCAGCCCGGCCACGGTGACCGGGATCTGCTTGCGGCCCACTGCACGCGCATCGCGCAGGCTGGCCGGGTCAATCGCCCGCACCAGGGCTTCGGCGCGGCGGAAACTGCGGTCCACCTCCTCCAGCAGCTTCTCCAGCGGCCAGTCGGAGGGCGAGGCCGGTTCCTGCTGTTCAGCGCGCATGGCCTCCATCTCGGCGGCGCTCAACTGGCGGCCGGCAACGTAGGCCGAGAGACGATCCACGCTGCCAGCGATGTGCCGCAGATGGAACCCGAGCGAGGTCATCCCGTGCGGCCGGGCCCACACCTGTTCGGGAGCGAGCCCGCGGCTGTGTTCGGCCAGTTCCTCGGCGGCCTGCTGAAAACTGCGCAGCACGGGCGCGATCAACGGATCCACGCCGTCCAACGGACCGCGCAGCCACGCTTCGGGCAACGATTCTTTCATCAATATCCCCTCTCGTCTTCAGCTTAGTACGGGCGGGACGCGAATCTCATGCGTTGCCGTGCATCGCACGCTCCCGGCGGTCCGTGGTGGCACTCCCGCCGCCGGATCTGGTAGAGTGGATCCGCCGGCGGCGTCCGGCAGCGGAACGGAACAGCAGAAACAGGACCCGGCTCTATGCGGTTCTTCAGTGAAGCGGACGTCCGGAGCCTCCTGCCCATGCGGCAGGCCATAGCCCTGGTGCGCCGGGCATTTGAAGCCCTGGCCCAGGGCACGGCCGTGAATCAGCCGCGGCGCCGGCTGGTGCTGCCGGGCGGCCCGGTCCTTCACTCCATGGCAGCCGGTGACGGCGAGTTCTTCGGAACGAAGATCTACTCGACCCATCCCCGCCACGGCGCCCACTTCCTGTTCGTGCTCTATCGCACGGAGGATGCCCGGCCCCTGGCGCTGTTCGAAGCCAACTACCTGGGCCAGATACGGACCGGAGCCGCAAGCGGCCTGGCTACGGATCTGCTGGCGCTGCCTGAAGCACGGACCGTGGGAATCATCGGCTCCGGGTTTCAGGCGCGCAGCCAGTTGGAGGCCATCCTGGCGGTGAGACCGATCCGGGAGGCGCGGGTGTGGAGCCGCTCGCCGAGCCGTGCCCAAGCCTGGGCGGCCGAGTGCAGCCGGGACTTCGGCATCCCGGTCGAGGCGACGGATTCGGCCGCGGCGGCGGTGCGCGGCGCGGAGATCGTGGTCACCGCCACCAGCGCCAAAGACCCGGTGCTCGAAGTCGGTTGGGTGATGGACGGAGCGCACATCAACGCCATGGGTTCCAACCAGGCCTCGCGCAGGGAACTGCCGTCCGATCTGATTCGCAGGGCCGGGCTGGTCGTGGTGGACTCGCTGGAACAGGCGCGCATCGAGTGCGGAGATCTGCTCCTCGGCCTGGATGACTGGAGCCCGGTGGCGGAGTTGGCCGACGTGGTATCCGGGCGCCGGGCGCGCGGGAGCCCGGATCAAATCACGTTGTTCGAATCCCAGGGCCTGGCGATTGAAGACGTGGTGTCCGCCGGGTACGTTTTCCGCCAGGCGCTATCGGCCGGAGCCGGACGGGAATGGCCGTTCCTCTATTCCTGAGCGGGAACCTGCTGTTCGGAATCGTGCCAGGCGCTGATCTTCAGCCGGCGGCAGACCCAGCACAGCGGATCTTCGTCCGGGTTCGCCGGACTTGCCTCCGCGCCGCAGACCGTGCATTTGGCGGTCTTCTTCAGTTTGTCACTGAAGACCGACCGCTTAGCCTTTTCCAGAATCTCCGGTGAAACCACCGGTTCCGGCTTCGGCTGTGACCTTCTTTTCATCCCGGCTCCACTTCCATTTTGCCCGAAAAGCGCCCGCCGCACAACCGCCAGGCGGGTCAGGCGGCCTCGGCTAGTTGTAGTACGACACCGGCGTCCAGGGTGGTTCGGCAACGCGGGCACTTCTGTCCGGGGACCACTCTCGGCTTCCTCCGGTCGACAACTACATCGGCATCCACGGTGTGGGTGCAAATTGGGCAGTAAACGCGACCCCGTGTGGTGATTTCGCTTACGACCTTCATGGCTCCTCTCGACCTCACTCATCGAGACGCATAAAGGGCGCAAAAAGTGTCGAAAAAAATGCGGCGCCGCGGCGTCCGTACGTTTTTTAATCGCCCACTGCCGGCGACTGCACCGCCACCATCCGGCGGCGGGCGAAGAAGGCGCGCGTTTCCTCCACAAAGGAGTAGCCCACCGGTACTACGACCAGGGTGAGCAGCAGGCAGAGCAACTGCCCCCCGATGATGGTAACGGCGATGGCCGAGCGCTGCCCGGCTCCGGCTCCGATGCCCAGGGCGGTGGGAATCAGTCCCGCCACAATGGAGAAAGTCGTCATCAGGATGGGGCGCAAACGCACCCGGTTGGCCTCCAGAATCGCGTCGTGCAGCGGCATGCCCGAGCGCCGCAGGGTGTTCATGTAGTCGATCTGCAAGATGCCGTTCTTCTTGACGATACCCAGCAGAAGCAGCACACCCAGGGCACTGAAGAGGTTGAGCGAGCGGCCCGTGGCGATCAGGGAAAGCAGCGCGAAGGGAATCGAAAGGGGCAGCGCCAGCATGATGATGAAGGGGTGCGCCAGGCTTTCGAACTGGGCGGCCAGCACCATGTACATGAAAATAGCCGCCAGGGAGATGGCCAGGATCATGTTGGCGGTGGTTTCCTCCAGCACCTTCACCTGCCCGGAGAAGCGCAACTGGTATCCGGTGGGCAGCCCGATCTTGTTCACTACGGCTTGGGTGTCGGCGGCCGCCTCGGCCAGGGAGTGTCCGGGGGCTACGTTGCCGTAGATGCCGACGGAGAACTGCCGGTTGTAACGGTCGATGCGGCTGGGTCCCAAGCCCCTTTCGAGACGGGCCACCGAGTCGAGGCGGATCAGGCCGAGCTTGGAGGAGGGCACCAGGAGCCGGCTCAGCACGGCCGGGTTGTCGCGCTGCGCGGGCATCAGCCGTATGGTGACCGGGTATTGCTCGGAACCCTCCTTGTAAGTGGAAATCTGGTCTTCGCCCGACATCGAGAGGCGCACGGCGCCGGCGATGTCCGCCACCCGCACGCCCAGGTCGGAGGCCCGCGCGCGGTCGATGTTCACCTGCAGTTCCGGGTTGTTGAGGTTGACGTTGGCCTTCACGTCGACCACCGAAGGCGTGCTCATCAACTCCGCGCTGACTTCCTTGGCGATGTCGGAGAGTTTCTGGAGGTCGGGACCCAGCAGCATGCCGCGGATGGGAGAGAAGGAATCGCGGCCGCCCAAAGCGTTCGGGAAGCTGACCCGGGGCCGCACCCAGGCGTAGTCCCGCAGCACGGCGCGCACCCGCGCGCCCATCTCATCGATGTTGCCCCGCTCGTCGGCGGATTGCAGCAGAATCGTGCAGAACGACATGTTCACGCGTCCGAAGTGCTGCGAAGAGGCGGGCACCACGGCGGTTACCCCGGGCACCTTGGCGATCTTGTCGCCGATCTCCAGGGTCACCCGCTCGGTTTCCGCAACCGAGCTTCCTTCGGGCAGTTCGAGCATCACGGACAGTTCGTTCTGGTCCTCCTGGGGCATCCAGTCCCGCCCGATGTATTGATAGACCACGAACGTCGAGCTGAAGGTGGCCACGAACAGCACCACAATCGCCCAGCGGTGGTGCAGGGCCCATTCCAGCATGGGCACGTACAGGCGGTCGAAGAAGCCGCCCTTGTGATCGCCGTGGGACCGGGACTTGCCGGGGCGGGTGCGCTTGAGCAGCCGCGCGCTGAGGGTCGGAGTCAGGGTGAAAGCCACCAGCATGGATACAGCGATGGCCATGGCCATGGTCCACCCGAACTGGTTCACGTAGCGGCGCGCGTAGCCGGTCATGAAGGCGATGGGCACGAAGATGATAATCAGAGACATCGTCGTAGCCAGCACCGCCAGGGAGATCTCCTTGGTGGCCCGCACCGCCGCCTCCATGGGCGGCACGCCTTTCTCGTCGATCCAGCGGTAGATGTTCTCCAGGACGATGATGGCGTCGTCGATCACGATGCCGACCGCCAGCGTAAGGCCCAGGAGGGTCATGGAGTTCAAGGTGAAGTCCATGGCCCGGATCAGGGTGAAGGTGCTGACAATGGACGTAGGAATGGCGATGGAGGCGATCAGAACCGTACGCCAGTTCCGGATGAACAGCCAGACAATCAGTGAGGCGAACAGGCTGCCCAGCACCAGGTGCTCTTCCAGTGACTTCACCGAGGCCTTGATGTAGGTGGCCTGGTCCTTGACCACGTCGATCTTTACGCCCGCCGGCATCTGCTGCCGGAGGGTTTCCAGGCGCGCCAGAAGGGCTTCCACCACCTGCACGGTGTTGGTGCCGGTCTGCCTGCGGATGTCCAGCACCACGGCCGGTGTTCCTTTATAGCGGGCGAAGGTGCGGCGCTCCTCCATGCCGTCCTCGGCGTGCCCCACGTCGCGGATGCGGATGGGCGCTCCGGCCACGTTCTTGATGATGATGTTGTTGAACTCGTCCACGTGCTCTACGCGGCCGAGGGTGCGGACGCCCATCTCGCTGGGCCCGCGCACCAGGCGGCCGCCCGGCGCCTCGATGTTCTCGGTGGTGACCGCCGCCTCGATGTCCTGGGCGGTCAGGCTGTAGCCGGAGAGCTTGTCGATGTCCAGGAAAATATTGATCTGGCGCTTCTGACCGCCGGCGATGTCGACTCCCGCCACCCCGTCCACGCTCTCCAGCCCGCGCCGGATCTGCTTGTCGGCGATCTCGGTGAGTTCGCGGGTGGAACGGTTTCCGGAGACGGCGATGGTGACGATCGGGTCAGAGTCCGGGTCGGCCTTCTGCACCACCGGGGGCAGGATGTTGGGGGGCAGGCTGCGCACGGCGCCCGATACCTTCTCGCGCACGTCCTCGGAGGCCTCGCCGATGTCCCGCTCCAGCACGAAGGTGACGATGATGTTGGCGTTGCCTTCGCTGACCATGGCGCGCATCTCGTCGATGCCGCTCACCGCCGCGATGGCCTCTTCCAGGGGCATGACCACCTGGGTGGTCATTTCCTCAGGGGAGGCGCCGGGCAGGCGCACCCGTACGTAGACCGTGGCCGGATCGCTGCGTGGGAACAGGTCCACCCCGAGCTGGAAAAACGAGAAGACGCCCAGCACGACGAGGAACAGGATGAGCATGAACGCGAAGACCGGGCGCTGTACGCAAATATCGGAGAGCCGCACGTATTTCTCCCTCCCGGCCCGGTTTCAGACCGGCCCGGAGACACCCGGCCTGCCGGCAGGCACAACCAGGCTTAGAACATATGACGTTATGTTTCCGTCCAATTGTAACGCCGGGACGGGAGTCAGCGGTGAGAGGCCGGGCCGAAGTGACGGAACAGGAACTCCACCAGGGCGGAGCGGTCCGCGGGTGTGACCGGGGCCCCCCAGCCGATCATCTTGTCCAGTTCGCGCTCCCATTGCGCCCGGGTGAGCCGCTGCCCCGCGATGATGTCCTCCCCATGACAGCCGAGGCAGGCTGTCCGGGCCTCGACAGGGAACGCCGGCACCGGCCTGGCCGGCGGGCCGGCCGGGGTCCCGGCGCGCCCGGCTTCGACCCGCACCCGGTGTACCGTGTTGCCCAGGTAACCCGATGGATTCCAAGCCGGTTCCAGGGGCTGCGCGGCGCCGGAGACGGACATGGCTCGGGCCATCAGAAGGTGCGGTCCGGGGGCCGGAGGCGTCCAATGCGTGCTCCAAAGGCGCCAGCCGTAACGGCCCGGCGCCCGGTGCGTTCCGGCGGATCTGTCCAGCTCGGCGCCGAACCACGAGCGCCCGCCGTCAGCCGACACTTCCACCCGGTCAACCGGGGATTCGCCCGACCAGGCGGCTCCGGAGACGGCGTGCGGCTTCCCCACGGCCAGGCGGGCGCCGTCTTGCGGCGAGGCGATCACCGATTTCACCCGCAACTCCGTCACCGGCGCGGTTCTGGCCGGATCGACCGCCTGGCCGGGCTGGGCCGCGTAGGTGGGAATCCGGTAGGCGGTCCGCATGAAGAAGCCCTCGTATTCCCGGTCCAGTACCTGAATGGAGGTGACCCATTTGACCCAGCAATCACCCGCCCAGCCGGGGACCACGGCTCGCAGGGGGAATCCGTGCGACCGTGAGAGAGGCCGCCCGTTCATCTGGTATGCCAGCAAGGTGTCCGGATGCAACGCCTTGCGGACCGGGATGCTGCGCCGGAAGTCGGGCATTTTTCCGATGGGCAGATCGGCGCCGTCAAACAGGATGTCGCGGGCCGAAGCTCTCAGCCCGGCGTTTTCGAGAACGTCCCGCAGCCGGACTCCCGCCCACACGGCATTGCCCACCGCGCCGTACTCCCACTGGATTCCCGGAACCGTCGGTTGGAACAGGCCGCGCCCGTTTCCGGCGCACTCGAGAACCCCCGGCAGTTCCACTTTCGGCAGGCGCTGCAACTCCGGCAGGGTCAAGGACAGCCGGTTGCGCACCTCGCCGCCCACCTCGAGCTTCCACTGCGCCGCGTCCACGGCCGGGGTGTAGACGTGGCTGCGGACGAAGAAGCGCTCCAGCGGTGTGATCCAATCACGGAAGCCGTCCAGCGGCATCTCCAGGTCTTCGGGCCGCGCGGACCTCACGATCATGCCGCGCTTGACCGGTTCTCCGGCGCGCAGCGATGTCGCGAAGGCGGACAACACCAGCAAGTGCCGGCGGGACAGGCGCATCCTCGCTCCTCTTCAGAAAGTGAGTCGGGTCGCCCCGGCGTTGAGCGGGCGGATTTCCCCCTTCCAGACAAACTCGCCCTGGACCCCTCCCGGGAGGCTGACCTCGGCTTCCAGTTTATCGCCTGCAAGGTTGAGGCTGACCGCGATCTCGCCCTGAGGGTGCGGAATCGCACCGGAAGCCCGCTCCAGCTTGCCGAGGGAGGGCCGGATGATCACGCGGCGGAAACCCGGCGCGGCGGAATCGATGCCCAGGACGGTCCGGAAAAGCTCGATGTTGGGGCTGGCGCCCCAGGCATGGCAATCCGAACGGGTGGGGTCGGCTTGCTCGGCCCAGGTGGTGAGGCCGCGCGCCAGCATGTCCCGCCATTGCCCCAGGGAATCCAGGTAGCGGTCGCCCAGCCCGGCGGCCTTCAGCGCCGCGTGCAGATAGTAGCGGAAATAGATCGAGCACTGGGTGAGGGAGGCGTCGGCTGTGACGGCTTCGAGCGCCCGGCGGGCCGCATCGCCTTCCAGCACTCCGGCGAGAACGGCCAGCACGGTGGAGTGCTGGGAATAATCCCGCTTGCGGGGCGTGTCGGCCAGGATGCCGCGCGCCGGATCGAGGTACAGCAGGCGCACGGTGTTGCTCAACTGCTCGGCGCGCCGGCGATACTCCCCCGCCAGGGTCCCGGATCCCAGGGCCGCCTCCATGCGTCCGGCCCATTGATAGGCCAGCAGCAGCTGCAGATCCAGCGGCGCGGAAGAGCCGCCGGCCTCCGCGGGCGGCACGCCGTTCCGCCACTGCCGGGTCCAGTCGACGAAGTTCCACCAGGGCAGGGGCCCCAGTGAGCCGTTGGCGTGCTGCCTGACGGAGTACCAGGAGAGGATGGCGCGAACGCCGGGGAGCATCTCGCGCACAAAGGGCTCGTCGGCCTGGTACATCCAGTAATCGTGCAGCATGCCGATCCACCACAGCGAGAACGGGGGAATGTACTGCTGCAGTTGGGAAGGCGCGCGGCTGTACGTGGCGCCTTCGGCGGTGCGGGAGGAATCCAGCTGCTCGATCGCGTTGCGCATCAGGCGGCCGTCGCCGGTCATGTAGAGCGAAACCAGGGCCTGGATGCGTGTGTCTCCGGCGTACTGCAACTGCTCGTAATACGGGCAGTCCATATACGTCTCGTGCGCGCACAGCCGGGCCGTCCGCCAGCCCGTGTCGAGGAGGGTCTGGAGTTCCGGCGAGGATGCGTCGAATCGAGCCTTGCGGGTGAAAGGATAGCCGGTGTAGACGCCGCGCAGGTCCTCGACGGTCAGCGGCTGGTCCCCGGTTTCGATGTCCAGTTCCAGGTAACGCCAGGTGCGCCACCAGAGCGGACGAAACAGGCGCCTGGGGCCGCCGTCCGCAACGAAAACGTCGCGGTTGCCGATGAACTCTTTTCCGTCAACCTCGTTGCGGTTCCCCTTGCCGCGGCCGCCGGGAAGAAACAGGGCCTCGGCGTAGCGGAGCGACAGGCGGGCCCCCTTTCCGCCGCTGACCACCAGTTCGGGGTAACCGGTGGTCAGGTAGCTCTGGTCCAGAAGCAGGGTGGCTTTGGTGCGGGCGGGAACGCGAAACGGAGCGGGCCGCCCGGGGAAGGCCGCGGGCGGGGTAACGCCCTCGGACCTGCGGATGCGCGACAGACGTTCGGGCTTCTCCTCCATCAAAGGAATGGAGCGCGGCACGAGCATCCAGCGGTTGGGGCCGTCCCGGCCGTCACGGGGAGAACCGTTGCTCATTGCCAGTGCGGGCTGCCAGCCGGAGTCGTCAAAGGAGACCTGTTCCCATCCCCAGGGATACCGCGGCCCGTCCACGCGCTCTCCCGCGCCGGCGGCCCAGTACCCGCGCACGTCTTTGCCGGTAACCGGAACTGGCTCGTAGGCCCGGTTCTGCATGCACTTCCATGCCGGGCCGGTATCCAGGATGCGCTCGGCCCCGGTATCTCCCTGCAACAGGAAGCCGGTCTGGCTGGTCACCTGGGCGACGGGGGCGTGCTGGGCGAAGTTCCAGACCACCGCCGCCGCCACGTTCCGGCCGGCATTCAGATAGGGAGCCAGGTCGACGGTCTCGTAGCGCCAGTGGAACAGGTCGCCGCGGGCCGGTCCCCACACCACCCGGCGCCCGTTGACGAAGAGCTGATAGCGGTTGTCGGCGGTTACGTGCACGACAAAGGAAGCCGGCCTGGCGGGCAGGTCGAAACTTTTCCGGAAATGGTAGACGCCGTAATCGAACGGCGACGCGTCCGGGACCGCGATCCAGCGCGCGGTCCAGCGCCCGGTCAGCAGATCGGGATTGATGCCCTGTGCCTGCGGCGCCAGCAGAGCGCCGGAAAGCAGCAGCAGCGCGAGGTTCCGCATGAGGCCATTCTCGCGCAGATGCGGCGCGCCCGGGCGCCTGGCGGAGGGCGGAAAAACGTCAGCCTTCGAAGCGGCCGACCAGCAGGATCGAAAAGGGCAGGTCCCCCATCTTGCCATGGAGGAACCAGTCTTTCTCACCCGATTTCTCGAGGCTGGGAGCGGTGGCGGCCGAAGAACTCGACAACTCCAGGGTGGCCGGGTGCGGCGTTCCGGAGGCAGCGCGGCTCATTTCCATGAGCTGGTCGTAACTCGGTGTGGCGTTGACGTCTTTGTCGGTGGCGGCGGGCGCCAGGATGGCAAAATCGCGCTGCGGGGCGATGCCCACGTGCTCGCCGTTGGTTGGATAAAGACTATAGCGCAGAGTGTAGACGCCGGGTTTCAGCATCTGGCCGCGGCGATCCTCACCGCGAGCCGGGTAGCGGATGACGCCCAACAGGGCGCCGTGGGGGATGGTCGGCAGGGCGACATTGGCTTCTTGCGACTTGGGCCCTGACGGGGCGGTGCTGCGGAACCATACCTCGCACACCGGACCGCTGGGTCCCACGATCCTGGCGCCGTCTTTTTGAAGCGCCGCGGCTACCGCGGCATCCAGCTCAGAGGGAGGCGGGCCGGCGGGTTCCACTTTATACTGCGCGAAACCCAGGCTTGCGCCCAGCAGAAGAGAGACAACCAGTTTTCGCATCATGATTCCGTTCCGAGTTTGATTACCCTTAGTATATGAGATGAGGGCGGGCGAAAAAGGTTGCCGCCGTCCGGCCCCGTTTGTTCCATGCAGACCATCCTTGTGATCGACGACGACGAGAACCTGCGCGACACCATCGCGGTCATGCTGGAACAGGAAGGCTTCCGGCCCGTGCTGGCCGCCGACGGCAAGACCGGGTTCGAAACCGCGGTCCTGTCCAAGCCGGATCTGATGCTGGTGGACCTGCGGCTGCCGGGCATGAACGGAATGGAAATCTGCCGGCAGGTACGGGCCGCCAACCTCAGAACTCCCATCATCGTCCTGAGCGCCGTGGGAGACGAAGTGGACAAGGTGCTGCTGCTGGAGATCGGCGCCGACGATTACGTGGTCAAGCCTTTCGGGACGCGCGAACTGCTGGCCCGCATCCGCGCGGTGCTGCGCCGCGCCTCGCCGGAAGCGCGCAAGGTGATTCATTTCGGCGAAATCGAGGTGGATTTGGAACGCCGCACGGTCCAGAAGCGGGGCGAGGACCTGAGGCTGACGCCGGCCGAATACAACCTGCTGACATACTTCCTGCAGAACCCGGACCGGCCTTTGACCCGCGACATGATCCTGAATTCGGTCTGGGGCTACGAATCCTATCCCAATACCCGGACCGTGGACGCGCACGTGGTAAAGCTGCGGCAGAAACTCGAGCCGGATCCCAATACGCCCCGCCACTTTCTGACCATGCACGGGGTGGGGTACCGTTTCCTGCCTTAGTGCAATTAACACCGATTTAACAAGCCCTGGAACTGGGACGGGAGGCGGTTTGAGGAGAATAGGGGCATGCCGAGGGTGCTGATTGTGGAGGATACGGAAACCTGCGCCGCCACCTTGGAGATCGCGCTGGCATCCCTGCCCGGCGTGGCCGTGGAGGTGGTGGGCTGCGGGAGGGAGGCCTGGCGTCTTCTGGAATCGGATGCCGCCGACCCGGTGTGCGCCCTGATCACCGATCTCAACATGCCGCGCATGGATGGCTTCGAATTGATCGAGCGGATCCGCTCGGACGGCCGCCACCGCAGCCTGCCCGTGATTGTGGTCAGCGGCGACACCACTCAGGGCGTTCAGGAGCGCCTGGGACGCCTGGGTGTGGAGGCCTTTTTCCCCAAACCGTATTCGCCCGCCGCCGTACGGGACAAACTGGAGCGACTGCTCAATGCACACTTACCGGAGAAAGTTCCCTAGGCTGTTATTGCTGGCCGGATTGAGCCCTGGCCTGGCCGCGGCTCAGTCGCCGGCCGAATGGAAGCAGGTGCTGGAGCGCCTGGAGCGCCTGGAGCAGCAAAACCAGGCATTGCGGAACGAAGTGCGGGCGCTGCAGCAGCAGATGGCCGCCGCGCCGATCCCCCCCACTCCTCACGCCGCCCAGGAAACCCTCGAGATCCACGGCCGGCGCATCGAAGAACTGGCCCAGGTGAAAGTCGAGGCCTCCAACCGGCTGCCGCTCCGGGTTACCGGCATGGCCCTCTTCAACAGTTACTGGAACTCCTCCTCGAGCGGCAGCGACTACCCGACCACCGCCCCGCTCTCCGCCAGGTCCTTCGGGGGCGCCACCCTGCGCCAGTCGATGATCGGCCTGGAATTCCAGGGTCCCGAAACGGTCTGGGGCGGCAAAGTGCGCGGCTCGCTGAACATGGATTTCTTCGCGGGCACGGGCGCCGCGCTCAACAGCCTGTTCCGCATCCGCACGGCGGCGATCGAGCTGGATTGGAAGAGCCGCAGTTTCCTGGTGGGACAGGAGAAGCCGATTTTCTCCCCCCGCGACCCGGCTTCCCTGGCGCAGGTGGGCGTGTCGCCCCTGACCGGCGCCGGGAATCTCTGGCTGTGGCAGCCCCAGGCCCGGTTCGAGCAGCGTTTCACATTGGGGGAGCAGACCGCGCTGCGAGCGCAGGTGGGCCTCTTCCAGACCAGTGAGACCAGCGCCTCGCTTCCCAGCCCGTTCGAACCCACGCTGGCGCCGCGGCGCCCCGCGCTGCAGGGGCGCTTCGAGCTTTCCCGCACTTTCGGCGAGACCGCGAGGATCGAAATAGCGCCCGGCTTCCATACCAGCTCCACTCACGTGGCCGGCGACTCGGTTCCCTCCGACCTGGTCTCCGTGGACTGGCTGGCAACCCCCTGGCGGCGACTGGAGTTTACCGGCATCTTCTTCTCCGGGAGAAACCTGGCGAACCTGGGGACGGGCCTCCGGCAGGGGTTCACGGTCCTGGGCGACCGCGAGGCCATCCCCGTGCATGCCCGGGGCGGCTGGGCCCAGTTGGCTTTCGAAGCCACCCGCCGGCTGCGTTTTCATTTTTTCGCCGGACAACATGACGACCGCAACTCGGACCTGCTGTTCCGCGGCGGAGCCATCGCCAAGAACCAGGCTTACGGAGCGAATTTCTTTTACCGTCTGGCCCCCAACGTCGTGATGAGCCTGGAGGCCGCCCAGGTGAGAACCACTTACATCGGCTCGGGCAACCGTTTGAACCGCCACTATGATCTCGCCTTTGCGTACCTTTTCTAGCCCGGTGATTCTCTCCCGGCGGCTGGCCGCCATTGCCCTGGCCTGCTGCTGTGCCTGGGCGCAATCCGGAGTGCCGGTTGCCGGCCAGGTGGAGTTGCTCGACTCGCGGGATCCCGCGGTACGGAAGCACAAGGACTACTCGGGCGTGGTTGTCTGGCTCGAGCCCGCCGGCGGCGCCTCTTTCCCGGCGTC
>JADZAF010000306.1 GCA_020852755.1 Bryobacterales bacterium
TAAACGGTCCTGGCAGGCATGGCATACCAGGAGGTGCTCTTCCAGTTCGGCGTTTTGATCCGGGGAGAGCCGGTTCAGGGCGTACTCTTCCAGCACTTCATCGAGCGCGTGGTTGGTCATCATGGCCGTCTTGACAGGGCGACGTGCTTTGGGCGCACGCGGCGTTGTCCGGCTACCAGCGTACGTCATGCTAGAACTCCTGTGCTACTAGTGCTAGCAAGAACCCGATGCTCTCAGGAAAATTCTGGGTAAGGGGCGTTTGGCGAGGTGCCGTCTTCCCAGTTCCCCGAACCGGGTCTTGGCCCGGGACTTGAGCAGGCGGAACTGGGTCTCGGTCAGATGCATTTCCATGCAGATTTGCTCTTGCGGCTGTTCGTGCAGATAGAAGCGGGTGAGGACCTCACGGTCGCGGCGCGACATACCGCGGAGAATCCGCTCCATGATGTCGGCCCGCTGCTTGCGGATGGCGGCGGATTCCGGGTCGCGCTTGGTGTCGGGGATGGTGACGCCCAGCTCGAGATCGAGCTGGTCCCGGCGGCTGTGGATGGCCTGGTCGATCGAGGCGGCCACCTGCCGCCGCACCACCGTCCGGACGAACCCCATCAACCGCTCCGGTTCCCGCAAATCGCCGCGGCGCACCGCCTGGACGACGATCAGGAACGTGTCGTGGACTTTGTCATCCAGCTCCTGCGGGCCGAGCTGCCGGCACAAATAATAACGGATTCCGCGGGAGAACAGACGGTACAAATCCTCCATGCCGCTCGGATCGTTTGCCTGGATACGATCCACCAAATCCGGCCAATCGGTCTGCCCAGGTGCGTGGGATTCCCGTGGTTCTGCGAAGTTCGCTGGCATGGCTAGATCGCCGGTCTCGTCATCCGGAACAGGCGTATCCGGAGACCGGCCCACCTCGTCGCCGCCGGTGAGCATACGGTCTTTCTCCTCCATGCGTCCGCCGTACGAAGACAGGACGGCGCACGGTCCAACAGGCGCGGACCCGCGGGGCCCGGCCCGTGACAGCAGAAACAGGCGATACTACTATGTCAATCCAGCCCGCCTTTCCTCTCAGAGAATCCCTGAAGGAAGGGGAAAGGGAGCCTACGCCGGGAACCTACGCCGGAATACGCCAGCGGGGTACGGACGCGCGGTCGCCTGCCTCTTTGTTGTCAAGCAACAAACAGCTAATCGAGGGGCACGAGGCAGGTCTCCGGGGAGGATTGCCACCACGTCACACTCGTGGAAATACTACAAAAAGAGCAACAGATTCCGGGGCCGCTACACACCACGCCCCTTGCCGCCGGCCACCAGGCCGCAACGGAATAAGGTCAATCCTAGTACTCCTAGACATCATAGCAGAACATGGGAAAATTCCAAGGAGATTTTAGAGTCAATTTCTTATTCCCGGGTTCAGTTTTTCCCGTAGACATAGAAGGCGGCGAAGTACTGGGGCTCCGCCCGCCACCCACCCGACCGCACCATCTCAATCTGTGCGCGCCGCAGGGCGCGAGCGCAGGCCGCCGAAGAGCTGCCGGGTTCGGAGGCCAGATAGCGGTAGAAGGCCTGGAACAACTCGCCCGTATCGTCAGGAGTGGGCCAATGGCTGGCGACGGCGGCCTCCGCGCCGGCCAGCAGCCAGGAGCGCGCCAACCCCAGCAGGCCGGTGCCGGGCAAGGTCTTCCCCGCCCCGGACTGGCAGGCGCTCATGGCGACCACCGCGGGGGCGGAGCTGAGATCGTGTATCTCGGCGGAGCTCAGGAACTCGGGCGCGCCGGCGCTGTTCAATCCCAGGGCAAGCATGGCTTCTTCGGGCCGGCCCCGCGGCTCGACGATGTGCGTGGCCAGGTGCGCGACGGCGGGCCCTCGCTCGAGTTCGGGAATCAGGCGGCCCGGCAACGCTTCCCTGCCGGTCAGGATGGTGGCCGGACGGCCGGACGCCCGGGCGCAGGACTGGACCTCCCGCGCGCTGCCGGGCAGTCGGGGCAGGCCCATCGCCGGTGCGCTCTGCCAAAACGAAAGCCGCCGAAGCCAGGACTGCCTGGGATGCCTGGGGTCGGCCGCGTTCAGCACAGGATCACCCATGCCGAGGAAGGCGCCGCCCGCCGGGGTCCGGACGCCACGCACGTAGGCCCCTGGCACGGTCCGCAGGGCGTGGCGCTCAGCCAGGTGGACCGCTGCCATGGGTTCGGGAAGCACGGTCAACGCCGCGAATGGCAGCGTCAGAAGCGGGCCTTCCACCGAAAGGGTCCACAGGTCCTTGGCCAGCACGGAGGCGGAAAGCTGGCCGAACAGCCGCGTGTAGAGCGCGTGGCCGGCCGGGCGGGCGACGCGCGGATCGCGCACCAGCAACTCGCGGTAGGAAGCGATCGGCTCCGGAGCCGCGGCCTCCGGCGGCAGCCGGTGGACTTCCATCCCTTCCCGCGTCAGGGCAAAGAGAACCGGCATGCCGTCGAACAGCGCGAAACTGAGCAGGGCCTCGCCGGGCTCGAGGACGGCGCGCAGTCCTTCGGTATCCCACGCCCGTTCCTGGGAGGCGCGGAAGGTCAGCCCGGCGCGCATTTCCATCTCGAGCAGCTCGAGCCGCAAGGGCTCGGCTCGAGACGCGTCCGCGGAGCCGCGCAACGCCGCCAACTCGAGATTGCGCAACTCCTTCAGCTTCGGCCAATAGGCGGCCGGAAGCCGGACGGAAGACGCCGCCCCGGAGCGGACGCGCAGACTGGCGGCGCGGCCCTCCTCCAGCACTTCAAACGCCTCGGCCAGCAGCTCCCGGCGCCCGGCGGCGAACCAGGCCCGCAGAGCCGTGCGCGAGTAATCCTCGAAGAGGCTGCTGA
>JADZAF010000307.1 GCA_020852755.1 Bryobacterales bacterium
CCTGTCACCGAAACTCCGTAACTCTACGCCTTGCGAGCTACCAGCGCGATGGCCTGCAAGTGGTCGCGGTAGTCCCGGAACAGGGCGCGCATCTGCAGCACGCGGCTTCGGGCCTGACGGTCCCGCAGCACGTTCCAGACGATGCGCAGGGTGCGCGCCGCACCTTCGTCCCGAACCACTCGCTTGGGTTCCAAAAGGTGCATGGGCGCCTTGGCCTCGAATTCGATCCGGAATCCGCATTGCTCCAGCAGCGCTTTCCAGTTGCGGGCCGTCAGCAGGCGCACACCGACGTGGATGTTGAGCGACATCCGCCGCTGCATTTCCCGCATGGTTTCCTGCGGCAGAAAGTCAGGCACGGCACACAGCTCGTGGATGGCGTAGCGCCCGCCCGGACGCAGCAGCCGCCGGGCCTCCTGCACGATCCGGAGTTTCTGTTCCGGCGTCTGCATGGACAGCATGGCCTCGCCGTACACCGCGCTGGCGCACCGCGCCGGCAGTCCGGTGCACTCGGCCGAGGCATGGATTACGCGGCCCGGCCCCAACCGGCGCGCCAGCCGCGCGGCGGCATTCTCGTCGCGCTCCACGGCGGTATAGGCGCGCGGGTTGGACCGCAGCACCTCTTGCGCGGTCAGCCCGAGGCCCGGCGCGAACTCCACCACTTCGTCGTCCGAACAGACCTCCAGTGCACGCAGCATGACCCGGGTCAGCTCGATTCCGCCGGGCCGCAGGACACATTTCCCCAGCTTCGCCAGGAGCCAGTGCCCGGGCATCCGGGCGGTCTCGATCTGGCGGGGCAGACTCTGAGAATAGACAGTCGCCAAAGCTCCCTCCCTTGCAGTACTTGCAACTGGGTTGCAGTTTCGATTCCCAGGGTACGCCCCTGCCCGATGGCCGGTCGGTGACTTCAGTCACGCGCCCCGCTGCAGGGCGTCTACAGCTCGACGCCGATCGAAGGGGCGTCGTCGCGGCGGAAATGGTAGCGGTGCAGCGGCTGGCTGCGGCTTTCAGTCTGGAGAAAGCGGTCCAGGACCTCGGTGAGACCTTCCTCTCCCTGGCGGTTGGTCAGGTAGGCATCGTAGGCCTGCCCGGCCCGTGCGGCCGAAAGCCACTCCAGAGTCTTCCCATGTGGATTACCGTGCTTGCCGTTGCCGGAGATCACGTAATGGCCGGCGGTCACCCGCTCGAAAAAATCCTGCGCCACGCTGTGGCTGCTTCCGTGGTGCTGCACCTTCAGCAGGTCCACATGGATTCCGCCGTCTTTCAGCAGGCCCGCGTCCTCAAGGCCCTCCAGCATCAGGTCGCCGCCGGCGTCGCCGGTCAGCAGCATGCGCTTCGGCTCGCGGCCCGCCCCGTCCGCCATTTCCGCCAGCACCACGATGCTGGAGAGGTTCGGAACCGTGCGGTTGAGGTAGTCGGCGGCGATCGCCTCCGGCGTGGCCTGAGCCGCGGTCTTGGCCGCCTTCCAGGAGTCCTCCAGCTTGTTCAGCTCCTTCTCCTGGGGCCCGATCAGCGTAAAGGTCAGACCTTCGTCGATGCGGATGGTGCGGCGTCCCCGCTCGGGAGCGCTGATCAGTTCGCCGCGCACCTCGCGGTTGATGGGCACACTCAGCTTTCGGGCGTAGTTGCGCAGATCGTTGCCCTGCCGGACGCTGGCCACCACCGCTTCCACCGGGGGATCCAGGCCGGCAGGCACGGCCCCGCCGACCGCCGCTCCCACGACGGCGGACTCCACCGCGGCCGCCCGGCCTCCGGCCAGCTTCTCGAAGCTGTTGTGCCATAGCGAGCGGATCCGGTAAGGGGGTTCCTCACCGCTATCCTGCAGCTCGATGAGGTGCTTGAAAAGGTCCAGCAGTCCGGTGATGTGGTCGGCGTCAATGTGGCTCACCATCACCATGCGCAGGTCCAGCTTCCTGCCGCCGCGCAGTTTCTCCAGGCGCTCGCGGAGGGCTGCCTGGAAGACTCCGCGCGGGCCCCCGTCAATAAGAATCAGCTTGTCGCTCTGCCGGCCGCGCGCGTAGCGCAGCAGCAGGCAATCCCCGTCATTGGCCTGTAAGGCCTCGAGTGCGAACATGTTTCCTCCTTCAGACCGCTTGCAGCGCCCGCAGCGCGTCCACCATGCCACGCCCCTGGAAGCGCGGCTCGCGACCCAGGTCGGTGGCTGTCTGGCACAGAATCTCCTTCACGCGCTCCGGCTGCCCGATCAGCTCCCGGTGCCGCGCCATCAGCAAGGCGGCGATTCCACTGACGTGGGGCGCTGCCATGCTGGTCCCGTCCATGGTTTCGTAATCGCCGTTGAGTGAGCAGGAATCGATGCGCTCGCCGGGCGCCACCAGGTCCGGCTTGGTGCGCCCGTCGCCGGTGGGGCCCCGGCTGGAGAAATACGATACGCCGTAGCTGTGCGGCATGTGGCGGTGCGTCGAGCCCACCGTGATCACCCGGGCGGCGTTGCCCGGATCGGTGATGCTGATGTAGCGGTAGTCCCCGGTGGCGCCCGCCTCGGGCTGCCGCAGCCTGTTGAAGCCGCGGTTTCCCGCCGCCGCAACCACCACCACGCCGCTGGACACCACCCGTTCGCATTCCTCGCATACCGGGGTGCGCCCGCAGGCGAAGTTGGCCACATCGTGCGGGACCGACATGCTCAGGTTCACGCCATGGATCACCATCACGTCCTTATGGGCGTTGAGATAACGCACGAACTGCAGCGCGGCCATTACGGTGAATTCGTCGGCGCCCTTGCCCAGCACGCGGATGTCGTAGAGTTCCAGCTGCGGGCAGATGCCGGTCAGCCCCTGTTCCAGTCCGGCGGAAACGGCTTCCGGCCAGTTGGCGGCCAGGATTCCGGCCACGTGACTGCCGTGAGGGTCGGCGGGCCGGACATACCGGCCCTCCACATGAGGAATGCGGAGAAAGGGCTCCAGGAGGTTCCAGTCGATGGCCCGGCCCCGCGCCAGGGCCCTCTCCAGGTCTGAGCGCAGGGCTTCCAGCTCCTCGGGATCCATTCCTTCGGCGGCCGTTCCCAGAGCGCTTACCGGAATGTCGGGGTCCAGCAGGTCCTTGATCTTGAGGAAATCGTAGGTCTTGAGAACCCGGCTGGCAAAGGCCCCGGGCGCCTCCTCCGCCGGTTGTCCCTCTCCCGGGCGGCAGGCGAACGCCGGATGCCGGGCGTCGATGCCGGTGTCCAGCACCGCCCAGCGGATGCCCGTGGTATCCACTTCGAACAGCCGGCGCGCCGCGTCGGCCTTGACGGTGAGGGAGGAACGCCAGACGCTGGCGCCCGCCTCGCGATTGCGGCTGACGCTCCAGAGCAGGCCGCGCGATTCCTGCGGCGTGGTAAGCCCCTCGAACAGGTCCGCGAAGGCTTCGATTTCGGCCTGGCCCAGCGCGCCTGTTTCAGCCGCCTCGGGACGGGCCTTGCCTTTCCGGTCGCACTCGATGGCGCCCGTGACTGCAATGAGTTTCCGCAGCAGCTTGGGATCGCCGGCCTCGAAGGAGCCCTTGCCTGGCTCATGACGGTCCACGCGCAGCGCGAAA
>JADZAF010000308.1 GCA_020852755.1 Bryobacterales bacterium
GCCGGAGCCAGTTTGGCCGCCACCAGTCTCGCGAACTCGCCGAAGTAGTCGCCCGAGAGTTCCGGACCCGGCACGCCCCCCACGTAATGCAGCGAATAATTGCCCAGCAGCGCCAGCGGCTTGCCGTCCGCGCCTTGAACCGACACGACGGAAAAGCCGGGGTCCGTGCCGCCCGCCGGGTGGATCAGGTCGGGAGAACCCGCCGGCGGGTTCATCCTCACTTTGTCCTGAGTCCCGCCGAAGGGGTTCGGAACAATCCCGCCCTCCCGCATGAACCAGCGCCGGTTGAACAGCTCCTCGGGCACCGGCTTCACCGCCCAGCCGATTCTCGCCGGAACGAGCCGCGCGTTAGCCCGCGCTACGGCTTCCGCCGCGTGGCCCACCAGCAACTCCACGTACCGCTCTTCCTTGGCATTGCCTTTCTCCGCCCGCGAAGGCGGCGCCGAGTGCGAGTGGGTGGCCGCCATCAGAATGCGGTCCGCGGGGATGCCCGTGCGCTGCGCGGCCAGGGCCTTGGCCCGGTCCATCTCCTCGCGCTTCACGTAGCAGCTGTCCACCAGCACGATGGCGATCTTGATGCCGTCCTCCAGCACCAGCGCCCGCGCGTACAGCGGGTCGTGCGCGGAGGTCGCCAGCGTCAGTCCGAAATTGCCGATCACCCGGACCGGCCATTCCTGCGGCGTGATGTCTACCGCCGCGGCCCCGGCCCGCAGCCGGGCCTCCGCGGCCGGAACCGCCCAAAGCAAAGCGAGTGCGAGAAGCGTGTGTTTCATTTGAGTCGAGTGTCCCGCAGTGCCCCGCCGCATGACAAGTGCGGCTGCCGGAAAAAGGGCCTTCAATCCGCGACTGCCCTCGGCTGCAATCAACCGGGGCCAGGCCCCCGCGCGACAGTCCGGCACACGGGGTGCGCCCGGCGTCCGCGCAGTAAAGGAGGGTGTCCGATGCCAACTTACGCGACTCTGTTTCAATGGACCGGGCAGGGCGTCGAGGACGTCAGAAACGCCCCCGCGCGGTTTGAAGCATCAAAGAAGCTCGCCGAGTCCGTGGGAGGGAAAGTGCTGGGTCTCTACGTGACCATGGGCCAGTACGACATCGTGGCCGTGACGGAAGGTCCAAGCGACGAGATGGCTGCCGCCGTCGCTCTCTCCATCGCCTCGAAAGGCAACGCCAGGACCGTCACCATGCGGGCCTTCACCGGGAGCGAGTTCGCCGAGATCGTGAAGAAGATCTCCTGAACCGGCAAAACACCGTACAATTCGCCTGCCACGGCTTGAGCCCCCGGACGCTCCACGCCGGAGTGAGAAGCCTGCACCTGCTCCCTGCGATTCCCGTTTCCGATTTCGCTATCCTGTTACTCGATATGCACAACCCCAGCCGCAGGGAGTTTCTCACCGCTTCGGCCGGCGCCGTAGCCGGCCTGGCCCCGGCCGCCCCCTCATACGCGCCGCGCCTCGTCTCCAACGTCTTCATCTGGACCCAGGAATTCCAGCGGCTCAAGCTGAAACCCTCGGACAGCTGGGACGGCGCTTTCGCCGCCATACGGCGCGCCGGCTACCAGTGGGTCGAACTCGCCGCCGACTGGTTCCCTCCCCCGGAGCGCGAAAAAACCGCCGCCCAGCTGGCGAAGTACAAGCTGGGCCTGGGAGAGATCTACTCAGGCGTCAACGTGCATGACGACGCCGCCGCGCCCAGGTCCATGGCCCGCGCCCTGGAGGCTGCCGATTGGGCCGCCGGCCTCGGCTCCAGGACGCTCCTGGTCGATCTCACTCCCAAGCCCGGCCGCGCGCGCAAGTCGGATGAGGAACTGGCTGCCGAAGCCCGCAACCTGAACCGCCTGGGCGAGGCCGTCCGGAAACGCGGGATGCTGCTCGCGCTGCACAACCACGACGATCCCATGCGCGACAACGCCCGCGAATGGCGCTACGTGCTCCACCACAGCGACCCGAAGCTGCTCTCCATCTGCCTGGACCTGGATTGGACCTGGCAGGCGGGCACCGACCCCATGCCGCTGCTGGAAGAAGCCGGCCGCAGGCTGCGCCTGGTTCACCTGCGCACCCAGAAGCAGCGGCTGTGGACCCAGGCGCTGGAATACGGCGGAGACATCGATTACCGCAAGGTGGCCGCCCACCTCAAGAGCATTGGCTTCGACGGGCACCTGGTGGTGGAACTGGCGCACCGCCCCGAGACCCCGGTCACGCGCACGGTGGAGCAGAACATCCGCCTCAGCCGGCTGTGGGCGGAGCAGGTCTTCCAATTGCGGAAGTAGCGGCCAGGGCCGCTTCGGTTTCCCTTCCCAGCCGCGTCACGATCTCCGGCAGCGCCTGGATGTCCGCCTGCTCGGTCCTGAAGTTGACGATGCAGGCCCGTAGCGCGAACTTCCCTTCGATCACCGCGTTGGACAGGAACGCCTCGCCTCCGGCCTGGATGCGGTTGAGCAACTGCTCGTTCAACTCGTTCAGCCGGGCGGCCGCGGCCGGATCCGTGCGGTCCACTCCTCGCGGGACATAGCGGAACGTGGTGACGCTCAAGCCCTGCGTGAGGGCCTCCAGATCCTCCCGCTTTTGCACCTCGCGGTGCAGCAGCCGGCTCAACCGGATGTCGTCCCCGATCATGCGCGCCAGGCCCTCGCGGCCCGCCGCGCGCAGTCCCAGCCACACCTTCAGCGCCCGGAAGCCGCGCGAGTTCTGAGGCCCCAGCGCGTAATAGTTCAGGCGCTGCTCCTCCTCCTCGCCGTCAAAATGATAGTAGGCGGGCGAGTAATCGAAGGTTTCCTGGAGCCGGCGCGCGTCCCGGACCAGCGTGCAGCCGGCTTCCAGGGGCGCGTAGAACCACTTGTGCGGATCCACCGCCAGCGAATCGGCGTACCGCAGGCCCCTCAGATCCTCTCCGGCATCCGGAAGCGCCGCCGCGGGTGCGCCGTACGCGCCGTCCACGTGAAACCACAGGCCGTGCTCTTGCGCGATTTCGGCCAGCGCCGGCAGGGGGTCCACGGCGCCCGTGCTCACCGTCCCCGCCGACCCCACCACCAGGAACGGCAGGTGGCCCGCGGCGCGGTCGGCCTCGATCGCGCGCCGCAATTCGCTCAAATCCATGCGGAAGTCGCGGTCCGCAGGAATCCAGCGGATGGACTGCGTGCCCAACCCGGAGAGATCGGCCGCTTTCTGCACCCAGGTGTGGGTCTCGCTGGACGCGTAAACGGTCATGCGGCGGCAGCCGGCGCCCTCGGCCCGTATGTCCCACTCCGCCTTCGCGCGCCGCGCCGCCAGGAAGCCCACGAAATTGGCCATGTTCCCGCCGCTCACCAGCAGGCCTCCGCAGGACGGGGGATAGCCCAGGAACTCCGCGATCCAGCGGACCGTCTGGGCCTCGATCTCGCTGGCCATCGGCGCCAGCGTCCAGCCGCCGACGTTGGGATTGACGGCCGCCGCCGCCAGGTCCGCCAGCGCGCCCAGCGGAGCCGCCGACGAGGTGACGTAGCCCAGAAAGCGCGGGTGCCCGTTGAGCAGCGAGTGCCCCGCCAGCAGCCGCCAGGCCTCCTCCAGCAGTTCTTCCGGCGCGGCGCCGCGCTCCGGCAGAGCGCCGTTGCCCAGGTGCGCCCGCACCTCCGCGGGACTCTCTCCCGGAGTCACCGGCCGCTCGCGCAGCCCCTTCAGAAATTCCGCGATCCGGTCCACGGTCCTGTAGCCCAGCTCACGAAACCGTTCCGGATCCATTTCGAGCGCGGCGGTTCTCGGCATCCCTACCAATAAACCGCGTGAAACGCGTCAGAACAGGCTCAACTGCCGGTCGTCGCGTTCCCGCGATTTCCCGCGGCCGTCGAACACACTGCGCCCGCCCAGCTGTTTCGAAACGGCGTGTTCGTGGGAGACGGCGGCGGTGAAATCCGCTTCCACTCCGCCGCGGCGCTCGATGGCGCGCACGAAGCGGTCCAGGCGGGCGAAGCCGTCCAGCTTCTCGGAGTCGCCCGCGCGGGCCGCGTCCAGCGCCGAGCGCAATACCGCAATCGATTCGTCGTAGGTTTTAAGCGGCACCGGGAAAGGATGGCCGTCCTTGCCGCCCAGAGCGAACGAAAAACGCGCCGGGTCCGAAAACCGCGTGGGCGTTCCGTGCACCACTTCGGCGATCAACGCCAGCGACTGCAGCGTGCGCGGGCCCAGGTTCTCCACCAGCAGCAGTGAGGCGAAGTCGCGCAATTCGCGCTCGTAGGCGGCCGCCAGCACCGCCCCCAGCCGGTTCAGGTCGACGTTCTCCGCGCGCACGTCGTGATGCGGCGGAGCGCGCAGCGCCCGAGCCTCCCGGAGCACGTTTTCCGGGGGCTGCCGGGTGATGGCGACCAGCGCGTCCCGCGCCGGGCCCGCCTGCGCGTCCACCAGGTTCATGATGGTTCCCTGGTGCTCGCCCACGATTCCGGTGTGCGGCCGGCAGGTGAAGTCGCGCACCGACGGCGAATGCCAGTGGTAGCGCCGCGCCGTGCCGCCCGCCCCGTTCATCCCCTGCTGCACCACCGCCCATTCGCCCTCCCTGCTGAGGATGAAGCTGTGCAGGTATAGCTGGAAGCCGTCGGCAATGGCGTTGTTGTCGATGCGCGCGGTCAGCCGGCTGGTGCGCGCCAGCCGGTCTCCGTCCAAACCGGTGCGCTCGCCGATAGCCCGCAGCTCGTCCGGCGTTTTGCGCGAATGCCGTCCGCGCCCTCCGCAGATGTAGATCCCCAGCTCGTGAGCGCGCGGATTCAATCCCCGCTTGAGCGCCCCAAGCACGGAGGTGGTGATGCCGGAGGAGTGCCAGTCCATGCCCATCACGCAGCCCAGCACCTGGAACCAGAACGGGTCGCTGAGACGCGAGAGCAGCTCGGGACGGCCGTACTGGAGCAGAATGCTTTCCGAGATCGCCGTGCCCAGCCGGGTCATGCGCTCGGCCAGCCACAGGGGCACGCGGCCGCCGTGCAAGGGTAGGTCGGCGATGCCGGAACGCTTCATCTCCTGTTCGCATTGTAGCGGCGCGGCCGTCCCGGCGCCGCACGCTCCCGCCGTGCTGCGGCGCCGGAAGCGCTAGAATGGCGCACCAGACATGCCTCCTCATCCGCACACCCGCCGCGGCTTCGGCCGCCTCGCCGCCGCCCTGCTGGCCCCCGCTCCTTCCCCGGCCGCGGCCTTCCGCTTCCGCTACGTAATCTCCACCAGCATGTACGGCCAGGCGGATCTCGCGGCCGTTCTGCCGGAAGCGCGACGAGCCGGCATTCTCGATCTCGACATCTGGCCCAGGCCCCAGGGCAACCAGCGCGCCCAGATCGACGAGATGGGCCTGGAGCGCTTCTCCGCTCTCCTTCGCCGATACAGGCTCCGGGTGGGCGTGCTGAGCCGCTACGACCTCGGCCCGTTCCAACTGGCTGAGGAAATCCGCATGGCCCGCAGCCTGGGCGTTCCGACCATCGTGACCGGCAGCCAGGGGCCGCGCGATGCCGCCGGCGGGGCGCTCAAGTCGGCCGTCCGCGATTTCGTCGAACGGATGAAACCTCAGGCCGCCGAAGCCGTGCAGTGCGGCGTTACCCTGGCCATCGAGAATCACGGCAACGCTCTCATCAACCTGCCGGACTCGCTGCGCTGGTTCGCCGAATTCGCGCCTCCGGGCCTGGGCCTCGCCCTGGCGCCGTATCACCTGGAGCAGAACCCGGCGCAACTGGCCGCGCTCATCGCCGAACTCGGCAATCGCATCGCGTTCTTCTACGCCTGGCAGCGCGGCCAGGGCCTCCACGCCGGCCTCTCGCCGGAAGACGCGCTCCAGCAACTGCCCGGCCGCGGACCCATGGGTTTCGCCGCCCCGGTCCTGGCCCTGAAAACGGCCGGCTACCGCGGCTGGGTTTCCCCCTTCATGCACTCCGTCCGCAACGGCGAACCGGTGCGGCCCACGCCCTCCGGAGTCACCGCCGAGATAATCCGGGCCCGCGACTACTGGGACTCGTTATTGCGAAAGTCCTGACGGATTGCCCGAATCCGATTGAAATCCCGGTTACCTCCGTGCTAAGGGTGGAATTGGAGGGGCGCATGGCCACAAGCGTGTGGAGGGGGCAGCTTACTTTCGGGCTGGTTTCCTTCCCGGTCCGGTTGTTCAGCGCGGCACGTAGTGAAACCATCAGTTTCAACCTGCTGCACCACAAAGATCATTCCCGCATCAAGCAGGTTGTCTACTGCCAGGCCGAGGACAAGCCGGTGCCCCGCTCCGAGCTGGTCAAGGGCTATGAGTACGAAAAAGACCAGTACGTGGTCATCGAGGACGAAGAGATCAAGAAGGTCGCTCCCCGTACCGCCAAGGTCATGGAGATCCTCGAATTCGTGCAGGCCGGCGAAGTCGATCCCATCTTCCTCGAAAGCTCCTACTACATGGCCCCGGACGAGAACGGCCGCAAGCCCTACGCGCTGCTGTTCAAGGCCCTGAAGGATACAGGCTATTACGGGATCGCCAAAGTGGCTATGCACAACCGCGAGCACATCGTGATCCTGCGGCCCAACGACAAGGGCATCATGCTCCACACCATGTACTACACCGGCGAGATCCGCAGGGTGGAGGAGTTCCACACCGACACCAGCCTGGTCAAGGAGAAGGAGCTCGACCTTGCCAAGATGCTGGTGCAGTCCCTGGAATCGAAGTTCGAGCCGGAGAAATACCATGACACCTACCTGGAGAATCTGCAGGCCCTGATCGACGCCAAGCTGCAGGGCCGCGAGGTGGTGGAGGCTCCGGCGCCGCGCGTGGCCCCGGTCATCGACATCATGGAAGCGCTCAAGCAGAGCCTGGCCCAGCGCAAGCCGGTCAAGACCGAGACCGCCGCGGAGTCGCAGCAGGTGGAGGAGGAGGCGGCCGGGCAGCCGTCCCGAAAGAAGCGCCAGCGCCGGGCCGGTTAGGCCGCCGCCCGCGACTGGCTGCGCAGCAGCTGCTCCGCGTACAGGGCGCCGGCGGCGGTATCTTCGTGCTTGAAGAAGACGAAGACGTCCTTGCGGTCCGCGATCAGGCGGCCTGCCTCCCGCGCGATTTCCTTCCGGTCCTCCTCGCTGTACTCGGGCTTGCGCAGCCGGAAGTATACGAAATCCGCCGTGATCACCTTGGGCACCTCCAGCTTCTCGGACTCGGCCAGGCACAGCGACACGTTGTGCTTTTCGAGCAGGCGGTAGACCGCGTCATTCAGCCAGGAGTTGTGGCGGAACTCGAAGGCGCAGCGGATATCTCGCGGCAGCAGTTCCAGATACGAAGCCAGCAGCGCCTCGTCGCCGCGCATCTGCGGAGGCAACTGGAACAGCACCGGCCCCAGCCGCCGCGCGCTCCTCAGCGGCTCGATGGTCTTGAAGAACAATTCGGTCGGCGCGGCCGCGTCCTTCAGCCGGTGCACATGGGTGATCCGCATGTTGGCCTTCAGCGCGAACAGGAAGGCCGGCGTCACCTGCGACACCCAGTTTTCCAGCGTCGACCGGGCCGGCAGGCGGCGGAAGGTGTAGTTGATCTCCACGGCGTTGAGCCGCGTCGCGTAATGTTCCAGGAACTTCGCCGCGGGCAGCTTCTGCGGATAGAAATCCGGCTTCCAGTTCGGATACGCGAATCCCGACGACCCGGCGAACAGTTGGGCCATGCGCTCCCCTCTTTCTTAGGGCCATTGTAGCGCCGCCCGCTATGGGCGTGTACGATATGCGGTGGGGATGCTGGCGCCCGTTCTCCTTCTGGTCGTGATTCTCGCTCTGCTCTCCCGGCCCGTGCAGTCCGCCGGCCGGCGGGTGCTGAAAAGCAGGCCCGCGCTGCTGTTCGCGGCGCCGGCGCTGCTCTCCGCGCTCTTCTGCGCGGTGCTGGCGTGGCACGGCGCGCTCTCCTTTCCGCTTGTGCTCCTCATCGCGGCGTACACTTTCATACCGGCGGTGCTGGTGTACGCGCAGGGCCCGGCGGGGGGCGGAGCCAGGTGGCTGGACTTCGCTGTGATCCTGCTGATGTGGCTGCCCGTGGAGGTCAATGCGGGCGGGGCCTTGATCCCCCGTCCGGTGCAGGGCCTGGCCCACACTACTGCCTACGCCATCGCCATCACTCTGGCTCTGGTCCTGTTCCTGCTGTTTCGCGACTTCCAGGAAATGAAGTACCGCTGGCCGTCGTCCTCGCGCGACCTGCTCTACCCGCTGGCGGGGTTCGCGCTGGCCGCTCCCGTGCTCATCGTGCTGGGCCTGGCCCTGGGCTTCATCGC